>DVIF01000090.1 GCA_018711525.1 Candidatus Ornithospirochaeta stercorigallinarum
GAACCAACCTACAGCCTTATTTTCCGCCATAAAAGCCACTTTTGTCAAACTTCGGTTTCTTTCGCGGTTGCAATAAACTCTTCAAAAATGCATTTACTCGGTTAGAGTTGCTTTTACATTTTCAATCGACCACATCTTCTGAACCATACTAAATCATATTGCCGGACACCTGTAAAGACAGGGCATCATCACTCATCTCCATTCCTCTCCTCAAAAAGAGATAGCTCATAGACGACGATGAATCCGATGATGAAGAGGATCATAGCAATCAATATTCCCCAACCATCTGGAAGGCCTGGATAGATCTCCTTGATTGAGCCGAGAAGAAAACCGAGTATCATCATGTATGTGATCTTTGGATAGCGTTCCATCGCAATCTGCAGTATCTTTGTAAGAGCGAGAATGCCTACCAGAAGTCCTAATACAATCGGTATGAGAGAGACGAACTGATTATTTGAGAGCGCACTTATGATCGGTTCATAAAGGCCAAGCACGAGTAGAAGATAACTTGTGCTGATTCCAGGCAGGACAAGCCCTATCGAGACCAGTATCCCTCCCAGGATCTGGATCATCACATCGAAGAAGCTGACATCCAGGCTTGGATTGAAGATCCCCTCAGGAATCAATTCGATCGAGAACACAAGGACAATCCCGATTATGATATATACCAGACTCGGGAGATCAAAGCCCTCGGAATGAGCCTTTTTCACCATCATTGGAATCGTGCCGCATACCGCCCCGAGAAAGAGATACATCAGGATAAGTGAATACCTGGCTATCAGGACCTCAAGAGGACGGGCTACTATCAGGATCCCCAGCAATGCAGCGACAACGAAGGTAAGAAGATACTTCAGGCTGCTGAAAAAAGTCTTTTTGGAGAAGATGGAAGGGATTGCCGCTATCAGCCTGTCATACTCTCCCAGGATCATCGCCATCGACCCACCGGATACACCCGGGATCATCATACTCGAACCAACAATAAAACCTTTAACTACCGTTTTGAGCATAGAGTCAATAATACAAAAAGAAAAGGAAGCCGTGAAGAGCTTCCTTTTCTAATTCCCCCATTATTTGGATTGTGCAATCGCCGCCTGTGCAGCTGCAAGACGAGCAATTGGTACACGGAAAGGCGAACATGATACATAGTTGAGTCCGATTGTCTGACAGAATGCAATCGACTTCGGATCTCCTCCATGCTCTCCGCAGATACCGAGTTTGATATCAGGACGGACTGATCGTCCGAGCTCTGCAGCCATCTTGATGAGTTTTCCCACGCCATCCGTATCGATTGATGCAAACGGATCATAATCATAGAACTGCTTGTCCGGATCGTTTACATAATGTCCAAGGAATGAAGCGGCATCATCACGGCTGAAACCACATGTCATCTGCGTCAGGTCGTTTGTTCCGAAGGAGAAGAACTGAGCCTCACGGGCAATCTCATCTGCAGTAATCGCAGCACGCGGAACCTCGATCATAGTACCGATCTTATACTCGATCTTCATGCCCTGCTCGCTGAATACCTCTTCGATTGTCTCAACGGCCTTCTCCTTACAGAAGTTGAACTCCTTATATATACCTACAAGTGGAATCATGATCTCAGGATGTACATCGATACCCTTTCTCTTTACATCGATAGCAGCCTCGATAATAGCCCTGACCTGCATCTTAAGAATCTCAGGATAGACGATTGCAAGACGACAACCACGGAATCCGAGCATTGGATTGAACTCGTGGAGGCTGTTGATCTTCTGTGCAATCTCCTCAAGGCTGATTCCCATTGTAAGAGCCATCTCATGACGGCTGGTATGGTCGTTTGGAAGGAATTCATGGAGAGGAGGATCGAGAAGCCTGATTGTCACAGGAAGACCGCTGAGGGCCTCGAATATGCCTGCAAAATCCTCTCTCTGCATAGGAAGAAGCTCTGCAAGAGCTGTTTCCCTGTCCTTTGTATTGCTGGCAAGAATCATCTTGCGCATGCTGATGATCCTCTTGCCTCCGAAGAACATATGCTCTGTCCTGCAAAGTCCCACACCTTCGGCTCCAAGTTGGACGGCGTGGCGTGCATCCTGAGGTGTATCGGCATTCGTCCTTACACCCATGGTCTTGTATTCATTCACATAACCCATGAACTTCTTGTAGTTCTGGAAGAGAAGGGATTCCGACTCCCTCATGCTTCCTTCAAGAACCTGCATGATCTCACTTGGCTTTACAGGAATCTTCTGTGCATATACGGCACCGGTGAATCCATCGATTGCCATGTAGTCTCCTTCTGCGAGGATCTGACCATTGACCTCAAGCGTCTTCTTGATCTCATCAACGTGGATTTCACCACAACCTGAGACACAAGGGCATCCCATACCTCTGGCAACAACAGCAGCATGGCTTGTCATACCTCCACGGCAGGTAACGATTCCACGGCTTACAGCCATTCCCCCGATATCCTCAGGACTTGTCTCAACACGTACAAGGAGGACATCCTTTCCCTCTGCTGCAGCCTTCTCAGCATCCTTTGCAGTGAAATAAATCTGGCCGCAGGCTCCTCCCGGGCTGGCATTGAGACCATGGGTTGCCTCCTTACAGGCAAGGTCACGGATGATCTTGTTGTCCAAGATTGGAGCAAAGAGTTTGCTGAACTCCCCTGCAGGAACCCTTGATACCGCAGTCTTCTTGTCGATAAGCCCCTCTTCCACCATCTCAACCTGGCTTCTGAGCCAGCTGAAGATCGTCCTCTTTCCATTTCTGGTCTGAAGCATGTAGAGCTTACCTTCCTGGATTGTGAATTCAAGATCCTGCATATCCTTGTAATGTTTTTCAAGTATGCTTCTGATTTCAACAAGCTGGTTGTATGCATCAGGGTTTACATTCTTAAGTGTATCGATCGACTGAGGGGTCCTGATACCTGCTACGACATCCTCTCCCTGAGCGTTCATAAGATACTCACCGAAGAACTTGTTCTCTCCTGTGGACGGGTCACGAGTGAATGCAACACCTGTTCCACTGGTCTCTCCCATATTGCCGAAGACCATGCACTGGACGTTTACAGCAGTACCAAGAAGACCACGGATATCATTCATGAGCCTGTATTTTATAGCTCTTTCATTATTCCAGCTCTTGAATACGGCATCAATCGCCTTGAACAGCTGATATTCAGGATCTGTCGGAAAGTCCTCCCCTGTTGCTTTCTTATACATGATCTTATAGCGCTTGATGACTTCCTTGAGCATATCCACAGTAAGCTCATTGTCGAAATGGATTCCATTCTCATCTTTAACGCTCTGGAGGATGAATTCAAACTTCGCATGCTCAACCCCCATTACTACATCACCGAACATCTGGATGAATCTGCGGTAGCTGTCCCATGCGAAACGCTCGTTACCTGTCTTCTTGATAAGTGCTTCAAGGCTGTCTGGATTGAGGCCGAGATTGAGAACTGTATCCATCATTCCAGGCATAGACTGGGCAGCACCGCTTCTTACAGATACAAGTAGAGGATTCTCCTTGTCTCCAAGCTTCGCCCCCTGAAGCTCCTCAAGCCTCTTGAGATTGGCAAGGACCTCATCCTTCATTCCCTCAGGATAGCCGCCACCTGTCTTATCGAAGAAGGCACATGCCTCTGTTGTAATTGTAAATCCTGGAGGGACGGGAAGTCCGATACTGGTCATATCTGCGAGATTCGCACCCTTTCCCCCTAGAAGGGCCTTCATATCGGCAGCGCCCTCCGCCTTGCCACCTCCAAAGAAGTAGACATATTTCTTTTTTTCTGTTTTTGCCATTTTCACCTCACTTGATAAATGCTTTATAGAGCTTACCATTTAAAATGAGTTAGGACAACAGAAAAGTGAATAATTGTATATATTGTAAGATGATATCAAATAAAATTGAAACGAGGTTTCATTTTTATAAAAGAAAAGGGGTGGATTTTACCCCACCCATTCGATTCAGCAAGCCAGAGTATAGCATTCGAGCTCCCTGCTCTGGCTGTTTTCCTTGAGCTTCTCAAGAGCCCTCTTCTCGATCTGTCTGATCCTTTCTTTCGTAAGCCCGAACTTAAGACCGATCTCCTTAAGGCTCATCGGCTTATTGCCATCAAGACCGTAGCGCATATTCAATATCGTCCTCTCCTTGTCGTTGAGAGTAAGTAGAAGCGCCCTGACCTCGCTTTTAAGGGACTCTCCCACAACCTCATCCTCAGGACCGTTCGAAGGGTCCTCGATGAAGGCAGAGAAAGTCGATGATGAATCCTCATCGTTTCTTATCGCTGAATCCAGGTTCACCATGTCCTGACTGATGGAAAGCAGGTCCTTTACAAGATTCTCCTCCAGCCCTGTCCTCTCACTTATCAGATGGAGGTCGTTCGGATCCTCGACGTTCTCATGGAGGATTTCACTCTGGGCTTTCTGGATCTGCATCAGCTCATTCGCCCTGTTGAGAGGAAGACGCACAGCCCTTGCCTTCTCACTGAGGGCTTTCATTATCGATTGCCTGATCCACCAGACTGCATATGATATGAAGTGATAGCCTTTTTCCGGCTCGAACTTCTCAAGCGCTGTGATAAGGCCGATGTTTCCCTCGTTTATCAAGTCCGAGAGAGCCATCCCCTGTCCTTTGTATTTTTTTGCAACAGAGACTACGAACCTGAGATTTGCGTTTATGATTCTATCAAACGCCTTCTTATCCCCGATCTTCGCTTTCAGTGCAAGCTCATATTCCTCTTCATAGCTCAGCATAGGAATCTTGTTAATCTGCTCGAGATATATTGAAAGAACCTCGTTATCCGAATCAAGATAAGCAGCATTTGACATTTCTTTTGACATTTTGTTTTCTCCTACATTATATAGTAAGCAAGAAATATGCCAAGTTATGATTTATCTATTTAATTTGTTATATTATAAATAATTAAATATTATTTTGCTTTGTGTAGTTATCATAAACTAAGTCTCATTTTGACACACATGGACAAAAATCAGACAAATATGTGTTATTTTGACACTACAACAGGAAAATCAAACATAGCTGTGTCATTTTGAACCGGGAAAACAATCTTCACAGACATCAGGAGCCTGAACCTGCCCTTTTCAGTCTTGACAAATGGATTGCCCTTCAAAGAAGATAGGAACTCCTCATAAGTGGAATAAATGAGGTCGCTTATCATATCCCCTTCCGCAAGGGAGAGGAAGAAGCTCCTCTTTTCCTTGAGGTATTTCACAAGCTGGGAGCGATAGAAACAGAGGAAGTCGACGCATGTGTTTTCAACGGAAAGACGATCGATAAGCGCATCGCAGTACAAGTCGAACGCATCTATCACATCACCTTTCCTCATACGCCTTTCAGCCTCTGAAAATAATCTTCCACTCTCCTCGAATCCCATATTCGCTATCCCTTAACAGAAATATAACAACTTTAAGATAAAAGTTAAGAGAGCACGTTGAAATTTCTGAAGAAAGTTTATAAAAGAAATTCTTTCGCTCTGCCACTTCCGGAACTTCTTTTCATCGGGTTTTTCTTCATTATCTTCTTGCCGCTTTATCAAAGCTTATATATATTACTATATGAAATTGATATTTCGAGGTGATTAGAAATGACAATCATACCACTTGGTGAAAGAGTTCTGCTTAAGGCAGAGAAGACAGAAGAAAAGACTGCAGGGGGAATCTTCATTCCTCAGGCTGCTCAGGAGAAGACACAGATAGCAACAGTAGTTGCCGTCGGAGACAGTGAGGAAATCAAGGTGAAAGTCGGAGACAAGGTCCTTCATGACAAATATGCAGGAACCGAGATCAAGGACTCCGGCGAGGACTACCTGATTGTAAACGCACAGGATATCCTGGCAGTCATCAAATAATGAAATAAGGACCGGGCGACCGGTCCTTATGTTTTAATATAAGAAAGATTCTATCTTCTCACCTATATTATCAAGAGTACAGTCTTCAGGAAGATAGCACTCAGGGATGCTGTCGAAGAAGAACTTCCTATAGCTGCTTTTCACAAGACGTCCGTCAAGGACGATTACGACACCCTTGTCATCCTCACTTCTTATAAGGCGCCCCACTCCCTGTTTGAACTTTATCACAGCCTCAGGAAGAGTGATTTCAAAGAAACTGCTGCGCTCCTGGCGTTCAAGCACACTTTGAAGTGCTTTGTTCATCGGACTTGTCGGAGATGAGAAGGGAAGTTTTACGATTATCAGAAGCCTGAGCGTCTCACCTGGAGCGTCAATGCCCTCCCAGAAGGAAGAGGTCGCAAAGAGGGAGGAATCCTTATCCTCTTTGAAACGCTCAAGAAGTCTCTTTTTGTTCACTCTCCTTCCCTCCTGCTTCAATATGTTCATCCCTGGAAGTTTCTTTCTGACCATCTCTGTCACGGCATCAAGCATCTCGTTGCTTGTAAAGAGTACAAGAGCACCCCCTCCGCTCATGCTTATCGCATCAGAAATCGCTTCAGCAGAATATGAGAAATACGACTCGTCCTCCCCTTTCCTGTAAAGCATGCCGTCCCTGGGGACAAGAAGCATGAGATTCCTTTTGAAATCGAATGGAGAATCATATCTTCGAGCAATGACATCATACCCATCCAGTCCGATCCTTAATTCAAAATGGGAGAAATCCTGACCGATCGTAAGTGTGGCAGATGAGAATATCATGCTTCTGATCCTGTCATAGAACATTTTCCTCAGCAGTGAACCTACATGCATAGGACTGATGAGCATCGAATATCTTCCACTCCTTTCCCGGACAAAATAAGGTACGCTCTCCTGGTAGTCGAACGATGAGAAGAATGTCGTCAGCACCTCTGAATAGAGGAAGAAATATCCTATGTTCCTCATTGCAAGGGTAAATACCGCATCACCTTCACTTCCCTCCGAAGAGATTGATGATGTAAGGGCCAAGGCCGCATTAGCCATCCTTCTGCCAAGTTCCTCTGCAAGCTTTCTCAGTCCGCTCATATCATACGCAAGGCTCTTGTCCAGAAGGATTTCCGAATCCTTCCTGATTGCAGAGAGGAAGTACATCAGGCTCTGATCGAAGGTATCCGCATCTGTCTTGATTCCCTTCATTTCCTTGAGAAATGCATTTACAGCTCCTTTGCGGGTCTCATAATTCTTCAGATATTCGATCTTATTCCTCCCTCCAAGGTCCTTCTCCTTCTTCTGAAGGTTGTCCATTGTCTTTCTCAGCTGCTCATAAGAATACGAAAGGCTCAGCAGCCTCTCCGATTCATCCTCAAGATGATGGGCCTCATCCAGTATCGCATAGTCGAATGCAGGAAGAACTGCATCATCCTCATAGTCGATATCGCTTTCGAGACGGTTTTTCCCATCAAGGATGAAAAGATGGTGGTTTGTAACGACAATACGTGCCTTCTTCGCCTTTTTTCTTGCTTCATAGAAGAAGCACTTTGTGAAAAAAGGACATTTTGCGCCTTTACAGGTATTGGCATCGGAGGCTATCTCATGAAAGAGAGAAAGAGCTCTTTTATCCTTCAAATCGGAAAGGGAACCGCTCTCCGTTGAATACACCCAGTCGCGGAGTGCAGAGAAATCCGACATGTCATCATCCTTCAGGACAGCCAGTTCCTCCTCCTTCTCCTTGAAAGCTGATAGACATACATAGTTGGAGCGGCCGAACAGGATGGCGCTCTCTATATCGGCACCAAGAGCTTTCCTTATAAGAGGTATGTCCTTCTCAAACAACTGGTTTTCCAATGTGATGGTGCTGGTTGCGACGACAATCCTCTTCCTCTTGTCTTTAAGTATTTCAAGAAAAGACGGAACGAGGTATGCAAAGCTCTTGCCGATTCCCGTTCCGGCCTCTAAGATGGCAATCTTCTCTTCTCTGAACGCAGTCTCGACGACACTTGCCATCTCATACTGGCTCTCGCGATAGCTGTAGAACGGCAACGCCTTCTCAAGCACTCCACCCGGGCAGAGGATGTCATCAAGTTCCATCATGCCTACCCATGTACTCGTTAAGCTTCCTGTGCAGCGTCTTCCTTCCTATCTCCAGAAGCTCACTTGCCCTGCTCTTGTTTCCAGCACAATACTCGATTGTGGAAAGGATGATCTTCCTCTCCGCCTCCTCCATTGTAACGGGAAGGTCTATCGTAATCGAACTCTTGTTCTCGGCAACCTGTGATGTTATCTGGGCTGGAAGGTCCTCAAGCTGAATTATGTTCCCACGTGCAAGGACGACAGAACTCTCTATGCTGTTTTTCAGCTCCCTTATATTTCCCGGCCAGTCATATGAGAGAAGAGCCTTCCTCGCCTGAGAGCTGATCCCCTCGATCTTCCTTCCATCCTCCTTATTGAACTGATCAAGGAAATTGAGGGCGAGAAGCTCGATATCCTCCTTTCTCTCCCTGAGAGGAGGAACCTCGATATGGACTACATTGAGCCTGTAGTACAGATCCTCCCTGAATGCACCCTTCTTCACCTCTTCAAGCAGATTCCTGTTCGTCGCGGCTATGACACGTACATCAACCTTGATGGTCTTCTCCCCGCCGACACGCTCGAACTCCCGCTCCTGCAGGACCCTGAGGATCTTTACCTGTGTACTTGGATTTATCTCACCGATCTCATCAAGGAAGATCGTACCGCCGTCGGCAAGCTCGAACCTTCCCCTCTTCTGGGCTGTCGCACCTGTGAAGGCACCTTTCTCATGCCCGAAGAGCTCGGACTCAAGAAGACTTTCAGAGAGGGATGCGCAATGTACTTTTATAAAAGGTTTGTCCTTACGGTCTGAAAGGGATACGATTGCATCGGCCACAAGCTCCTTGCCGGTCCCGCTCTCTCCTGTTATCAGGACACTTGCCTTCGTAGATGCCACCTGATTGATGATCTGCATCATCTCCGAGAGCTTTCCGCTCTTGCCTATTATCTTGGAATACCTCTGCTGGCTCCGAAGCTTGTTGATCTCCTCGGTAAGCTTCTTGTTCTGCTCTTGAAGCTGACTGTTCTTAATGCTCTTCTTGACAACCAAGATAAGCTTGTCGAGGTCGACGGGCTTTGTGAAGAAATCTATGGCTCCATCCCTCATCGTCTCAACTGCCGTCTCTATCGTGCCATGACCGGTGAGCACGATGACAGGAAGTGTCGGATAAGAGGCGCTTATCTTCTTTATAAGCTCATAGCCGTCCATCTCAGGCATCCTGAGGTCGGTGATGACAAGGTCGACGGAATTCGTGTTTATCTCATGCCATGCCTCAAGCCCGTTTCCTGCCGTCAGTACGGAAAACCCCTCATCCTCAAAAGCATATTTAAGGCCGCTGACGATATTGGCCTCGTCATCAGTGATTAAAATAGTCGCCACTTTTCATTCCTTTTCTTTCAAAACCTTCCGCTGACTCTTGGGAATCGGGAATTTGAAAGTGAAACATGTCCCGACTCCGAGCTGGCTGTCAAGTGTTATCTCGGCAGAGTGTGCATTGACGATCTTGAGGACCGCAGTAAGGCCGAGCCCGGTCCCGCTTTCAGCCTTTGTGGTGTAATATGGCTCAAAGATCCTCTTCTTCGTCTCCTCACTCATACCTGTTCCGTTATCTATGATGGAAAGCTTTACATAGTCCCCATCGCATTTGTCCTCGATTATGAGCTCCCCTCCTGTCTTCATCGCATAGAAGCTGTTGTTTATGACATTGAGGAAGGCACGCCTGAGAAGCTTCCTGTCCAGCATCAGGGAAGGGATGAACTTATCAAGGTGGAATGTCATCTTTATGTTCTTTGTGACGGCTTCCACTGCTACGAAGTCCCCGAGCTCCATGATTATCTCGTTCAGACTGTCAAGCTTCAGGTCAACCTGCATCGGTTTGACTGCGAAAAGGAAGTCGACGGCTATCTCATTGAGCCTCTCCGTCTCCTGCTCTATGATGTCTATGAATTCATTGGCCTTTTCCATCCCCTTCCCGCTTGCTATTGCCTTTCTCAAAAGTGAGGTGTATATCTGCATCGCTGCAAGGGGGTTTTTTATCTCGTGTGCCACCCCTGCCGCCATCGTCGTCATGCTTGCAAGTGCCTCAGTGTTCCTCAGCTTCATCTCCTTTTTAAGCGCATCCGTTATATCGTTGAACCTGATGTCTATGTACTCCACATCATTGAGCATGAACGGCAGGAAAGAGATCCTTATCGTTTTGATCTCCCCCTCTCCGAATGAGAAATCGCGCTCATTCATGCTCTCATTCCCATCGAGGACCGATTTGAAATACTTTTTCAGGTCAGGATCCTTTATGGAATCTGAAAAACTTTTACCGCTTGTACTTACAGGGATGAGCTTTGTGAGGTTCCTTGTAATCAGGAGGACCTCATGGTCCTCTTTGGAAAGAACGATATGCCCCTCATCCTGCCTGTCGAGAACTTCCTTTAAAAGATCATATTCTCCCAGAGCAGAATCACAGAGCTTTCTCAGATGCTCCTGGCTTATCTCTATGTTTGAACCGATTATCTTTCTAAGCAGCTTAACCGACAAATCCCGCCTCCCTAAGTGCAAGGTCGAGTGCACTTCTCATATTCTGATTATACACCTCATTTGAAAGAGAGGCATCATCCAGGGCCTTTACGATGGAGTATGCCTTTGCAGCCTTGAGATGCCCATCAGAGAACGACCTTCTCAGGTCCTTGAGAACCATCGAAATGAAATACGGACGGTTCTTCTCCAAGGATGAGAAAATGTCATCAAGTTCGTCTATACCTGGATAATCCCCTGATATCAAAGAGGAGGAGAACATCCTTGCACTCTCCGTTATCTTCATCCTGTCCTTCTCATCAGTACACATCTCAAATACAAAATCATTGAATGAGTCGTAATCCTTTGATGTAAGGAAGTTCTCTCTGAGATAGAGATTCAGCTCCTTATCAGGGAGAGGAGAGAAACTGTATTTCCTCAGCCGTGAGAGAATCGTCGTCAGGATCCTGAGGCTGTTTGAAGAGATCAGGATGAAATAGCTCTCCTTGTACGGCTCCTCAAGAACCTTGAGAAGGGCATTGCGTACCGAATCATTCGAATTCTCGATGTTCTCTATTATCACCATCGCCTTACCGCTCTTCCTGACAAGGTAGTTCTGCACCGCCCTAACCTCGTCGACAGATAGAGAGCCTTTCTTCTTTCCCCTGTAGAGAAGATCCGGACGCATCGAGGCATTATATATGCTTTCGGAAATCCTTAAGACCTCATCCCTCTCCGTCTCTGTATCAAGCCTCTCCAGCTCGAAGAGGAGCTCAGAGATGTCTGCAGCAGCAGAGAAAAGCTTATCACGCCCCCCTTCCGAACCATCGGATTGCAATGCAGGATGGTACTGCATCAGAAGTATCCTTATGCGTGAGATGAAATATGATATGAATCTGGAAGAGTATTTCTCTAAAAGCAGGTTATATGCAGCCTCAATCTGCAGCCCCAGGTTCCGCTCAGGAAAGAATATTATGTCGTCAATGCCCAGAAAAGACGCAAGGTCAAGGGCAAGGGAAAGCCTTCCCGAGGATTCGGGACCGGAGAAAAGAAGGGATGGCGCAAGGGAATCAGATTCATAGGATGAGACTATCTCCCTCCATATCGACTCTCTGTAGAGCTTCAATTACATGGCCTCCTGCACAAAGCTGACAGTACCTGAGAAGAAAGGTCGGATTATGTTGGCCACCAGCCATGATGAATCGAGGAAGTTCTTGACACTTTCAAGAGCACCCGTACTATCGATGATTGTCAGTATTATGCCAAGGACAAGGAGTGTGAATGCAAGTGAAAATAGTCCTCCAAGGATCTTATCGATTGCACTCAGCCCTATCTCATCAAGAAACGATGCGAAGATGGATGCAAGAAGTCTGACAAGCAGATAGCATCCGCCCATAAGCGCGATTACTGATATATATGTACTCCAGAGGGGAGAAAGCGTGCTGTTTTCTTCTATCACGGAAGAAAGCGGGATTGAAAAGAACTTTACGGCAAACACTCCCAGCACTAGACCTGGAAGCCAGCTTACGCTTTTAATAAGCCCCCTGATAATCCCTCCTGCAAGGGAGACAAGCAGGATAAGGGAAAGGACGGCATCAAGAACCCATGGTGATTGAATCTCCATAAAAACTCCTTGCAACCATATTAAACGAAAAACACCCTTTCTCCTACCATTTTCCATTTAATTTTAGTATATTATGCTCATGGCTAATTTCTTAACTGCCCTTTTCGGAGGGACGAAACACGACAGGGACATGAAACATCTTGCCCCGATAATCAAAAAGATAAACGACGAGGAGTCCTGGGCGAAAGGCCTTTCAGCGGAAGATTTCAAGAAGCAGACAGAGACATGGAAGAAGGAAGTCAAAGAAGGCAGGAGCCTTGATGAAATCCTTCCAAAGGCATATGCACTGGCGCGTGAGGCTGCATACAGGACCATTGGAGAGAGACACTATGATGTCCAGCTCATGGGTGCTGCAACCCTCCATGAAGGGAAGATCATGGAGCTCAAGACAGGAGAGGGAAAGACCCTTGCATGTGTGCCGGCTGCATACCTGAATGCACTTGAAGGAGAGGGAGTGCATATCGTCACGGTCAACGACTACCTTGCCAGGAGAGACGCAGAATGGATGGCCCCGATCTATGAATATCTGGGGATGAGGGTCGGTGTCATAACAAGTGACATGGACACATCGGCAAAGAGAGAGAACTACAGCGCGGATGTCACATATGGAACAAACAATGAGTTCGGATTCGACTATCTGAGGGACAACATGAAGGCTAGTTTCGCCGACAAGATCCAGGCGAAGCATCACTATGCCATAGTCGATGAGATCGACAGCATCCTGATCGATGAGGCCAGAACCCCACTTATAATCTCAGGACAGGGAGAGGACGACACACCGAAAGTAAGGGCTGCCGATTCGATAGTCCCTCTTCTCAAGGAATGTGAGAAGGATCCAGAGACGGGAACCTATTATGAGCTGACTGAGATGGAGAAGCTCGACAGGCAGACAGCTCTGAATTTCGATGAGAAAGGCGACTATAAGATCGACGAGAAAGAGAAGAAAGTCACTTTCACAAAGCAGGGCATGACACATATGGAAGAGCTTCTGAAGAAGACAGGGGCGCTGCTTCCAAGCAAGGATGATGACGGCAATACGGTATACAGCCTTTACGACGGGGAGAACTTCGAGCTCGTTCACTATGTGACGCAGGCGGTAAGGGCCCACCGTCTGTTCGAGAAGGATGTCGATTACCTTGTAAAAGACGGACAGGTGCAGATTGTCGACGAGTTCACAGGTCGTGTCCTTCAGGGAAGAAGGTATTCGGATGGACTTCATCAGGCGATTGAGGCGAAAGAGAACGTCAGGGTTCTGGGACAGAGCAAGACATTTGCTACCATCACATTCCAGAACTTCTTCAGAATGTACGACAAGCTCTCAGGCATGACCGGTACTGCGGATACCGAGGCTGGGGAGTTCAAGGAGATATACGGTCTTGATGTTGTCGTAATACCTACCAACCGCCCTGTAATAAGAAAGGACCTCAAGGACCTGATCTATTATGATGAGAAATCGAAATTCAACGCCATCGTAAATGATGTGAAGAGAATACATGAGACAGGACAGCCGATTCTGATCGGTACTGTCAGCATTGAGAAGTCCGAGCTTCTTTCATCACTTCTAAGAAGAGCGGGAATAAGGCATGAGGTATTGAACGCAAAGAACCATGCAAGGGAGGCCTACATCATCGGAGAGGCTGGAATGAAAGGGGCTGTCACAATTGCGACCAACATGGCAGGACGCGGAACCGATATCAAACTGGGAGGCTCCCCTGAACATCTTGCAAGGAAAAAATGTGGAACCGACGCCACCCTTGAAGAATACAGGAAGGCTCTGGAAGAGATAATGCCCGAATACAGGAAGGCTTATGAGGAGGTCAAGGCCCTTGGAGGACTTTATATCATAGGATCAGAGAGGCATGAATCAAGGAGAATCGACAATCAGCTGAGAGGAAGAAGCGGAAGACAGGGTGATCCAGGTACATCGAGGTTCTACGTATCCCTTGAGGATCCTCTTATGAGGCTTTTTGCAAAAGAAGGGCTGAGGGAGATGATAGGACGCCTTGGCCTCAGTGATGGAAGCGCAATAGAGCACAAGATGCTCGACAACGCCATAGAGAAGGCACAGGAAAGGGTTGAGGCGAGGAACTTCGAGATAAGAAAGCATCTGCTTGATTATGATGATGTTCTAAACGAGCAGAGAAACTACATCTACTCGGAGAGAGACAAGATCCTTCAGGATGAGAACCTTTCAGACAGGATTCTGAACAACGTAAGGAACGTCATAGATTATTATGTAGAGGAGAACAGGAAGGATCAGGAAAAGGCGCTGAGCGAGATAAAGGATTTCTTCCACATCACAGATGAATCCTTCACCCTTGAGAACGCCTACCCTCTTATAGAGAAGAACATCCGGGACAAGGAGGCGAAAGTCACTAAACCAGAGTTCAACAGGTTCATCCGCTTCGTATATCTTAGGAACATCGATAAGAGATGGATCGACCATCTCGATGCTCTCGAAGAACTGAAGGATTCTGCACGCCTTATGAGCTATGCACAGAAGAATCCTTTAGTAGAATACAAGAATACTGCAAGTGATGCCTTCGACGACATGATAAGCGACATCAGCGACCAGGTCGTCAAGACCGTCGTATCAGTACGTGTTCTTACAGAAAGGGAGAGGAAAGAGAGGGTTCTCAATGCAAGACATGCACAGGCTCAGAGCCAGACGGCTGTCTCAAGCAGAAGTGAGAGCGAGAACCAGCAGATAAGAAGGACAAGCCCGAAGATCGGCAGGAACGACCCCTGCCCATGCGGTAGCGGCAAGAAATACAAGAACTGCTGTGGAAGGAATTTCTAAGGCACCGACGGATTGGTTTTATCCAATCCGTTTTTTTTCAGAAATATATGGCAGGATCCTGGGCTGAAGAGCCCTTCTCCAGTTTGAAAAAGAGTGTCGGGGTTTCAAATGACTTGTTGGAAGTACCTATGGATCCTATGATATCCCCTCTTCTGACTTTATCCCCCGGCTTTACAAGAACCGTCTCAAGGCAGTAGTAGCTGCTCCTAAGACCGCTCTGGGAATGCGATATGGAGATATAGCGTCCATATTCATTGCTGTTTCCAGCATCACTGACTATGCCGTCCGAAGCCGCATACACGGCAGAACCGGCTGCAGCTGAATATGTAATGCCGTCCAGAGTCTTTCCCTCATATATCTCATTGAACGAATGTGTGACGATTCCATCCGAGGGAGCACGGAAGGAGGAAGGAACGACCTTTTCATCAGGTAATGTGACATCTAAGAAGACATCATCAGCAATGGACGACGTATCGTCGCTTCTCTCGACTGAGATCTCTTCGACATCAGGGATGTTCAGTTCCATGGCAGAGGTGTTTTCCTCCTCTATCGCCCCATCTCCATCATCTACTGGTTTGAAGATGATATAGACGATAATTGCGATAAGGATTATGAGAACGCCCATGAACGATATTACATATGTCTTTTTATCCCCGCCCTTACCTCTTCTGGAAAAGGACTGTCCCATATCATCATAGTCGTTACGGCTCATACTTCAATCAAATTCCCTCGGAGGAAATTATATCAGCAAAACATCCTATTTTGAAGAGGAGCATTGATTTTCTTCTTATCAAAGAGTAATTGTATATACATGTCAAAAAACAACAGAAGCGATAAGGAAGGGATGGGGATATCCCTTTTGGTTCTTCTTTTATCGATAGTATTGATAGTCAGGCTTATCGGAATATACATATCAGAGGGGGTTATAAACACAAACTACCGCGACCCTCAGATCAACACCGACTATTTCAGAGGTACGATATACGACAGAAGCGGAAACATCCTTGCAATGGACAGGACTTCATATTTCATAGAGATAGAAGCAGAGAGGGTCAGCGAGGTCAGCAGGCTTGCTGCAATAATAGCCCCATATACTGATGAAGATGCCGTCACAATCGAGAATGAGATCAGGAGCAGTGAATTCCTTTCCATACCATCCAACCTCCTTATGGCAGAAGAGGAGAGATTCTCCGAGATGCTGAAAAAGGAGAATCTGGATCATCTTGTCACAATCAAGGAGAAGAAGGAGAGGATATATCCCCTCTCAGAGCATGGAAGGCTGCTGATAGGAAGGGAAGGAGAAGCATCCTCGATATCTGCTGAAGCCCTCTATGATGATATCCTGAAACCTGAACTGACACTTGATGCGCCTGTTTCCTCTGGAAAGGACATCACCCTATCTCTCAGTCAGAGAATCGAGTACATAGCAGACCACATAGTATCAAGTTATGTGGGAGAGAGAAGTGATGAATACCTGATGCTTGCCATGCTGGACTACTCCACAGGAGAGATCTACGCACTCTCTCAGAACAATCCTGATGATAAGGCGGTCGACTATTATGCCATCGAACAGGCACTCTCATCCCGACACTATTCGATACTCAAGCACAATGGTGGCATCAACATCGATACGCCGGATGATTTCTCAGGTATCTCCTCAGACCGATATATAAGAGTCATCTACCGCTCAGGATTCGCACTCGTCTCATCTTCCTCCTCAAAAGAGATGAGGGACGATGCCCTGACCGAGTTTGAGACAATGCTCTCGCTCTGACCTACTGCACCTGATGATCGAACCGTTTAAGATCAAGATCCAGTGAATTAAGATACCTTAGCACGACAAGGCTCTCAGCCTTTTCAATATCCTCAGGAACCCTCTGTCCGTTCGTAATATAGAGTAAAGGCAGCTTATGACGGAATGAAAACGACAGGAGGGTCCCTATTGTCGAACATTCATCGACCTTGCTTGCTATGATGCTGTCCATCTTCATATAGGAGCAGTAATTCTCATAAAGGGAATCCAGATCGTCTATCTTCGTAGTTGCGGAGGCGACGAATATGAATTCAGAATTCGCCCTGTTGAGGTTGTTGAGCATGCTCTTGAGCCTTAGATTCAGCTCATCATCATTTCTGCCGAGCCCCATCGTATCTATCAGGACTGCATCATAATCCGCTGCATCATTTAGTGCAGAAATGAAGAGCGCCTCATCACTTACGGTCCTCAGTGGAATCTGCAGTGCATCGGTAAGCTTCTGGATCTGGTAGAACGACCCCACACGGTAGCTGTCAAGGCTTATTATGAAGACATCCTTTCCCATCTTCTTATAGTTGATGGCCATCTTTGCACATGTAGTGGTCTTTCCCGATCCAGTCGGTCCAAGGAGAACCTGGTATTTGTTTCCACCATTCTTTTCAAGAAGGAGGTTGTCTATCATACGGCTGGCGATTTCCATCTCGACCTTCTGGTCCAATGGGAAATCCCTCATTATGACAGACCATAGAGGTTCTGTGATATCGTTGGCTTTCAGGATCTTCTCGGCTTTTGAGACCTTCTCAAGCGAGCCTCTGTAGACCTCGGTATCCAGCCTCTCGCTGCTGGTAAGGGAATCGGGATTGGGAGTACGTGCCTCTTTTTCAAATTCAAGGATCGACTCGTCATCGTTCACCTTCCCTTTCCTTCCATCCCCCTGCGCTATGTAGAGTGTCAGGTCGCACTTGTTCCTTTTCTTTGAAAAAAGGCCTCCACCCACCGTGTAGTCACGACGTGAGTGGATCCTTATGTTGTTACTACCATATTCCTGCTCAGCTTTCCTAAGCGCTTCTTCGTAGCTGTTTGCAGTTATGGTTACATATTTCATTTCAAACCCGCCTGAATTAGAGGATATACCTTGTAAGGTCCTGATTCTCTACGATATCGCCAAGTGCGGTATCGACATAGGATGCATCAATAACGACACGCTCCCCCTTCTTTGCATCTGCATTGAACGAGAGGTCCTCGAGCAGCTTCTCCATAACGGTATGAAGTCTTCTTGCTCCTATGTTGTCAGCACTCGTATTGGCCTTCTCCGCAATCTCCGCAATATGGTGAAGAGCCTCATCTGTGAACTCAAGCTCAACGCCCTCTGTCTCAAGAAGAGCCTTGTACTGCTTTACTATGGCATTGTTCGGCTCGACAAGGATCCTATAGAAATCCTCGCTCTTGAGGTCTTTGAGTTCTACACGCAGAGGGAATCTTCCCTGAAGCTCAGGGATGAGGTCTGAAGGCTTAGAGATGCTGAATGCACCAGCTGCAATGAAGAGGATGTTCGTCGTATCGATCACACCCCACTTCGTCGAGACCTTTGTTCCCTCGACTATAGGAAGGATGTCACGCTGAACGCCCTCCCTTGAGACATCTGCATTGTTTGCACTTCCCCTGCTTGCAATCTTGTCAATCTCATCTATGAAGATGATACCCATCTCCTCGCACCTTGTCTTAGCTTCGTCAATGACCTTGTCGTTATCCACAAGCTTGTCAAGCTCCTGTTCCCTGAGGATCTCCCTTGCACGCTTGACACTAACTTTTCTTTTCCTACCGTTCTTTCCTGAAGCAGAGAACATGTTGTTTATATCCTGGAATATGTTTCCAAGCTCCAGGCCTTCCTGCCCGGGAGCGCCAAAGACCCCGACTCCGCTTACCTTCATGCTCTGTGGTACGGACATCTCGACCTCCCTCTCTTCAAGGGCACCGGAGCGCAGGAGGTTGCGCATACTGTTTCTCACATCGATTATCTGTACATCGCTCTCCTTCTTCTCCTCATCGATTGCAGGAATGATGAGATCCAGAAGCTTCTCTTCGATCTTATCCTCGACAAGTGCCTCGTTGGCCTTGAACATCTCCTCCCTTACAAGAGAGACGGACGCCCCCATGAGGTCACGAACCATCGACTCGACATCACGGCCGACATAGCCGACCTCAGTGTACTTCGTAGCCTCCACCTTGATGAATGGAGCGTTTGCAAGCCTTGCAATCCTACGGGCGATCTCTGTCTTTCCAACCCCTGTAGGTCCGATCATGATGATGTTCTTAGGGGTGACCTCAACCTTCATCTCGTCGGAAAGCCTTTTCCTTCTCACACGGTTCCTGATTGCAACGGCAATAAGTTTCTTAGCATCCTCCTGCCCTATGATATATTCATCAAGTGCCTCGACGATCTCACGAGGCATCATATCATCAAGTCTCTTCTGATTATCCATTAATAACCTCACATGTAACATTATGGTTTGTGTATATGCAGATGTCGCCGGCGACCTTCAAAGAACGCCTTGCAATCTCTTCAGCAGAGAAATCCACACCACTATCGAGGTATGCCCTGGCTGCAGAGAGTGCGAAATTCCCTCCACTTCCTATGGCCATCGCATCCCCCTCAGGCTCAAGCACATCACCGTTTCCTGATATGAGGAACATCAGCTTTCCATCACTTGCAAGCATCATGGCCTCAAGATTCCTCAGCTGCTTATCCATCCTCCACTGCTTTGCAAGCTCCACAGCACTGCGTGTCAGGTCTCCGTTGAACTGCTTCAACTTCGCCTCAAAAAGCTCGAACAGGGTGAATGCATCTGCAGTTGCACCTGCAAAGCCGATAACCACCTTACCATCATATAATCTTCTTACTTTTCTTGTATTTCCTTTTACGACAGTATCCCCTTGTGTGACCTGTCCATCACCAGCGACAGCCACCATGCCACCCTTGCGGACAGCTAAAATTGTCGTTCCGTGCATCATTTATCCTCCTAAAACCAAAACTAAAAATAACTTCTTATGAAGAAAACGGCAATCCTTCATGCATGAGGATGGGTCTCATCATATACCTTTTTAAGCTTCTTTGAGGAGACATGAGTGTATATCTGTGTCGTGGAGATACTCTCATGCCCCAGAAGCTCCTGTATGAATCTGATGTCAGCACCATGGTCCAGCATATGCGTTGCAAAGCTGTGCCGGAGCGTGTGAGGGCTGAGATTCTTATCCAGGGAAAGTACGTTCCTTGCATTATTGAAGATCAGATGGGCGCTGCTGAATGTAAGCCTCTCCTTGTTCTTCCCGATAAAAAGTGCATCACACTCATGTCCATCAAGGTATGCCTCTCTTCTTGCGACATAATCCCTGAGCTCGGAAACCACGCTTTTATTGAGAAACAGGAACCTCTGTTTATTCCCCTTGCCTGTTATCCCTATCCTCCTCTCACTCCATTCTATGTCAAAGATGTCGACACTCAACGCCTCCGAGATACGGGCTCCTGTGGAGTAGATGAAAAGAAAGAGGATATGGTCGCGTAGTGAAAGAAAGTCATCACCTTTGAGACTTAGAAGCCTCGCGACCTCCTTCTCCGTAAGGACTGAGGGCAGACGCTTCTCATTCCGTTTGAGGGATATATCTTCAAATGGATTGTAGTCGATGATGCCGCCCCTCATAAGATAGTCATAGAACATCCTGAGCGCACTAAGCTTGCGGAGCATGCTCCTTTCTTTGAACTTCTCCATGAGAAGACGTACATACTCCCTTGCATCGGATGCTGTGACATCCTGATAGCCAAGGTCAAGGCGTTCCAGATATCCTGCAAACTGCCTCAAATCATTCTCATAGCCTATCCTCGTATTCTCACTCTCACCTTTGACTGAGGTAAGGAAAGAGAGGAATGAATCAATCTCATCCATACTCATATATTATCATATCCACCCAGGTCCATCATCCTGAGATAGCATCCATCCTCCTTGTACTCCTCATATGCCATGTACTCCGGATAGCTGAGCCATGAAGAGAATGTGTCGATCACTGCAGCCCCTTCTGATGCAAGCCTCCTGACACTCCTCTCGTAAAGGAAATCCCTCATTACAGCGACATCCATGCCCCTGTCCAGCGCCTCTGATGCCAGATAAGGATGGACTTTTCCTATAAATATCATCTTATCTGAGAAATCCAGCATCCTCAATGCACTTTCCTTCAAAGAGAGAGAAGAATAGGTGGATGAATCGGTAAAGCTTATGAAAGACCCTGCAGAGAGAAGGACATACCTCTCGCAATCATCTATTCTCAAACATTCAAGAGACGGATGAATAACGACATCCATCCTTCCTCCTATATAAAGAACGGGAAGGTTGAGCGCCCTACGGGCTCTGAAACACCCATTTGTAAGGATATCATAACCATGCATGGACGCCTCAAGAGCGCTCTTTATGATATTCCTCTCATACCTCTTTTCAATCTTTCCTGAGAAATAGAATATAACCCGCTTCCTCTTATCTGAGACAGGGGAACCAAAATAATAATACTTCCTGTCGGAATATACCGCTTCTTCTATCTTCACATATAAATAAAACGAAAAGGGTGCAGAACGTTAAGTATTTTCAGAAAAAAACAGAGGATTCGGGAAGAAATCACTCTTCATCTTCTTCATCTGCATCCAAACCGGGAATCATGGAGAACCTGTCGAATGCATTCAAAAGCTGTCTGGTATCCAGATGAGTGTAGATCTGCGTCGTCTTGATATCGCTATGCCCGAGCATCTCCTTTAGGCTACTGATATCCGCACCGTTTTCAATCATATGTGTGGCGAATGAGTGCCTGAGGCTATGTACTGTCGCCTCAAGACCTAAAGATGTGACATGCTCATGGAATCGCTTGTGGACCGCCTGCCTTGTCAGCGCATTTCCTGTGCGTCCGAGGAAAAGGGCTTCAGAGTGTCTTTTCGAGCGCATTGCGAGTTTCGGTCTGACATTGTCTATGTAATATGAGAGTACATTGTTTGCAATATGCCCGATGAAGACGATCCTCTCCTTGTTCCTCTTTCCCACAACCTTTACAAAGCTCTTCTCCCTTGAATATGAAGAGAGGCTGAGGCTGATCGCCTCACTTATCCTCATCCCTGAGGAGTAGATCAGCTCGAAAAGAGCGTAATCCCGTATCATCAGATCGTCCTCCTCTCCCCTGAATGAGAGCAGGATCTCCTCGACCTCCTCTCGGGAAAGAGTCTTCGGCAGGTATTCACGATTCTTGGGCCGGGTGAGCAGAAGTGCAGGGTTGTCCTTCCTGTAGCCCTCCTTCACTGTGAACGAGAAAAAAGAGCGGAGTGCCGAAAGTATCTTTGAAAGCGTCCTTTCATCAAGCATCCCCTCCTTCTTCCTCTCATCCATGAAGGAGACAAGGGTGTTGAAATCAACAGAGGAGATGTCAAGTTTTTCCCTCTCAAGGTAGGATAACAAAATGGATGCCTCTGCAGAATAGGCATCCTTCGTCTTCATGCTTACGCGTTTCTCAAAAAGAAGATAATCGGAATACATCCTGATTATCTCCTTGTCTATGTCATTAATTTCTGTCATCGTCGTCACGCGAGTAACGCAGTACGGCTGGGATGGAATAGTCGTTGGTGTTGGCGCTTCTCTTTCCAAGCTGCTTCTGCAGGTCCTGCCATCTGTTGACAGTGATAGTGGCCGGGTCTGCGTTGAGCGCCGCCTCCCTCTCTTTCTCCTTCTCCTTTTCCCTCTCTCTTTCCTTCTCCTTCTCTTCTGCCGCTCTCAGGCTCTCTTCCTTCCTGGCCTCTGCAAAACGGTTCCTGTAGGACTCCGCCTCCCTCTCAAGAGGTGATGTTTCAGGACGTTTTTCAAACCCAGTGGCGACAACGGTCACCCTTATCCTGTCACCGAGGGCGGGATTGTAGGACTGACCAGCGATAACAAGCACATCATCCGCACAGTTTTCAGTAATGATCTCCACAACATCCTGGTATTCCTGGATTGTAAGGTTATCCCCACCTGCAAGGTTGACAAGCACACTCTTTGCACCATCAATCGAGGCATTCTCAAGCAGAGGATTGCTTATTGCACACTTTGCAGCCTCGACAGCCCTGTTGGCCCCCTCGGCGTATCCCAGTCCGATAAGAGCATCCCCCTTGCCTTTCATGACGGTCTTTACATCTGCAAAGTCGATGTTTATCTCACCCGGTTCGGTGATAAGGTCGGAAATACCCTGGACAGACTGAAGAAGAGCACTATCGGCCATGATGAAGGCCTGTTTTATCGGGGTGTTGTTATCCACGATGTTAAGAAGATGCTGATTAGGAATGAGAATCAAGGTATCAACCTGTTTCCTCAGCCTCTCTATTCCCTGCTGGGCCAATATGAGCTTCTTCTTACCCTCAAATGCAAAAGGAAGGGTTACGACAGCAACAGTAAGGGCCCCGCAGTTCCTTGCAACCTCAGCGACAACGGCAGCGGCTCCAGTACCGGTTCCCCCTCCCATTCCAGCAGTGATGAAGACCATATCTGCATTCTCAAGGGATGCTCTGATCTCATCCTTGCTCTCAATGGCCGCCTTCTCTCCGATTTCGGGCTGACCTCCGGCACCAAGACCTCCTGTGAGCTCCTTTCCAATGGCAAGCCTCGTCTGGGCATTGGAGCGCTGAAGAGCCTGGACATCGGTATTCATCGCAATGAACTGGACTTTCTTAAGGCCTGCGGCAATCATACGGTTTATGGCATTTCCACCACCACCGCCGACACCGACTACCTTGATGATTGTAGGAGCTGCCTGCTCCCCTGTTGTCGTATCCTCGATATCAAAAATGTCAAAACTCATATCCAACTCCCCCTAAAACAGCTTACTGAAAAGACCCTTCATCTTCGAAGAGAATCCAGCCTTGTCCTTTCCCCTTGAAATATTATGGTTTCCACTGTCCCTATATTTTTTTGCTTCTATCTTTACAAGTCCAAGAACTGTAGAGTACTTGGGATCTATATACTGTCTGTCCAGGCCGTTGATAGCCTGGGGAAATCCAAGTCTGGCAGGAAGACGGAATATCTCCGCAGCAAGCTCTGTAGCTCCGCTTAGAAGACTTCCCCCTCCGACCAGGACAATTCCTGCTCCGAAGGAACCGGAGATGTCATGCTTCTCAAGCTCGCCCTGCAGAAGAGAGAATATCTCAGCCATCCTCGGCTCGATGACCTTCGCAAGCTCCTTTCGTGGGAAGCGGAAACTGGGTTTTCCTCCGACAGCAGGTGTTATGATCATCTCGTCAGGACTTACGCTGGGAGTATGGCACGAGCCATCGCTTATCTTTATCGATTCGGCAGCTACGCGTGGAAGCTGGAGCATATATGCGATGTCCCCTGTGACATTGTCCCCTCCGAATCCGATTCCGCCTACGTAGACGGGAGAGCCCTGGAGGTAGCAGATCATGTTTGTGGTGCCGGCACCGATGTTGATGACTATGGCACCCATCTCCTTCTCTTCATTCGTAAGGACGACCTCGCTGTCGGCCAGGGGCTGGAGCACCATCCTCTGGACCTGTATTCCTGCCTTCTGCACGCATTTCCTCTGATTCTGGCAGATTGATGAAGAACCGAGGACAAGAAGAACCCTTGTCTCAAGACGATGACCGAGCATGTCGATAGGATCCTTTATTCCAGAACGTGAATCAACCTGGAAATCCTGTACGAGCGTATGCAGGATCTCAGAGTCCTGGGGGATGTCACGGGCACGGGCGATCTCAATGGATTTACGGATATCATCATTCTTGATCTCCTGGTCCTTGCTTGTAATGCCGACAGCCCCGTTGCTGGATATACCCTCTATATGATCTCCTCCGATTCCGAGGATTGCGGAAGACACCTCTGTCCCACTTTGAAGTTCAGCATCGCTGATAACACTGTTGATGGCCTTTAGAGTCTGCTCGATATTCACGATGCTCCCGGATTTGACCCCTTCGCTAGCTCTTTCTGCGATAGCCTCGATCATGAGCTGCCCATCCCTGTTGACAGATGCGATCACAGCCCTGATTGAACTTGTACCAATATCCAGTCCTAATAACGTCTTATCCGTAGCCACTTCAACCCAACCGCCTAAAGAAAGTATCGTTTCCGATCTCAAAGACCTCATGGTCCAGGAAATCCATCCCGTCTATTTTTTCCAGACAGGAAGAGAGAAAAGAAGAGTCCGTCTCCCCTGTGATGAAAAGGATGAAATCCTTCTCCTTTCCATATAAGGTGAGAACTCCGAAACCGCTTCCGGAAGGAAGGGAATATCCTACTCTTCCAATCAAATTTTCATTATATCCGTTTTGCCCCTGAATATCCATCAACAATGCCAATATCGAGTCAAGTTCACCACTCTCAGGAAAAGAGAGCACATAGGAAAGCATCTCCTCTGTCATCATGAACAGGATATACCTTGAGAGCAGAGGGGGCACATCTTTATATTCTATTTCGCCTATTCCTTCTTCAGAAAAGAAATAGAATCTCCTGCCATCACTTAGGACCAATCCCTTTTCATAGCTGATTGAAACATCAAAGGAGAGGAAACCGGAACTTGAGATCGAGACCTCATCTACATATGCAAGGCTCTCCAGATTACCTCTCAGGGACTGGAATCTCGAAGAAAAGAAATTCGAATCATCTGCTATATTCACAAAGCGCTCTATGCTGGCGACAGTCGATGAAAAGCAATCGGTGCCCAATGCCCTGACCCTGAAGAAATCCATATAGGAGAAGGCATATATGCATAAAAGGGCTGATAAGAAGAACATACTGAGGCTAATCACGAACTTTCTCATACCCCCTTCCTGTAATATGCATGAACCTATATAGGAAAGCACATTCTGTTATCGTAAGGAAATAGCTGAATCCGTCAGCACTGAAGAACGGCATTGAAATCCCACTGGATGGGATTACGGAGCATGAAGACAGCATGCTCAGCAATGACTTGAAGACAATCATGAAAGAAAAAGACAGGGATACGATCCTTATATAATCATCCCCGCTCTTTTTACTCCTGTGAGCACATCTTATGTTCAAAAACAGGAAGAGGAAGAAGAAAAGGAGGATCATCAGAGTCCCTACAAGACCTACTTCCTCTGCGATGACCGCATAGACATATTCATCTTCGACATTACCTATCTGCCCAAGCTTATAATAGGATGATCCTATCCCTTTGCCGAATATCCCACCTTCAGCAATAGCAGAAAGGCAGTTGGAGGCACTAAGGGCATCAGAGGTGTCCCAGTAGTAAGGCATGAGACGTGAGAAGAAACTGCTGAGGAATGTCTGGGATGAGAGGATCACAAAGACGACAAGTGTAAGATTGAACAGAAGATAGAAGAAAACATACCTCCTGCTCATCGATGCCGCATGAAGGGCGACACTCATCGTAAGGAAGAACAGTATCGAATAACAGAAGTTCTTCGAGAGCGTCATCATCAGCGTGATGAGAAGACTGAGGATGAAGAATGCAAGATAGAAATACCCCCTGCCCTCCTTCTCCCTTATCCTAGGCAGGATGTATGCAAGCATCAGCACAGATGAGAATATCATGGCATCCGAACCATTTAGATCGGGAAACCCTGAGAGTATGCTCACATTCTCTCCACCGAGGGAAGAGATTACATTCATGGCAAGGAGGATGAAAGACAAAGGAAGAGTGAAATAGAAAAGCTTCTCAAGTTTTGCTCTCGGCATGAAGAAAAGGACGATTCCCGTTATCATGGCAAAGAAGCCGAATGTGACCATCTCCAAAAGATAATGATAATGGCTGAGCCCTTCGCGGATTGCACTATCATAACTGGCACTGTATGCCATGATGAGACCGAAGAGCATCAGGACTGCGACGACACAGAGGAATGTAAAGGGACTGAGGGAGCCTGAGAGCTCGTCAGTAGAATAATCAGTCAATGTAAAATCATCGTAATCCTTCGAGTATTCTTCTCTCATCTTGTCGAGTGCTCACTCCATCCTTGATCGATTTACTTATCCGATATCATCTTGTGAAAAGATGAGCATCCGACATCCCTACTTTATTATATATAGAGAGATAGATAGGTAAATCCTCTCATCTCAATTTATCATGCATCATTGCCATAGGCAAGCCTTAAGAAAAGGAGCTCCTCCTTCAATTAATTATGCGCAGAAAGACGCATGGAAAGCTCGTTTACAGAGGCGAGCACCACCATATCCTCCCTTTCTGCCGCATTCTCCGCCATGCTCGTGCGTATGCGTCTCTCCTCCTGATCGAGTTCTGCAAGTGCGATCTCATCACTTCTGATCTTCATCTCCAGGCTGTGGTTCACACCAATCTGCCAGAGTGGGACGAAGAGTGCGAAGAACATGAATATGAAAGCCATTATGATTATGGCCTTCTCTTTTATATCGAATCTGAATGTACTCTCTCTCATATCTTTTCAACCACCCTGAGTTTTGCGCTTCTGCTCGGCGCGTTCTCCTTCTCCTCCTCAGCTGTTGGAATGACAGGTTTCTTGGTTATTATCCTTATCTGAGGATTCTCCTTGGCCTCCTCATCCTTGAATGTCCACTTTACAATCCTGTCTTCAAGGCTGTGGAAGGTTATGACCCCGATGCGTCCACCTCTCTTAAGCACCCTGATGGCTTCAAGAAGGGAAGGTCGTATCCTGTCGAGCTCGCCATTGACTTCAATCCTCAATGCCTGGAATGTCCTTGTCGCGGGATTGATTCTTCCATAGCGGTACTCTTTAGGAACAGCATGGAAGATTATATCTTCTGCCTCCTTGCTGGTCTTTATGGGCTCAAGTTTTCTTCTTTCGACGAACGCTCTTGCAATACGTCTTGAATATCTCTCTTCCCCATAACGATATATCAAATCAGCAAGGTCTTCCTCGCTGTAGCTGTTGACGATATGTGCCGCACTTAGGGATGCGTTTTTATTGAGCCGCATGTCAAGTGGCTCGTCTTTTCTGAACGAAAATCCCCTTCTGCTCTCCTCATAATGGAAAATAGAGATTCCGAGGTCAAAGAGGATTCTGTCTGCACTTTCACTTTCCGCATTCCTCAGATAGTCATCAAACCATGCGTTCACAGCTTTGAACCTTCCAGGGTATACGGAAAGACGTTCTATCGCCTTCTTCTGGATCTCCTCATCCCGGTCGATGCCGATGACGTGCAGACGGGGAAAGCGCTCAAGGAAAAGGTTGCTATGGCCACCTTCCCCCGTCGTGCAGTCAATCATCACAGCATCTTCATCCGTACTCAACGCAAGATATTCCAGCACGCTTTCATGAAGTACAGGGTAATGAAGGATCTCCATCACATCGTACTCCTCAGCCTATCAGCTAAGCTGGATATGCTCTCGCTCTCTTCTTCCATTGCCTTATTATAGATTTCAGAGTTCCAGACTTCTATTGCATAACCAGTTCCAACCAAGACTACCTCGCTCTTAGTCAGAATTGAATATTTCTCTCTCAAGTTCTGTGGTATGTTGATTCTTCCTGACGCATCCTGCTCTATGTATACGGCAGGAGAGATGAGTCTTCTAATTAGACTGCGCTTTCCGCTGTCAAACATTGCGGTGTCAGAGGAAAGCACAGCCTGGGAAAACCGATCTTCGAAGTAGGAAGGAGTCATAAGCATCAAATGGTTCTCATCAAGACCGGGAAGTACAACAAGCTCCTGGGACTGTAGAGCCTGACGCATGCGGGCAGGAAGTAGAATCCTACCTTTGTCATCAACGTTAGTACTGTAAATCCCCGTAATCATCTTCATAAGTTTCACCACTTTATGGGAAATGCCACCACTTCTTGACACTAACTTACACTAACTACCACTCTTTTGCAACTAAAAATTTAATTTTTATTTATCAAAGATATGAAAAACTGTGATGTTTTATTAAGAAAATATCTTTTTATTTATTACAGTATAAGAAATTAAAAATTTTTATGCTTTAAATTTCAAATTTCATTCCCGCTCGATGGGGGAAATTCCCATGATTGTTTAGGAAATGGGATGATATCAGCGAAAAAAAAAGATCCTCTCAATCTGAATTGTGATTGGAGGACCCTTGGAAACGGGAAAAGAAGATTTCCTACTGACTCTTCTTCTCGGGGCGGAAGATATTGTAGTCGATGTTCGGGAATATCGCATTCCTCTTCTCCGCCTTGATAAGCCATTCGGTGTTCACCGTGTTCTTGCACATAGAGGAATATACCACATTGAATGACCCGAGATGATTCCTCAGCCTCTTCTCCGCATAGGTGACACTTGTATTGTCATGCATGATGTACGGCCAGTCGGAACTCATCGCCAGGAGGACCTCCCTGCTCGCCTGGTTGAGGAACCTTCCCTTCAGCGATCCCTGGTCGGGGAAACGCTCGGTAAGCTCCTCCATCCTCTCTATTGCCTGATGGATATGCCTGTAGATCCAGACATTCGAGCCGTCGAGCCATGTATCGGAGAAACCACCACGCCCCCATGAGCATCCGTTGATATACAGTCTCTCACTCTCGATATGAGGGTCCCTGAGACATTCTGAAGATGTGGTGAGCTTCACATCATCACTATCTGCACATTTCCTTAGGAGCTGCTCGAGGAACTCTATGCCCTCATACCATCTGTGTCCGAAAAGCTCTGCGTCATAACAGAGGTTGAAAAGAGGATTGTCGATTGAGAAGCTGGAAAGCATTATACCCTTCCGTGCTATGTGGTAAAGATAATTATCCACATGAAGGGCGACCTTGCTCCTGGCCTTATCGGGATCATAAAGCGCCTTCTCATCGGTCCTGCCTGTTATCTTGAAATACTTGAATCCAGTAAAGACCCTTACATCGGGCTCATGTATGTACGGACGGATATAGTCAAGTGGAAGGTCGTATCCGATATCCCGATAGAACTCCCTGTAGTCGACATCACATGGATAGCCGCTTGTGCTGTTCCAGATAAGACTTGTGATGCTCCAGTCACGGACAAAACCATTTACACCGCTTGGAAGCTCAACAGGACGGTATCCACCGCCAAGACTCTTGTCGCGGCTTGAAATTACAGAATGGCTTGGAAGCTGGCAGTACTTGATGCCGTATTTCTTAAGAACTTCATCGAGTCCGGGATAATATCCACACTCGGGGAGCCAGAATCCGTCAGGATGGTATCCGAAAACATCATGGAATGTGCTGATACCAAGGGAGACCTGGGCCTCTATTGCCGTAGGATACTCCATGTAAAGCGGCAGATAGGCATGGGTTGCAGCTGTGGTCATCAGTTCAATCCTGCCGTTCTTATTCAATCTTTTAAGAACAGGGATGATGCTGTTGCCGTTATCCTCGTAGAACTTCCAGTTCATCTCGAGTTTTTTCAAATACATGCTGGCAAGCCTGAGTGTATCCTTCTCCCCCTTCAGGCGTTGCTCCTCCTTCCTTCCCAGTTCCATATGAAGCTTCATATATGATGCGAAACGCTCATTCAGTGCCTCATCTGTAAGCATTGTGAGAAGAGTCGGAGAGAAGCAGAAAGTCACTTTGAAATCAATTCCTTCCTCATCAAGACGATCCATGAGGGAGAGAAGAGGGATATAACTCTCGTTAAGGGACTCGAAAAGCCAGTCTTCCTCTAAAAAGCGTGGATACTCAAGATGCCTTACATAAGGCAGGTGAGCATGTAATATCAAATTGATCCTGTTCTTATTACTCATTCTCCCCTCCCTCTGCAAACTGCAATATCTCATCTACCAGAGAATTCTCAGCGACATAACCTTCCTTAGTCGTTAAAAGGGAGAGATAGATTTTGAAGAGATTGTCATTGTCCTTGATCTCTTCCTTGTGCTCAAGCCAATATGGCTGGGCAAGCTTTATACGGGATGAATGGGCAAGCTCCAGATCCTCACCAGCTGCATCTACAATCAGAGAGACATAGCACTCTCCACCATCGGATGGAAGAGAGACCGTCCACTCGGTATCCTCTATCGATACAGGGATGTCGAAACTCTCATTGACCCCGTTCCTAACCACTGTTGTCCTGAGCTTCAATTCACCCTTCTTAAGATCTTCCAGCCTTGTCAGGTCCTGAGGGGAAATACCCCAGTAGCAGTATGCCCAGTCGGGGTTCTTATAAAGAAGATGGATTTCAGTATTGGGATAGCTTTCAGGAAGCTCCTCGACACCCGGAAGCTCAACTACGTTCTTATCTATGTCCCTATAGTCGGTTATGCCATAAAGGAAGCGTCTGTTGACATCAGCCCTTTCTGCTACATCATCCTCTTCCTCATAGATCTCTCGGAGAATCTGTATCAGCTCCTCCCTCTCAAGGGTCTCGTAGTTCTCTATGCCCTCACCTTCGGCAATGTTTCTTAGTTCTTGAGTTGATAGCGAATCAATTTTAATTAAAATCATTCAGGGTCCCTTTGCTTTTTTAAATTTACCGAAATAAAGTGTTCTTAGTCAAGTTTTCACACAAGATGGAACATATATTATGGCTAAAGTCTAAAATTTGCTTTCTTTTGAGCCCAATTATGATAGAATTTTCCTGAAATGAACGAATTTGATGATTGTCTAGACCTGTGTCTCCACGCACACTTCTTCCAACCCCAGAGGGAGAACCCCCTTACAGGCATAATCGGAAGGCAGGAATCAGCCTATCCGTATATAAACTGGAATGAGAAGATATACAACGACTGCTACAGTGCAAATGCACACTCCAGATATCTTAATGAATATGGAAAGATAAAGAGCATATCAAACAACTACGAGGATATCTCCTTCGACTTCGGTCCGATGCTGCTGCACTGGATTGAGAAATACCATTACTCCACATATGAGCTGATCATAGAGGCGGACAGGATTTCCAAAGAACGTCTCGGGCATGGCAATGCGATAGCACATCCATTCAACCATACCATCCTTGCACTTGAGAGCGCTGAAGACCAGAAGATCCAGATCGACTGGGGCATCACAGACTTCCAGGCAAGGTTCAACAGGGATCCTGATGGAATCTGGCTTCCTGAGGCTGCAGTCAATCCTGATGTGATAGACAGTGTCGCGGAATTCGGAATCAAATTCGTCATACTCTCCCCTAGGCAATGCAAGAAGATAGGTTCGAAGACATTCAAGGAAGGCTATAATGTCCCGACAGACAGGCCTTTCCTTCTCGAAGGGAGAAAAGGAAGCAAGGTCGCCTGCTTCTTCTATAATCAGAAAATAGCAAACGACATATCGTTCAACCATATACTGACAAGTGCAGACAACCTCTATTCAGCGCTTATGGAAGAGAAGAAGAAGGGTTCTGCTTTCATCCAGAGTGCAACAGATGGAGAGATCTACGGACATTACGAGCCATATGCCGACATGGCACTCTCCGCACTGATAAAAAAAGTGAAGGAGCGCTCGGATTTCAGATTCACAAACTACGCCTCCTTCCTCGAAAGACATCCGGCAGAAGAGGTGGCTGAGCTGTACAGGGGCTCGGATGGAATCGGCTCCTCATGGTCGGCAGTCGACGGTATTGAGAGATGGTATAAGAAAATAGAGAACAGCACTGTTCCACAGGAGACGCTTCAGAAATGGAGGATGGGGCTTAGAACAGCACATAACCGCCTGATAATCAAGGAAAAGGAGATTTTCAACAAGGAAGTAAAGAGGATTTTCTCTTCCTCTCTTGATTCAAGCACACTTCTGCATCTTGCGGCGAAGGCAATAACAAGGAATGAGGGGATGGACTGTCTCATAGCACGCCTGCACACCCTCCATGATTTTCCTCAGGAGAACAACAGGGACGTTGCAGCGCTTCTAAGCGCGATGATGCTCAATAGGTTCAGCATCACATCTTCAGGGTTCTTCTTCACAGATGTCGCAGAGATAGATCCAAGACAGAACATCAGATATGCACTCTACTCCATAGAACTGCTGCAGCCGTACTGCGATGGAGACCTGCTATTGCCATACCTCTCAGACCTGAGGAAAGTCAAAAGCAGCCATGGGCTCAATGCGATGGACATAGCATGTGAGGAGCTCAAGGGTTTGAAAGGGGATACGGAAGCCGCCCTTGCTTTCTATCTCAACTATTCATTCGCCAGACCTCTGGATACACTGAATGAATATGGGAAGTTCTCTCTCAAATCATTCGAGAGAGTCAGGAACAGGACGATCCTTACAATCCATGACAACCGTCTTCTTGCTGAATACAGGTATGAGATAGTCTCACTATCAACCATCGAATGGGGAATAGACCTCTATCTGACTGTGAAAGACGACAGGCATTCCGTCCCTAAGCATTACAGGATATTCAGCAAGGACATACCAGAGTATCTGACGATACTTACATCGAAATGGATCGATACAAAGCTCAACGAGGTGACTTACAACGAAAGCGACAGCCTGATCAGGAACCTCTACAACTATGCACTGCTTTCAAAGAATAACAATTATCTTCCTCTTCTGACAGAGACAAGGGAGAACCTCGGACTTGCACAGAAGATCATCAAGTCATCATTTGCAGTCTCCCTGAAGAATGAGATGGAGGAAGGGACGAGGATAAAGCTCGATACCCTCATCGAATTCGTTACAAGAAATGGAGATGATGACGAGAGGGGAACACTCATGACACTCTTCTCCTCCTTCATGGACTCGATGGCAGAAAGCATCCACAAGGAAGGTCTGAAGAAGGAGAACGCAAGAAACCTCATAGGGGCCTTGCGCCTTGTGAGGAGAAACGGATATCAGCCGGACATCACAACAGCCCAGAACGAGGTCTATCCATATTATACCGGTAAAAAGGAAATAGATAGCAGGATCACGGAAAACCAGAGAAAGGAGATTTTCAGGGACTTAAACTTCGAGTAGGCTTTTCGCATGCTCGAGTGCAATCTCAGAGCCATCTCCTGATAGGAGGCGGGCTATCTCCATGACCTTGTCATCCCCGCTTATATATCCAAGATGGCTTACGGTCCTGCCCTTCTCCACTTTCTTTGAAACAAGGATATGGTTGTCCGCCTTGCTTGCAATCTGTGCCAGATGGGTGATTGCTATGATCTGATGAGTACGGCTTATCTCCTTCATGACAGATGATACATTGCTTGCAGCATGCCCGCTTATACCTGTATCGATTTCATCGAATATGAGGGTCTCGACATCCTCGCTGTCCAGGAAATTGCTCTTTATTGCAAGCATTATCCTGGAAAGCTCTCCGCCTGAGGCAGCATCCTCTATTGCGCTCATCTTCTCTCCCTTATTCGGGGCGATCTGGAACGATATCCGGTCATAGCCATGCTCGGTGAGACTGTCTTTAGAGATGTCTATCTTGAAGACAGCACTCTCCATGCTCAGCTCCTTGAGTGTCTTTGTGATGCTCTTTTCGAGTTTTTCAGCTCTCCTGAGGCGTAGGGAATGCAGGATATCGGCTTTTTCAAGGCACTCCGTCCTTTTATCATTTATCGCCTTCTCAAGCTGTTCAAGACGCATCTCGTCATCCTGACTTGAAGAAAGCAGCCCTTTTAGCTCCTCCCTTCTGCTTATCGCCATCTCAATCGAACCACCGTACTTCTTCCTCAATCTCTGCAGAAGAGCAAGACGGCTGTTAAGCTGTTCCAGTTCATATGGATCGAATGAATAGGAGGAAAGGTGCTCTGAAATGCTTTGAAGGATGTCATCGTTCTCTATTGAACATGATTCAAGACGGCAATAGAAATCCTCAAGATTCTCATCTTTGCCCTTAGCTTTTGAAAGGGAAGTAAGAGCCTGGGAAAGGGACTTTGAGGCCTCATCAAGGGAGGAGCGGACATCATTCAGATGTTCGACAAGGAATTCACTGCTGCTGGCGATATCGAGTTTTTCCTTTATCTCATCATCCTCACCTAGCCTAAGCTCCGCATTCTCAAGTTCGTTGAGGCTGTATTCATAGTAGGATCTGTCTTCCTGTATCCTCTTGAGGTTTTCAAGCAAAGAAGACCTCTCACCCTCCAGATCCTTAAGCTCTAGAAAGGAAGAGGAATAGGAGTTGAGAGCTGTCCTTATATCACTGGAGCTATCAAGCATCCTTCTCTGTACATCCTTCTTCATGAGGCTCTGTGAAGAGTTCTGGCTTGTGATATCCACAAGGAGTCTTCCTATCTCCTGTCCTTCTGAGAGGGTTATCGAGACACCGTTGACGGTATAGAGGCTTCTTCCATTGCTTTTTATCTGGCGGCGGATGATTATGTATCCGTCATCCACATCTATGCCTTTCTCCTGGAGCAAAGAGAGAAGTGCCTTCCTTTCACTCCTGAATACCGCTTCAAGCTCTGCCTTATCCTCTCCTGCACGGATCTCATCCTTGTCGGCTTTGGCTCCGAGAATGAGGGAGATGGCTCCGAGGACTATGGACTTTCCCGATCCGGTCTCTCCTGTCAGGACGGTCATTCCATCATAAAGTTCAAGATTGATGGAAGGAATAAGAACGAAATTATTTATCTTAAGACTCTCAAGCATGCATCTCTCCAGACCAGTTGAGTTTATCACGGATCACTTCAATGTAGTTCCTCTTGTGACTGAGAATGAGCAGGGCCTTGCTTCTCGATTTCTCGATATTCACCTCATCTCCTTCTTCCAGGTCTATCGAGACCTGTCCGTCTACAGATAGGACGACTCCTGTCCTCTGCCCTTCTGCCACCTTGATTGTGCAATTAGTCTCACTTCCCGTGACAAGAGGACGATTGGAAAGAGTGAACGGACAGATAGGAGTGATTATGAATGCCGAAATATCAGACATCAGTATGGGCCCGCCTGCCGCAAGACTATAACCTGTAGAACCTGTGGGAGTTGCGACAATTATCCCATCGGCCTTGAACAGACCTGAATATGTATTGTCAAGGTCCAGCTCAAGCTTTACAACCTTGCTTGTCCCACTTGAGGAGACAGTCGCCTCATTAAGTGCGTAGGATGAGAAAATCTTCTTCTTTTTCCTTGTAACCGAGACCTTCAGCATGAGACGACGCGAAAGGTTGTCCCCTACGTTCAGATACCGCTCGAATGCCTCCCTCCACTCGTTCTTCCCCACTTCCGTGATATAACCGAATGTACCCAGGTTCACTGGAAGGATCGGGAGTCCGAGCTCATGGACCTTCCTTGCAACATACAATACTGTACCATCCCCTCCAAGACTGATTACAAAATCGGTTGAATAAGGGATGCTGATATCATCAGACGTACTCATCGTCATAATGGTTGAATGCCTTATCTGATGCTCATCAAGATAATCCTCTATCTCCTTGGAAAGAGGCATGGATTCCTTTTTCACACCATTTGCAATGATCAATACTTCCTCTGGTCTCACCTGAAATCTCCTTATCCGAAGAACCTTATCCATTGTATCATATTTGGCCTACATGCCTTAATACCTTTTCTATGGTATCGACATCAGTACTCTTCAAAAACGGATAAAGAGGGAACGATAGGCAGCGTGAGAGCGGTCCGACCGCATTAGGATAGCGGTCATACTTTTCCTGGAAACGGTTGCCGATGCTGTCCTTGAATGAACGTCTTACCTCGATGCCGTATTTCTCAGCAAATGCAATTGCTTCATCGATCCTGGTCTCAATCATGACGGGGAAAGTGAATCCATTTGGATTGAAGTTTATATTTCCAGATAGGAAGGATTTACCATCACCTTTCTGAAGGCTCTGCTGGAAGGCTTTGAAGATCTCACGTCGACGCTCGATCGTACTTTCAATCTTCACCAGCTGGACTATACCCAGCGATGCGTTCATATCCGGAAGCTCATTGTATCTCTTCGTCTTATCAAGTTCCTTTTTGAGGGCATCGATATAATCATCCTTCCTGCTTACAGCTATCGCACCACCTGCAGTAGAGATGATTCCATCCTCTTCAAAAGAGCAAAGTACAATGTCTCCCAGCATTCCTGCCTTAAGTTCACCGAACTCAGAGCAGAGAGATTCAGAAACATCCTCAATAATCGGAATTGATAGCTCCCTATAGCCCTCCAGTTCCTTGTACATGCTTCCAAGTGGAGAAAAGACCACAATAGCCTTCACACCTGAGATCTCCATTCCATTCTGAACATCCTCGATGCTTGGAAGACCGAATTCATCGACATCAGTAAAATAGGTCTCATAACCCATTTTCTTAATCACATACTCATAAATCTTCGGAGAAAACAGAGAGAGTGCAATGGTACTGCCTTTCTCCAGATTCAAGGCAGAAAGAGAATACGCTATGACATCAGAAAATGAACGCAGTACGATACCGTCCTTTGAGCCGATGAAAGCAGAGAAAAGCTTTACAAACTCCCTTTTTTTCTCTCCAGGACCGATTTTCTCATCGACCATGGTCTGCAGGACAGCATCCATATCCTTCCTTGTCAATGTCGGTTTAGTAAATCTAATTGATATTGCCATAGATAAAATATAGCATAACGGGAAAAGATTATCATCAAAATCGAATTAATATTGAAATTATGTAAAATAATATCGTTATCATATAATATCTATATCGAATCGAATCATAAGCATATCATTCAGATGGGAAATCGATAATAAATCTGGAATAAAAAAACCCCTCGAACAGGAGGGAAAGAAAAGAAATAAAAAAACCTGGCAGCTACCTACTCTCCCACGGACGTGCCGCAGTACCATCGGCGTGCGGGCGTTTCACTTACGTGTTCGGGATGGGAACGTGTGT
>DVIF01000091.1 GCA_018711525.1 Candidatus Ornithospirochaeta stercorigallinarum
AAGCACGGAGGTTTGTCAGCTTCTTGGTTCTTGTCGGATTCAGAAGAAGGTCTCCGTCCCTGTTGCGCTCGCCTACAATCTGGCCTTCATATACCTCATCACCAGGAACTATGAAGAACCGACCTCTGTCCTCAAGCTCCCAGATGCCGTAAGCAACAGCTGTACCAGTCCTGTCTGAGACTAGAGAACCGGAATAGCGCTCAGGAAAATCCCCTTTATATTTCTCATATCCTTTCAGATAGCTGTTCATGATTCCAAGACCTCTTGTATCGGTCAGGAATTCATCACGATACCCGATAAGTCCTCTTGAAGGAACTTCGAGCCTCATCTTTACCCTGCCACCAGAGGTATAGGTGATGTCATTAACCTTTCCCTTCCTTCTTCCAAGCTTCTCCATGACAGTTCCAGAATATTCCTCAGGGCAATCGATATAAAGAATCTCAACAGGTTCCATCTTATTGCCTTCTCCATCTGTATGGAAGATGATCTTAGGCCTTCCCACACAAAGCTCATAGCCTTCTCTTCGCATCTGCTCGACGATGATGGCCATCTGGAACTCACCTCGGCCTTTTACGGTGAAAGTATCATCTGCATTCTTCTCAACCCGGATTGAGACGTTTCTCAGGGCCTCACGCTGAAGCCTCTCCCAGATCTTCGCACCTGTAACAGCCTTTCCATCCCTTCCTGCAAATGGAGAGATATTCTTCGAGAACATCATCGAGACAGTAGGCTCATCGACTGTGATACGCTCAAGCGCCTTGACCTCATCCTTTGTACAGATGGTATCTCCAATGGATACGTCATTTACACCAGAAAGGACGATGATGTCGCCAGCAGAAACATGTGCGGTCTCCTTCATCTGAGGACCTTCATATACCTGAAGCCTCGTGACACGAAGAGGCTCGGTCCTATCTTCCTTCACACAAATCAGACTGTCGTTCGTACTTGCGCTTCCATTGACAACCTTACCGATCGCCAGACGGCCAAGGAAATCTGAATAGGAAAGATCGGATACAAGCATCTGGAAAGGCTCGTCTTCATCATATGAAGGAGCGGGAATATATTCCAGGATTGCATCCAGAAGAGGATAGAGGTTGTCCTTGATGTCATCGAGAGAGATGCCGCATTTTCCATCACGCCCATTTGCATAATAGACAGGAACATCCAGCATGTTCTCATCATTGCTGAGCTCAAGGAGCAGGTCATACACCTCATTGAGAACTTCATCTGCTCTTGCATCAGACCTGTCTATCTTGTTTATCACGACAATAGGGGTAAGTTTCTTGTTAAGGGCCTTCTCAAGAACGAACCTCGTCTGAGGAAGTGGACCTTCTGCTGCATCAACGAGAAGAACGACCCCATCAACCATGGAAAGACCTCTTTCAACCTCACCTCCGAAATCAGCATGTCCAGGAGTATCTATGATGTTTATCTTGACACCCTTCCAGTTTATAGCACAGTTCTTCGCACTTATTGTGATTCCTTTTTCTTTCTCCAGGTCGCCACTGTCCATGACACGTTCTCCATCGACAGCCTTACCTACGAGTCCACTCTGCTTGAAAAGAGCATCAACCAGAGTCGTTTTACCATGATCGACATGTGCGATTATAGCAATATTACGAATATCTTCATTTCTCTTAATCATACCAAGGGAATAAAATACCACAAAACCAAGTTAATTTAAAGCTATAAGAGGAATTAAGATAAAAAAAGCACAGCAAGAAGATGCTGTGCAGTGAAAGAATCGAATGCAATTAGACATTCAAGGAAACATTGTAGGTCCCTTCCGGATAAGAGTTGTTGATTACAACAGCTTCAGGAGCATTTACAAGTTTTACAGCGGTTGCAGTTACTACTGTTACAATATTTCCATCGACAAGATCTATGGTATAGGAAGGGAATGTAACAAATGTCGCATCAAGAGCGCGAGCTTCTTTTATCATAGCATTTATTGCATTAGCCTGGGAGATGAAGTATGGATCTGATATTACGAAAGCATCACTTGAGAAATACATTCTATCAACTTCCATTACTTCAAGAGAACCATAGCCATACGTATTTCCATCATTGGGGTCATCAATACTTACGCATCCCTCGCCCTTTACAACTCCAAGGATCTCAAAACTTCCACTTTGAAGGTCTTCAATGCTTACAACAGGTATATCACGCATAGGATACATTCCAAGTCTTCCTGTATCCTGCACAGAAGAACATGATGAGAAAGCGATGAGAACTGAAACAATTAAAACCAACCCAAACAATTTTTTCATAAACAACATCTCCTTAAGTTTTAAAATGAATAACCGATGCCTATATATGGCACGAGAAGAGGGAAATCAAATCCCTCAGTATAGAAGTTATATCCAAGACTCAACCTTGCGCCTAAGCTGAAGGTACAAATCCAATCGAATGTCACACCGGCATCTCCATAGACGCCAATGAAAGACTCCCCTCCCTCAAGGCCTACACTCTCGTATACAAATTGATTATCAAGCAATCGTTGTCTGAATGCAGCTCCAAATGATGCAAAAGTGAACATATGATAGATTGATCTAGTATCAATAATTTCGTCTTCAAAATAATCAACATTTATTCCTTCAACAACATCAAAATTGTACGAAGTCATGTAAACACTACCAGATAACCCTATAGTACGATATGTGAAACCACTATCACCTCTTGTAGATCCAATAGAACGACCTGCCGGCTGATATCTTCGTGCATGATAGGAATTCCCTGAAGACCTGGCCCTGTTATGCTCTCTTACAGAATCCTCAGTTCCCCAGATATAGCCTGTATACGTTGCACCATACGCAAACGAGTAGCCTCTGACTGTCGGATAAAACTCGGTAGAATAGAAACTATCGACATAATACTCTCCATAATGCCCCATATACCTGCCGCCCATGATAGTCGAAACATACTGGTTTGCATTCTTTGCTGTAACAAACATCAACGGGACAACCAAAAGAATTAAGAAAATCAAAATCTTTCTTTTCACCATACTCCTCTTTTTTTGTAATACTACAATGAAATTCATATTACTGAAAGAAAATTTTTTGTACTAATAGAGAAAAAAGAAAAGAATTTGAAACATGCTATGTCTTTTATTAAGTATTAAATCGAAATTATATGATTTAAAATAAGAACAATATAATAATTATATAAAACAGAAAGATACCATACAAAATAAATACTATTATAAATAAAAACCCCTCGAACAGGAGGGAAAGAAAAGAAATAAAAAAACCTGGCAGCTACCTACTCTCCCACGGACGTGCCGCAGTACCATCGGCGTGCGGGCGTTTCACTTACGTGTTCGGGATGGGAACGTGTGT
>DVIF01000092.1 GCA_018711525.1 Candidatus Ornithospirochaeta stercorigallinarum
GCCATCGCTACCTCAGGAATGAAAACTCGGAGAGAGAGGGATTCGAACCCTCGGTAATGCAGAGCACTACACCGGATTTCGAGTCCGGCTCCTTCGACCACTCGGACATCTCTCCAAAGGAGTACGAGACCAAGAGGATTCGAACCTCCGACCCTCAGTTCCGCAAACTGATGCTCTATCCAGCTGAGCTATGGTCTCATTTCGGAAAGGGGGGGATTCGAACCCCCGGACCCGTTACCAGGTCAACTCCTTAGCAGGGAGCCCGATTCGGCCACTCTCGCACCTTTCCAAAAGCTCCGGAGAGAGAGGGATTCGAACCCCCGGTGAGTTTCCCCACAGCAGTTTTCAAGACTGCCACCATCGACCACTCGGACATCTCTCCAATAAATCAGCTCTATCAATATAAGAAAGAGATTTTCCTTTGTCAATACAGGAAAAGAAAATATAGGTTGAAAATGATTACAAAATATTTGTATAAGGGGCCCCTATTTGATAGAATATATACATTATTCTGGAGGGACTATGCTGTCTGGAAGTATTGATTACGCAAAGAAGCTGTTGCTTGAAGACTATGAGTATTCCGGATTTGAAATCGCGGCAACCATATATGACCTGCTTTATGGAGATGATAGCGGTGTCTCCATGGAGACCAAATTCATCGATAAGTTCTGCAGGGGGTTCAGGGACAGGCCGTCTGCCAAGGAGGCGCTGCCGACAAAGACCGTACCTGATTACTCCACTGATTCCATCTTGAAGGCCCTGGTGCCTTCGATAAGCGATGATATGCTCTCCCTCATAAGGGTGGGGCATAAGATCTCGATGGCTGCAGACAGCATCATAGGAACGATGCTCGATGAGTATGTCCATGTGAATCTGCGTCCCTACGGATGGACCTGTTGCTGGGGAAACTGCATGCAGGGCATAGACTTCTGTTCCCTTTCAGGGGATTTGCTGCATATCAGGAACAAGAGCAATACCGAGGTAAGCAGCAACGACAGGAACCGTATCAAGAACAAGGTGAAGAAATGGTTCAGGATGAATGCCTATACAGGGAAGACCAAATGGGATGAACTCAATCTGATTGTAGGGAAACCCGGCCTTTTCTCCGAGGAGGGCTTCTCTTCCTTCGTCCTTGACACAGCAAAGAGCAATCCGGACTGCCTATACACCGGGGCGGAGGATTCGGCTCTCCTTTCTGCCCTGATTGAAAGGTTCGATAGTAAATAACATGTTCAAGTTCCCGTTCTTTAAAAAGAAGGCAAAGGAGAGGACAGACGAGAAACCTGTATATGTTCTAGAAGAGAATCTGAGTGCCAATTCCCTGGCGAACAAGGCATATGGCATTATCGAACGACTGGCGGCTATCGGGCCGAGACCGTCTGCGTCAAAGGAATCCAGGATGGCTGCGAGCAACATCATGGGTCTTCTTGATAGCCTTTGCGATGAAGTGTCCCTCCTTGAGTTTTCTGCCGACAGGAAGAGGGGGTCTCTCTGGACCAGGATCCTTTCCCTGATCCTTCCTCTTTCCTCCCTTTTTCTGCTTTCCGGCCTTCCTTATCTATCCTTCATCGTCAACATGTTGTCGTTCCTCTTGATATATTATGAGGCTCTGCTTGCCAAAGGGCTCTTTTCCAGATTTTCAAAGAAGGAGAGAGGGGTGAATCTCAGGGCTGTCATAAACCCGAAGGATGAAGAGGATAAGGTGGTCGTCCTATCTTGTCATCATGATTCTGCGCTTCTTTATAGGCGCAAGGATCATATCAGGGATATCTATCTTCCAATATGCACCCTGGTCTATTCTTCCGTTCTGAGTGTGTTCCTGATGCTTCATGAGGCTCTAAGAGGGGAGCTCTTGCGTTTCAACATTCCTTCCTTATTCCCTCTGGTGTTCATAATCATATCCGCCATCCTCTCAATCCTTTCCCTCAGGCTCTATTCCCTTTTCTCTTCTTCATACAGCCCGGGTGTCGGAGACAACCTTTCTGGAGTGGGTATTGCATCTGTTCTGGCAGAATACTTTTCCAAGAGAAGACTTGAGCATACGAGGATAGATGTCGTTTCCTTTGATGCGGAGGAGTGCGGCAACCAGGGGTCCAGGGATTATTACTCGAAAGTAAGCTATCCTGAAGGCTCGATCAATATAAACATCGACGGTATATATGACTCTGAAGGGCTTGCTGTGCTGTCAAATGATGGTAACGGGTTGAAAAAACTCGACAGCTCTCTTGCTGTAGAGCTCTCTGCGCTGGCTAAAAGCATGGGATACAAGGTGAGGGAAGGCAGGCTTTCCCTTTTTTCAGGGGCGACGGATGCCCTCTCCGCTTCTGAAAGAGGACTTAGGGCGGTGACTATCACAGGCATGGCATCATCTGAAGGAAGTTATGCACATACCTCGGAGGACAGTATCGATAAGGTGGATGTCAAATCACTTGAAGAGGTCATTGCCCTTATAATCAAGTTCGTCGAGTCCGGAGACAAGAGAGGCACGGAGAGGAAGGAAGAGGAAGAGAGCCTCCTTCTCGGGAAGAAATACAGGCTCAGTCTTTGCGACTGATCACTCCTTTTTACTGAGGAAAGCAACAGATACCGAACCTTTCAGGAAAGAGGATGCAGGAGGGCCGCTTATTGCGATATCGAATATGATCTCATCCCCTTCCTTTACATCGAAGAACCGGATTAAGATGGAATCTTCGTTCAATGTGCTGGCGGCTTTTCTTCCATTTATGTTTATGCTGGAGGCGAACGAGCCGTAATGAGAGCCGTCTATCTCGATGTATGTCGCCGCCTTTCTTATACCTGGAGGGACTGCTATTGTTTTTGATGACCAGTATGGGGTTCCATCGCTTTGTGGTATCGTGAACTCCTCGCTTTCCACTTTCTTCTGCTCATATCCGCTTTTTTCGTATTCGGTGAGAAGGGCGGAATTCGTATCCTGTATGAGTGAGAGAAGATTCTCTTCTTCCCTCTCTTTTTTACTTGTGATGAGATATATCAGGGAGAAGATCAGACTTGAAATCACGGCAGAGGCTATGAGTTCGGCCCCTTCGTCGTAGGTTATCATGTCTATCAGTCCTCCAAACGAGTCTTTTGCAGAGATGAATGCCAGTATGAGGGCGATGATTATCAAGACCGGCACGATCAGAAGGTCTGCAGCTTTCTTCCTCGCAATCAATATCGTCGGTATGATGGAGAGGAGGCAAGAGAGAAAAAGCATTGCAGCTGGGAAGAGAAGGGCGGCAGAGCCTTCATCCAATGCTATGTCCGCAATCTCTGGACCGGAGAAACCGCATGCGATCGGCTGGAAGAAACCGAAAACAACCAACAACAGTGATAGTCTTGCAAGTGTCCTGAATATCTTGTAAATCTTCATAAAATCCTTTCCTTCTGCTCTATGGAGATGTACGGGTCTATCTCCTGAGCCTCCATTGTGAAATCTTCTTTTTTCTCTTTATCTATTGTAAGACGGATTTTTATATCCGTGCTGAAATCCTCTTGATCGATAGAAACACCATGTTTCTCGAAAAGCCGCTTTAGAAGGGTATAATATTCATAAGAGAAGTTTAAGACAAGTGTCTCTTTTTCCCTGAGCTCCTCTGTCTTCAGATTCTCCAATACAGCTTTCACCGCATCCCCATATGCCTTGACAAGACCTCCGGTTCCCAGAAGGGTTCCACCGAAATAACGTACGATGCATACGACTATGTTCGTCACCTGTGACCCTTTGAGCACTTCAAGGGCAGGACGACCTGCGGTGTTTTTAGGTTCCTTGTCATCGGAGGAGGAGTAGATGGTTCCGCTTTTCCCTGCTACAGCGGCATGTACGACATGGTTCGCCTTGGGATGCTCCTCTCTCACCTTTCTCACTATGTCTTTAACCTGTTCAAGGCTGTCTATTTTCTCTGCGATTGCAATGAATCTCGATTTCTTTATGATTATCTCACTCTCTGCTCTTTCGACAGGAACCTTCATCTGCCTCTCCAGTTGTGGGAGAAGACATTGTCACTCTCATTGTAAGAGGCAACCTTCATCCCTTCCTCCATTATAGCTGAATAATATCTTTCTTCCAAAGGGGGTGCCTCCAGAGCATCTAGATGTTCTTTCCTTCCCGCTCCTATTATTATCCTGTGCGGATTGTCGTACAAGGCGAAAGAGATGAGTATCTCCTTTCTTGATGCTCCCTTTTCTTTTGCGATTTCATCTATTGTACGCTTTAAAGAGAGGAAAGAAGGTAAGACCTCTTTTTGATGATAGAAAAGGTCTTTCCTTGCATCCTGCATGTCGTCTTTCAACAGGGAGCCGAATGAAAATATGCCGTATTTCAGATTTCTAAGGCCTTCTACAGGGGAAGACGGAAACGTCGGGGCGGAGAAATACTCGTTGTATGAGATCTGGAAATCTTTTTCCATCCTCCTGGCAAGATGATGCGGGAAGTTGCTTATTCCGATTGAGGAGCATTTTCCTTCCTCCATGATGCCCTCCGCATCTTTCAATGCGGAAAAGAGCTGCTCTTCAGAGCTAGGCCAATGGATTATCAAGGATGTGAGATGCTCTGTCCTGAGAGCTCTCAGAGAGGCTTCGACCTTCTTCCTCATGCTCTTATACGGCATGACCTTCTCGAAAACCTCCACATCCTCTGTTTTTACGCCCATCTCCCTCAGAGCTGAATACAAAAGGTTGTCCGTATTATAAGAGAATGCACTATCGAAGGAATGAATACCCTTTTTGTATGCTGTTTTTATTATGTCTTTCGCTTCTCGTGCTGTTATTTTACTATGAAAGCCCTCGGAGTTCCCAAGGGCCCATAATCCAAGAGTCAGCTTATCAGTCGTCATCTTCTTTTGGAGGATCCTGAACATCCAGCTTGTAGTCAAGCATGTTGTTGTCGTTGTCGAAGATGAAATATCCGTCTATGATCTTCCCTTCCAGCATTGCAGGCAGCCAGAGTCTGTCATCCTCCCACATTCTTGAATAATCGAGTGCTGATAGCTCGTACCAGCCCGGTTTCGCTTCATCACATTCCTTGAGCTCTCCAGAGAAGGTTTCCGTATAGAATATGTAGCCGACCATGGAGGTCCCTTCCTTGAACTGGAATCTCAGCCTTCCCATGTTCCTGAGATTGTCGACATCCAGGCCGGTCTCTTCCTTAGTCTCCCTGATTGCAGCCTCTACGCTGGTCTCCTCAAGCTCTATATGCCCGCCGGGTCCGTTCAGGTATCCGGTTCCCATTCCCCTTTTCTTTTCTATCAGGAGTATCTTGTTGCTTTCTTTGTCGACGATGTAGCAGAGGGTGCACCTTTCTTCCGCTTCCCAGAGGTCCCAGTCGATATCATCAACCCTCTCTGCACTCTTCATCTCGTCCCTTCTCTGCTCTTCAGTCCTTGGCTTCTTCTCTTCCTCTTTCTTCTTTTCATCTGGATGTTTTTCGTAGTAGCAGTCCGTGCAGAGGTTCTCATCGATTCCAAGCCACTCATCGAACTTAAGCTTTTTCCCGCAGTTTTGGCATTTCCTTTTGAATGGGAAGCATGACTTTCTGAATATGATGAAAAGGATGACTCCAATTGCCAGGGCGATCCACTCCGTCCATAATGGAAGGCCCGTTGTTCCTGTAAGGATTACGAGTATGTATATTGTCAGATACAGGCTTCCGATTACGAGGACGGCCTTCTTCTTCCTGTTTCCATGGGGATACTTCCTCTGCTGCATGTTTATCAGGAGGATGAATATCATGAACCATGTAAACGTCTCATTGAAAAATTTAAGTAGCATGACTGTAGATTATTAGGAAAGGAAATGTTAATCAATCGGAAAAGTTTTCTGCACATGAATTATTCATGTTATCATGGATGAAGTCCGGAGAATATCGGTATGAAAGAAGCAGATGTGGTACTAAAAGGAAAAGGGGTGGATTATCAGATGCTGTATTTCACATGTTCATCCCTCATGGTGGATGGCAATCTTGGAATCACCAGCGTCTCCTATTAATTGCACTTTTGTTGTCAGCATTATCAATCTTAGGCTATTATAAAAAAACGGAGGATTATATGGATTTAGCAAAATACATTGATCACACACAGCTTGCAGCTGATGCGACGAAGGATAAGATAGAGAAACTCTGTAGGGAGGCAAGGGATGCAGGTTTCGCCTCAGTATGTGTGAACAGCTGCTGGGTAAGCTATGCGAAAGAACTCCTTTCTGCAAGCGGTGTCAGTGTCTGCACCGTTGTAGGCTTTCCTCTTGGGGCTATGTCTTCTTCTGCCAAGGCTGAAGAGGCGCGTATTGCCATTGCAGATGGTGCGGATGAGATTGATATGGTCATAAACGTCGGATACCTTAAAAGCGGAATGTACGATGAGGCCCTCAAGGATATAGAGGCGGTAAGGGAAGCTTCAAAGGGAAAGGTGTTGAAAGTCATCATTGAGACATGTCTTTTGACAGATGATGAGAAGGTGAAGGCTTGTGAGCTTTCAGCATCTGCCGGAGCGGACTTTGTGAAGACAAGCACAGGATTCTCCAAGGGAGGAGCGACGAAAGAGGATGTTGCGCTGATGAGAAAGAGCATCCCTGCAGGAATGAAGGTCAAGGCTTCAGGAGGAATAAGAAGCTACGAGACTGCCATGGAGATGATAGAGGCAGGAGCGGAACGTCTTGGCTGCAGCAGTGGAATGGCGATAGTAGCCGGAGAGAAGAGCGATGCCGCATATTGAGAAAAAGGAGGAGAGCGAGGATTTTTTGAAAAGCCTCGGTTTCCCGACCATCACAGTTCATGATACTTTCACCCATTTTGATTTCCTCAGCCCGGGGCGCAGGGTTCTCCTCATCGGACCGATGGGTTCCGGCAAGACAGAGTTCGCAGCCCGTGTCTGGAGGGATGCTGCAATTGCACAGAAGAAGAGTGATAAGGTCAAAGCCATGACAAGCACCGGTAATCTGGACAGGAGGAAGGTCTTCTTCATCCGTTCCGAGATAGACTCCTCAAGATTCGAGGACTATCCTGATGATGCCCTGTGCTATAGAAGCGGCTATGTGCGCTGTGGTGACAACATAGCCAAGATCAGGGATTCATTCGGGCTTGAAGAGGTCCTCAAGGACAACCCGGAAGTGGGGACATATATAATAGATGAGGCATCCTTCTTTGATGAGCGCCTTGCTTATGTTGTGAGGAACTACTCACTTGAAAAGGGCTGTATGTTCATCTTCCCGACACTCATCCTCAACTTCCGTCGTGATATCTTCAACTCCACGGCACGCCTTATGCTCGATATCGCAACAGATGTGATTCCTCTCACCGCTTACTGCGAGCATCCAGACTGCATGGATTCGGCATTCTATACTTATAGATATTACCAGGTGGATGGAAAGGAGTGTCCTGCTCTTTATTTCGACCCACTGATTGTCGTCGGTGGCGACAAACAGAAGGACGGTTCACTCGAGCCGAATTACGCATCCCGATGTGACCGTCATCACTTCCTTCCTGCAAAGGAGTATACATTCTTTACCTTGAAACCTCTTGGCGAGGAGGCGGGAAGAGGGAATGTCGAGCCCCTATATAAGGAGATAAGGGCGCTCAATGAGGATAAGGAGCATAGCGAGCTGTACAGGAATCTCATGCTGCGCTACGGTAGCGATCCCGATGGTGAGATCTATATCAATTCGATCGTCCCGAACCATATAGCGGAAAAAGCCCTGTGCTATCTTTTCTGTGAGCAGAACATGATAGGGGAGACGCTGCTTCTCAAGCTGGCGAGAGACCTTGAGCTCGATACTGTTTATATGAGCAAGACCCTTTCAGATAACAGGCATCCTGTGTCGTTCGAGCAGGGTGCGCTATTATAAAAACAAGGGGAGCCTTTGATGAAAGCTCCCCATGTCTTTTCCTTATAATCTTAAATTATTTTACAAGGTGGAATGCGAATCCGCCGATCTCCTCGTTGAAGTATGCTACTTTCATAGCTCCCTTGGCATCATATTTCACTGTGCTTTCATTTACTGTGAAACCCTTCTGCTTGAGGAAGTATACCGTCCTGTCTACGTCATAGCACTTGAACGCAAGGTGTCCGTTCTTTCCAAGATACATGCTCTTCATGATTTCGATATCCTTTCCCATGAAGACCGATGAGTTTCCCGGAAGTGTCTCATAACCGAGTTTTGCAAAGCCTTCTGCAGTCTCGAATGCATCCTTCTCGCTTGGAGTGTTGATTCCAACATGTACAAGCTGGATTCCCTGGAGCTTGATTACAGCTTCCTTGCAGAGCCTTGTGATCTCATCCCACTGGTCATTTGCAATCAGGTCTGCCTTTACCATCCAGCTTCCTCCGATTGCGAGGACGTTCTGTGCTTTTGCATAGTCGGGGAGGTTGTTTACATTGATTCCACCGGTGGTCATGAACTTGACCTGGCTGAAAGGGCCTGAGAGGTCTTTGAGCATGGCAACTCCGCCGGATGCTTCGGATGGGAAGAACTTGAGGACTGTGAGGCCATAGCTGAGTCCCTTCTCGATCTCACTTGGTGTTGCAACACCTGGTACTACAGGAACGTTGTGTGCGAGACACCACTCGACAGTCTCAGGGTTGAATCCCGGGCTGACAATGAATTTTGCACCAGCATTCACTGCCTTCTCCGCAAGCTTTGCATTGATGACCGTGCCGGCTCCGACAAGCATCTCAGGATATGCCTTTGTCATCTTCTTGATGGCCTCTTCTGCAGCATCTGTTCTGAATGTGACCTCAGCACAAGGAATTCCACCGTCGATCATGGCTTTTGCGAGCTTTTCAGCTTTTGATGCATCATCGATTTTAACAACTGGAACAAGTCCGATATCATGGAACGTTTTAAAAAGTTCTTCCTTTGTCATTTCTCTTCTCCTTAGTTTTTACTGGAACATTTTTGTATGTTGTAATGAAGTATATCACGGGATGAGGGAGAATGGAATAGTTAATTTTCAAAAAATGAAACATTGTTCCGAAAATTCTTGACTAATGCTCTTTATGCACTTAGAATAGTTATTAATTCAATAGGAGGAAATTTTTCCATGGCTAATAAGTATGTAACATTTGGTGAGATTATGCTTCGCCTCAGAAGCAATGAAAGAGAGAGACTTTTCCAGAAGCCGGAGCTTGAGGCTACATTCGGAGGTGGAGAGGCAAACGTTGCTGTTTCCCTTTCGATTTTCGGAGAAGAAGCAGAGTTCGTATCAGCTCTTCCTGACAACGCAGTAGGCGAGGCAGCTGAGAGAGAACTCATGAAATATGGAGTTAAGACAAACCACATCAATAAGGTCAAGGGATCCAGACTCGGTATCTACTTCCTTGAGACAGGTGCAAACCAGAGGCCAAGCCTTGTTGTTTACGACAGAGCTAATTCCGCTATCGCAGATGCAAAGCCGGAGGATTTCGATTTCGATGAGATCATGAAGGGTGCGACATGGTTCCATACAACAGGAATCACACCTGCAATCAGCCAGGGGGCTGCAGACTGCGCACTTGCTGCAATGAAGGCGGCAAAGAAGGCTGGTGCAACTGTTTCAATCGACCTCAACTACCGTAAGAAGCTCTGGAACTACGGAAAGAAGGCTCCTGAGGTCATGAGGGAGCTTGCAAAGTATGCAGATGTCGTCATCGCCAACGAAGAGGACATCCAGATGTGTCTCGGAATTGAAGCAGACAGCGATGTTACAAAGGGTGAACTCAATACAAAGGTATATGAGGACCTCTGTGCAGAAGTAAAGAAGCAGTTCCCTAACATAAAGTATGTTGCAGTTACTCTGAGAGAGAGCAAGAGCGCAGACTATAACGGCTGGTCGGCAGCTCTTTCCGGAACAAAGGGATTCTTCCTTTCAAGACATTATGATATCCACAACATCGTTGACCGTGTCGGCGGTGGAGACAGCTTTGCTGCAGGAATCATCTACGGTCTCAGCCACTATGAGGATGAGGAGTATGCAATCAACTATGCTGTTGCAGCTTCCTGTCTCAAGCACTCGATCAGCGGAGACTTCAACCTTACAAGAAAGAGTGAGGTCGAGGCTCTTGCAAAGGGTGATGGAAGCGGAAGAGTACAGCGCTAATTATGTGCTGAATGAAGAAGGAAGGGACGTTTTCGAGCGTCCCTTTTTGCTTGTATAAAGAAAACCTCCGCATCGTGCGGAGGTTCAGGAAAGCTTCTAGCTATACATAAAGAAGAAACCGTCCTACCATCGTAGGTGCGACTGCCAGGAAGCACCGAGATGAAGGAGGACGGAATGGATAATGAAAGTTTATCGCATACGAAATGGAATTGTAAGTACCATGTGGTGTTCGCACCCAAATACCGCAGGAAGATAATATACGGCAAGCTGAAAGTGGAGATAGGCAGGATACTGCGGGATTTATGCGCTAGGAAGGGCATAGAGATAATAGAGGCGGAGGCGTGCCCCGACCACATCCACATGCTGCTGTCGATACCGCCGAAGTTCAGCGTGTCGAGCGTGATGGGGTATCTCAAGGGTAAGAGCAGCCAGATGATATTCGACAGGTTTGCGAATCTGAAGTACCGCTACGGCAGCAGGGAGTTCTGGTGCCGTGGGTATTACGTAGACACCGTGGGACGGAACAGGGTGGCGGTGGAGCAGTACATAAGGAACCAGCTGGAGGAGGACAGGGT
>DVIF01000010.1 GCA_018711525.1 Candidatus Ornithospirochaeta stercorigallinarum
GCCTCCTTGACGCGCTGCTTGACTTCAAACAGCCTCCCACGCCCGGAGATTCCGTAGCTCTTGAGGGAGGGCGTGACCGCAAGGCAGATGGTCTTGTCCGTCCGGCTCTCATCTGCAACGACGAGGTTTGTGTCCAGCGGGTCTAAGCCGCGCTCACGGCACTCAACCGAAGCATAAAAGCTTTTCAGGTCGATTGCGATATAGGTGCGCTGCTTCATGCTCCGGCTGCCTCCTTTCACATGATACGGTTTTGTCCGCTTTTCAGGTGTGCCTTGATACTTTGGACTGTTTCAGAAACAGTCTGCTCAGTTGTATCAATCACATTTGCTTCGTATTTGCCCAAATCACAGAACTGTTCCCACATAACTTCTACTAACTCGGTGTTAGTTTTCAAATCCAGCTTCGACCGTTCCACCGCCCGTCTCAGCGTGATTTCTCTGGAAGCCCGCAGCACCATGTAATGCACCTCATATCCTTCGCGTGCTGCCCCCAGCCACGGCTCTAAAAACCACGGGCCGACGATCCCATCTACATATACATCGTAGCCGCCTCTGACGAATCGTTTCGCACTCTCCAAAAACGCTTCAATCACCACACCGTTTTGCGCGTTTGACTCCGGCAAATGTGGAGGGATTGCACCTTTTTTGAGATAGTGAAAGAAATCATCTGTCCTAATACAAACGGACTTCTCCATATCCGATTCCATAGCCGTTTTATCAGCCACAGTGCTTTTACCCGTCCCGGGTGATCCGGTTATAATAGTGATTCTTCCGTGTGTCATCTAATCAGCAACCTCTTGTTCCTGTTCAATCAATATTGTTCTTTACTATAATAAAGGCTTATTTTTTGTTTGGATTGATATTTCCTTTGGTTATAACGGTAACGGCAGTACCAACAACCATTACTGCGACGCCCAGCGTCGCTTTTCCAGCGTTTTTTATTTTCTGCGCCCGCTCGCTACGGCAGTGCTCGCAGTATTTATACTTGTACCCTTCCGGTAGCGGACGCTGACACTTTTTATTTTTGCAAAGTTTCTGGCTCATCTTTCTGTTCCTCCAAACACAGTGTAGGGCTATTGCTCGGCAACGCAAAGATTCGGTTCTCTATCTCGGGCAGCTTTTGCGTCCAATAATTTTCCGGTGACGGGTCAATCATGTCCAGCCTCTCAACGAATTCCTTTGTTTCAAGATAGGTTCTCTGGATGAACTTTGCGTAATACTCCAAACTTACCTTTGCCGCTTCGGTTTCTCCCATTTCCTGATATGCTATGGCTTCGGCAAGAGATACCATGTTTATGGCGCATAAGCTTTCTCGCAGTTCATTCATCCGTGCATTTATCTTTTCAGGCGTTGCGCCGGATAAAATCTTGCCCCATGTAGACTCCGGCTGATTTTTAATAAACGCGGCATTTGCGCTTTGGCTCTGCATCAACAGATTGCGGCTGTTTTCGGCATCCGACACAAGCTGCATGAGAGCCATTTCCTTTTGACTGGATGTTATGTCTTGGAAAGTGTAAATGTTCTTTTTTGATGATGATATCCATGTTCCCTCGATTGATATCACTGGTACGTTTTTGGTACGTTTTTAGAAAAAAATAGCTTATTTCTGACATAATATGGAAAATATGTAGAAAATAAATGCTTACAGAATAATAGGATAAAAATGGGCTTAAAATGTCTTTTTATGTTGCGTTCTGTTGTTTTTTAGAAATATTTTCTTAAGCTCCGTTTTCCTGTATTTCTTTTATACATTGCGCTTTAAAGTGTTTGACCGCCTCTTCCTGCCTCTCTATTTTATTTGACAGCACACCTCTTGCCATTTACAATTACTTCACAATAACTCTTGTTTTGGAGGAAATAATGAAAAAATTATTGGCAGTTTTATTGATGATTGCTCTGTCTTTCTCTGTCTTCGCACAGGGTGCTAAAGAAACATCATCCGATGCCCTCAAGCTCGGTATGGTAACAGACTCCGGTACTATTGATGACCGCTCATTCAACCAGGGAACATGGGAGGGTGTTGCTCGTGCCGCTGAGGAACTCGGTCTTGAGTGCACATATCTTCGTCCATCAGGAACAACTACAACAGATTACCTGACAGCTATTTCCGATCTCTATGACCAGGGATACCGCTTCATCGCATGCCCGGGATACCTCTTCGTTGAGGCTGTCGCCCAGGCTCAGCAGATGTATGATGACCTTAAGATCATCATCATCGACGATGCTATGGCATCCGGTATTGGAGCTAATACTGTTGCTATTACATTCCGTGAGAACGAGGCTGGATTCCTCGCTGGAGTTGCTACGGCATTGAAGCTCACAGAAGGAGAGGTCGGCTTTGTTGGAGGTCTTGAGATTCCTGCAGTACAGAAATTCAACTGGGGCTTCCAGCAGGGCGTTGCATATGCTAACGAAAACCTTGGAACAAATGTCGCAATGAATCCTAACAACTTCGTATATTCCGGTTCTTTCGCAGACCTTGCTCTTGGACAGCAGCTCGCAACAGCAATGTATGACGCTGGTGTAGATGCAATCTTCGCAGCCGCAGGTGGTACAGGTGTTGGAGTTATAAACGAAGCAAAGAACAGAAGACTCTCAGGCGAGGATGTCTGGGCGATCGGAGTTGACGTAGACCAGTATTCAGTCGGAGATATGGGTAATGGCGAGTCCTGTATCCTCACAAGTGCAATGAAGGATGTTGCAGGTGTAGCATATGACCAGGCTGTAGCAGCAGCAAACGGAACATATGATGGTGGACGCCACATTGAGCTCGGTGTTGCTGAAGGTAGAGCAGGAATTCCTGCATCCAATCCGAACCTCACACCTGAGATTGAAGCACAGGTTGCAGAGGTCGCAGCACTTATTAAAGCTGGAACAGTTACCGTACAGGCAACAGGTGACGGCCTTATCAAATAACAATAATTAAATGAATCGTCGGCCGCCTTTCTAGTATTGGCGGCCTTTTTGAGCTTTTACCGTGCCATGGAGGCACCCTCATTAGGAGAAGTAATGAGTCACGTAATAGAAATGATAGGAATCCGTAAGGAGTTTCCTGGAATCGTTGCAAATGATGATATAACATTGCAGGTCGAGGAAGGGGAGATCCATGCAATACTGGGTGAGAACGGAGCAGGCAAGAGTACTCTGATGAGTATTCTTTTCGGACTTTATCATGCGGACAAGGGAATAATAAAAGTCCGTGGCAAGCAGGTTGATATCACGAGTCCGAATGATGCCTTCGATCTGGGAATCGGAATGGTGCATCAGCATTTCCAGCTTGTTCATAATTTTACAGTTGCCGAGAACATCATATTAGGGAAGGAAGGCGGCTTCGTCTACGATATAAAAAGCGCAAGTAAGAAAATCAAGGAAATATCTGACCGTTATGGTCTTTCTATAGATCCGGATATGGTTATCGAGGAGATTACCGTAGGCATGCAGCAGAGGGTGGAGATCCTCAAGATGCTCTATCGTGATGCCGATATCCTCATATTCGACGAACCGACTGCGGTTCTGACTCCTCAGGAGATAGATGAGCTGATGCAGATCATGAGGAATCTTGCCGCAGAGGGCAAATCGATCATCCTCATCACGCATAAGCTTGATGAGATAAAGGCTGTTGCAGAACGCTGTACGATTATAAGGCGGGGTAAGCTAATAGATGTAGTGGATGTGAAGAGCACATCAGCAGAGGAGATGGCCGCCCTGATGGTTGGCCACCCCGTGAGCTTCAAGGTAGAGAAAGCTGAAGCACAGCCTGCAGATGTCGTCCTGGATATCAGGAACCTGAACGTCATGAACAACAAGAAGGTCCTTGGTGTGAAGGATTTCTCACTCTCTATTAGAAGAGGGGAGATAGTCGGTATCGCGGGAGTCGATGGAAACGGGCAGAGTGAGCTCGTCGAGGCGATAAGCGGACTGAGAAAGGTTGAAAGCGGAGAGATCTTCTTCAATGGAAAGGACATCACAAACGTCTCCATCCAGGAGAGGAACGAAATGGGACTCGGCCATATCCCGGAGGACAGGCAGAAGAGAGGTCTTATCCTTTCCTCCCCTCTGAGCACGAATTTCGTAATCAAGGAATTCTACAAGGAGCCTTACTCAAGACATGGAATCCTCCATAATGATGAGATTGAGGAATATGGAGAGAAGATAATTGAAAGGTTCGATGTCCGCAGCGGAGAGGGTATTTCCTCAATGGCAGGAACACTTTCCGGAGGAAACCAGCAGAAGGCCATCATCGGACGTGAGATAGAAGCAGATCCTGAGCTTTTGATTGCGGTCCAGCCTACAAGAGGCTTGGATGTAGGTGCAATTGAGTTCATCCATAAGGAACTGGTAAAGGAAAGGGATAATAATAAAGCTGTACTTCTCGTATCTTTCGAGCTTGATGAGATTTTCAATCTCTCGGACAGGATTGCCGTAATGAATGCCGGACGGCTTATAGATATCGTCTACACGAAGGAGACGGATGAGCATGCGGTCGGCCTTATGATGGCAGGAATCAAGAAGGAGGAGAGAAGTGAAGGCTAAAGTAATCAACAAACCGCTTGAGGCGAGGAAGGCATCTCCTCTTCTTGTCTCTTTGTCTGCCGTGTTCCTTGGCATCGTTGCCGGTGCGGTATTGATAGCCCTTATAGGAAAGAATCCGATTGCAGGTTTCGACAGGATCATTTTCGGAGCCCTTTCCAACGTCAGAAGGATAGGAAACACCCTCGGCATGTCCACTCAGCTCATACTGATAGGACTATCTGTCGCATTCGCATTCAAGACGGGTCTTTTCAATATCGGAGCCTCAGGACAGATGCTCATGGGAGGAATCACGGGAAGCATCCTTGCATACTATCTTCCTCTCAGCATGCCAAGGCCTTTATATCTTATCGTAATCATCCTCGCTGCAGGTCTCGTCGGAGCCTTGTGGGGGTTCATTTCAGGATTCCTGAAAGCGAAGTTCAATGTTCATGAGGTTGTTTCGACAATCATGCTCAACTGGACGGCATACTGGCTCGTATATGACTGGATCCAGCGTTTCATAGTCGATCCTACAATCGTCGTGAAATCCAAACCAATAGAGGAAGTCCATACACTCAGAGCCTCATGGCTTACAGACCTTACAGGATTCTCGACTCTGAATTATGGTTTCTTCATCGCAATCATCGCCTGTGTAATCATCTGGTTCATCCTGGATAAGACGACAGTCGGTTTCCGTCTGAAGGCAGTAGGAAGCAACAGGTTCTGTGCAGAGTATGCGGGAATCAAGGTGAACCGCTCAATCATGATTTCGATGGCTGTGGCCGGGGCATTGGCAGGTCTTGCCGGTCTGACCTACTACTGTGGATATTCAAACATCATGGAGATGGGAAAGATGCCGAATGAAGGTTTTGATGGAATTGCGGTAGCCTTGCTGGGTAACTGTTCTCCAATCGGTGTGTTCTTCTCCGCCATATTCTTCGGCATTCTGAAGATGGGAAGAGGTTCTCTTGCCGCAACAGGCATTCCTACCGAGATCGCAGATACCATCATTGCAACGATCATCTATTTCACAGCAACCAATGTGATTCTCGCAAACTTCTGGAACGGACGGTTCAAGAAGAGCTTCGAGAAGAAGGAGGAGGCGGTTGCCATTGCTTTGGAGAAGCAGGGCAGAGGGGATGTGGATGTCTCATCCCTGAGCAAAGAGGAGAGGAAGGAGCTTGTGAGAATCGGAATGCCGGAACTCAAGGAAAGAATGAAGAACGAGAAGAAGAACAAGGAGGCTAAGTGATGGGAGTCTGGTCGGTGATAACAAGTATTATTCCTGCTGCAATTGCATATACTATGCCTCTTCTTATGGGTGCCCTCGGAGGTCTGTACTCTGAGAGAAGCGGTGTTACAAACCTCTGTATTGAAGGTCTGATGCTTACCGGATGTTTTGCATCCGCTACAGTCACATTCCTAATGCAGAGTGCAGGTGTTGATTATAATCTGGCAATCGTATGCGGCATAGTCGCTGCGATGCTTGCAGGTGCTCTTCTTTCTCTTCTGCATGCATTTGCCGCTATAAACCTGAAGAGCAATCAGGTCATCTCCGGTACTGCTATAAACATGCTTGCCACAGCCCTTACCCTGTTCCTTGCACAGACGATCACGGGAAGCGGCAACGTAACAGTGCTGAGAGGAATCATCAGACAGGACATCCCTCTTCTTTCGAAGATCCCTGTCATCGGACCTCTTCTCTTTACAAGGACATATTGGACGACTTGGATCTGTCTTGTAATCTGGGTGATATCTTTCTTCCTTCTTTATAAGACAAGCTTCGGCTTGAGGCTCAGAGCCTGTGGAGAGCATCCTTCCGCTGTAGCATCCGCTGGTATAAACGTTCATAAGATGCGTTATATCGGTGTGGTTCTTTCCGGCCTTCTCTCAGGACTCGGTGGGGCATGTATCCTCGCTACATATGCAGGTGAGTATAATTCCACAAGTGGTATAAACGGACTGGGGTTCCTTGCAATCGCAGCTCTCATCTTCGGGCAGTGGAAGCCGCTTGGAATACTCGCATCGACATTCTTCTTCGGAATCTGTATGACGATTGCGAACATGGGTCGTGTAATTCCTGTTTTCCAGGGCATCCCGACAGGCTATCTCGGACTGTTCCCGTATGTCGCAACACTTATCGCACTTGTTCTCTCAAGTAAGAAGAGTGCCGCTCCGATTGCATCGGGAGAACCATTCTAGGAGGTTTTATGATCATAGATAATCTGAAAGACAGCGCAGCATATATAAGCAAGAAGTTGGGAAAAGAGAGATATGAGTATGCTCTTGTTCTCGGTTCCGGTCTTGGAGATCTTGCAGATGAGATAGAGAATCCCATCGTCATAGATTACCATGACATACCGCATTTCCCCATCTCCACAGTCCCCGGCCATAAGGGGAGGCTGGTTGCCGGCAGACTTGAAGGAAAGAGCGTCATCGCCATGCAGGGACGCTTCCATTTCTATGAAGGGTGGAGCATGGACGAGGTCGTATATCCGATCCGTGTCTTCAAGCTCCTTGGCCTTGAGAAGCTGATATTGACCAATGCTGCAGGATGTGTGAATAAGGAGTGGAAGCCAGGGTCGCTGATGCTTATCACGGACCATATAAAGCTTATTGCGGAATCTCCGAACAGGGGACCGAACATCGATGAGCTAGGAGAGAGGTTCTTCGATATGAGTGAGGCATACTCCAAAGAGGGGAGGGCTAAAGTCGAAGAAGCCGCCTCAAGCCTCGGAATCGATTTGAAAAAAGGGGTCTATATGATGTTCGCCGGTCCTAATTTCGAAACCCCGGCAGAGGTCCGTTTTGCACGTATCGCTGGTGCGGATGCCGTTGGCATGTCAACCGTCCCGGAGGCGATTGCAGCATCACATATGGGTATGAAATGCATCGGGATAAGCTGCATGACCAATATGGCAGCAGGAATCCTGGACCAGAAGTTAAACCATGAAGAAGTCCTTGAGACGGGTGAGAGGGTGAAGAAAAGCTTCCAGGCTCTCATCCGTGAGACAGTCAGAAGATGGTGATGCTTAGGCTCCTCGTTTGAGGAGCTTTTTCTTCTTCATGTCATGGCAGTGGATGGATGTGGAGATGGTATCTAGAATCGAAGCCTCATCATTTAATATAATGAGGATATGAAAATCCTCTGCATCTCAGATGCAACAGACACCTTGATTTATTCGAAGAATGCTCCCGAACGTTATAAGGATGTCGATTTCGTTATAAGCAGCGGGGATCTTCCTCTGCGTTATTATGATTACATCCAGACTGTTCTTAAGAAAGATGTCATATATGTCTACGGCAATCATAATCTTGAGGATTTCGACAGAGCCATGGGCAAAGGTCCTGCAATCGGACCTGATTTTTCCCCGGTGATGCCTCTTGTCTATGCAGGGACGTTTCTTGATGGAAAGGTAAGAAGGCTGAAGCATAGCGGACTTCTCATCGCCGGGCTTGGTGGTTCCATGCTTTACAATTACGGCAAGAGCCAGTACAGCGAGAAGCAGATGAAGATGAGGATCATGAAGATGATTCCCCACCTCTTATACAACAAGCTCAGGTATGGGCGTTATCTTGACATACTCATCACACATGCTCCTCCGCGGGGGCTTGGAGACGGGGAGGACCTCTGCCACAGGGGATTCGACTGCTTCCTGTGGTTCATGAACAGGTTCAAGCCGAAATATCTCTTGCATGGTCATGTGCATCTGATAGACATGAATGAGCCGAGAGTAAAGGAATACAGTGATACTAAGGTCATCAATATCTACAAGAACTACATCCTGGAGGATGATGAATTGGGGGAAAAGAGATGATTGACGCCATGAGCACAAGGGAAGACTTCTCCAGAGCAAAGACAAGGGCACGTTTCCAGTCCCTTCTGAACACCCTTACATGGAAGAATACCGATCTCCTGTCTTTCTATGAGGTCACAAGCATAATAAAACCCAAGAGCGAGACCTACAGGGGGATGCAGACGATTCCTGTGAGCAGGATCATCGGCTCTGAAGGGCGCTATCATGATTTTTCATCTGCATTCTTTCCCAAAAGGGAGATGCTTCGCAACCGCTGGGAAAGCGTAGACAGGGCGGTGCTCAGTGATATCGTGCTTCCTCCGATCTCAGTGTTTTCCCTAGGGGGATATTATTTCGTCAGGGATGGAAACCATCGTGTCTCAGTGGCCAAGGCACAGGGTGTTGAATTCATTGATGCCGAGGTCGTGGAGCTCGACAGCCAGATCCCCCTGGAAGAGGGGATGACGATGAAAACCCTCAGGCGCAGGGTCGTCACTTATGAGCGTAATGCATTCATCCAACAGTATAAGCCCTCATATCTTCCAATGGGGGAGATAGTGTTCACATCCCCTGGTGCCTACCCTGAGATGGTCAATCACATACTGGTGCATAAGTATTTCATCAATCAGAACCAGAAGGAAGAGATTCCATTCGAGCAGGCTGCCGTCAGCTGGTATAAGAATGTATATGCCCCGATTGTGAAAGTCATCAGGGAGGAGCACCTCCTGTTCCAGTTCCCGGGAAGTACTGAAGGTGATATGTATCTCTGGATTGTGAGAACATGGGATGATATGAAGAGGCAGAAGAAAAACCAGAACATCCCGATAGAGGAGGCGGCTGAGGAGATAAAGAAGAGGAACAAGGCGCTGCCCCTCTTCAGATATATAAAATACTTTCTTTCAAAACTAAGAAAGGATTGATTTCACTGCGGAGGCGAGACGTGATGACATGATGTCTATCTCCTCCCCCGGCCTGTTCGGCATCATAAGCCCGTCCTTATGCATATATGGAGGGTAGTCCAGTGATATCAAGCCCATCAGGTGTGCCCAGTTCTCTACGGATTCTATCGCATCCAGGGCATCCTTGTAGCTTATCGAACTTGTGGCGAATGGATAGAAGTACTTCCCTTCAAGCCTTCTCTCCTCATATAGTCCCATAGTACCGTCAAGGAATACCTTCATCTCTGCAGAAGGCATGCCGAAGACGCTAGGGATTCCAAGCATTATGATATCAGCACTCAGAAGCTTTTCATTCTTTGCAATGGGCAGGGAGAAGATGTCCTCATAGTATTCGTTCACGTCATTCCTCTCTGCCGCCAGAAGATGCAGGTCAAGATCCTCGATCCTGTACAGCCTGGCGTCTATGCCTTCCTTTATAAGTGCTTCCTTTATTGATGATGCAATCAGGTAAAGATTTCCTGAGACCGAATGGAATATGATGTTAGCTCTCATAATCACTCCTTTTCCTGATTGTACAATGGATTTGACATGAAATGTAAAATTGTTTAGCAGTATGCGCTGTAGATTTCCCCTGAGCGGCTTAAATGAACCCTCTCTCCAAAGAGAAGGGAAAGGTTCTCTTCAGTGAGGACATCCTCCTTCCTTCCATCCATTATGACCATGCCGTCCTTCATTAGAAGCACCCTCTTTATCTCAGGCAGTATTTCATTGAGCTCATGTGTGACCATTATTATCGTGCTCTTTTCCGTATATGTGCTTATGAGGCGTCTCAAAGATGCCCTTGATGGAAAGTCGAGTGCAGAGGATGCCTCATCCAGCAGCAGAAGGCGGGGCTTTGTGATGTTGACTCGTGCAAGCATTATCCTTCTCTTTTCTCCGCTTGAGAGTGTGTTCATCACCCTTTCCCTCTTGTCATAGAGGCCGACCTTCCTAAGCTCTTCATCTGCACGAATCCAATCATCATCATTTATCCTGTGATGGAAATCAAAGCCAAGAGAAGAATAGAGGCCTGAGCATACTATCTCCCTGACTTTGTATGAGGTGTTCAAAAATGCTGCATTCCTCTCGGAAACGACTCCGATAAGCTTCTCCAGCTCACTTTTTATCCACTTCTCCTCTCCGAAAAGGACACTTTTGTATTCATCCAGTGCAAGAGGGTAGATGTTTCTGGCTATCACATCGAGAAGCGTTGACTTCCCGGCTCCGTTCGGCCCGACAACTGCGATATGCTCCCCCTCATCCAGGGCAAGGGTTGCATCCTTGAGTATCAGGCGTCCGTCCCTTCTTACATTTGCATGTTCAATTCTTACAATCTCAGACATCAGAAATCCAGCTTATCTATCTTGGTTTTCATGTTGGATGTGACTGTCAGGGTCAGTGCTACGGCAAGATCCGTATTCCCGTCCCTGATGGCATCTACAAGATATCTGTAATCTAATGTTTTTCTTTTGAGTTCTGCAACACTCTCCTCCGTCTCTTCCAGGACTTTTTTCAGCTGTGGTCCGAGGTCGTTGAGAATCGTATTTAGTATGACATTGTTGTTGCTGTGCATTATCATCGTGTGGAAGTCGTAGTCGAGGTCCTTCACTTCCTTGATCATTCTTATGTCGGCATTCTTCTCAAGGCCCTGCACCAGGAGCTCAAGGCGGGTGAGCATCGCATAGAGGGCTTTGACTGTGAACTCCCTGTCTGAAAGCCTTGAGAGGGTCCTTGCAGCAGAGACCTCGAGGTTCATCCTCACCTCAAGCAGGTCGCTGATGAGCTTATGGTTCGTTATGCTCTTGTTTATCATGGACGCAGATATGTTCTCTATCAGTATGTCCAGGTTGTCTGACTTCACCGTACCTCTCTTTCCCTGTCCTATCTCGATGAGTCCTTTTGCCTCAAGGGTCTTGAATGCCTCCCTGATGCACCGTGTGGAGACTGAGAAGAAGTCTGCGAACTCGTCCTGGGTCGGAAGCTGCTGCCCGACCTTGTATTCCCTTGAGAGTATCTTCTGCTCTATTATCTTTGCGACCTTGTCTGATTTTGTATAGTTCTGCATCCCATAGGGATTCTTTCTTTTTGCCATCGAAGCACCTCTATAGCACTCATGCCCTTCTGAACACTATTTTTAATCAATTATAGCATTCAATTTGGGATTTCGCTTCTTTTTGAGTCGAAACTACTGTATTTTCCTATTACTAATCCCAAAAGTACCATTTTCCAGATATCGCATATGGAAAACCTGAGGGAATGCTTTTCTTTTTGAATTGACAACCTGAAACGGCATCATTTGTTTCATTTTGCATATATGTTGCCGTAAAATCATTCCAATTGACCTATCCTGTGAAGGGAAAGAGCGGTGCTCAGGGTATTACAAAAGCTTATATTTCGATATAATAAGGATATGGCAAGAAGACAAAAAGAAGGTAGGAAGCTTAGGCTTGATCCGTTTTCTGCGATTATCCCATATATAATGGTCGAGAGGGCCGATGCGCAGAACCATATCGAGATAAGCTTTGAGACTGCTAACGCTGAAGCCATGATCAGGGAACTTAGGCATGAGGGATATGACAGCATAGGGATGCTTCATATCATAATAGCGTCATATGTCCGTACCGTATCACAGCGACCGGCGGTAAATAGGTTTATACGAGGGCAGAAGATTTATGCCCGTAATGATATCGTCATAAATCTTGCAGTAAAGAAGAAGATGAGCCTTGATGGGATTGAGACTACGGTCAAGATGCATTTCCGTCCCGAGCATACGATCTTCGATGTATATGAGATCGTCAATGAGGCATTGAAGGAAGTGTACGAGGAGAAGGGTACAAGTGTCGACAGGGTTGCGAATGTAATAAACTACATCCCCGGCCTTATAAAGAAAGGTGTGATAGCACTGTTGAAGACGATGGATTACTTCGGGCTCATTCCCGGTTTCCTTCTCGAGGCCAGTCCTTTCCACGGATCCCTTTTCATAACGAACATGGCATCATTGAACATCCCTCCGATAAAGCATCATCTTTATAATTTCGGAAACGTCCCTCTTTTCATTGCGTTCGGAGCCAAAAGGGGGGATCTCTTCCTGGATGAGGACGGCACGGTAAGGAAAAGGCGTGTGATCGATATGATCCTGAACATGGATGAGAGGATCTGCGACGGGTACTATTATGCATCTGCCATGAAGATGCTTAAGAAGTATCTTTCAAATCCTGAGGAGCTCAGAGAGCCCCCGAAGGAGATCGTCATCGATAAATAGACGTATATTTTTACGTAAAAAGTAGTTCTTTGACTGTATATTTTACATAATTATGCATAAATCTATGGATTTTTATTCATAGATTTGTATAATTATTCCTATATGGAGTAAAAAATGGTCAAAGCAGCAGTAATAGGGGCTACAGGATATGCCGGCTCCGAGCTTGTGAGGATTCTTTCCTCCCATAAGGATGTCGAGCTTGCATATCTTGCCTCCCACTCTTATCAGGGGAAGAAGTTCTCAGATGTCTATCCCGCGTTCTACTCTAAGGTGGATCTTCCTCTGATGGAGGATGACATTGAGAAGGCGGCAGATGTAAGCGATGTGATATTCCTCTCCCTGCCTCATGGAATTGCAAGCAGGATGGTCACTGCAGATATATTGAAGGAGAAGGTCGTAATCGACCTCGGTGCGGATTTCCGTCTCAAGAGCATCGATGAGTATAAAAAGTGGTATGGCTGTGAGCACTATGGGCAGAGCTTGTTGCCCGAGGCGGTATACGGACTGCCTGAGATACACAGAAAAGAGATAAGAGGAAGTCATCTGATTGCGAATCCCGGATGCTATACAACATGTTCCATCCTTACCCTCTATCCACTTGTGAAACATCACCTGATAAAGAAAGAGAGCATCATAATCGATGCCAAGAGCGGGGTAAGCGGAGCCGGACGCAGTGAGAAGACGGCAAATCTCTTTTGTGAGGTGAATGAGAGCATAAAGGCCTATGGCGTCACCACCCATCGCCACACTCCCGAGATTGAGCAGGAGCTCTCCCTTGCTGCTGGAGAGGATGTCAGGCTCACGTTCACTCCTCATCTTGTACCGATGCAGAGGGGTATTCTTTCAACCTGTTATGCAAGTCTGGCTGACGGGGTTTCCGCCCTCGATGTCGATGATGCCTACAGGGATTGCTATGACGGGGAGCCGTTTGTCCGTCTTACTCCGTACATCCCGGAGACAAGGTATGTCCGGACTACCAATTTCTGCGACATCGCATATAAGATAGATGAAAGGACAGGAAGGGTCATAGCACTCGGGGCTATCGACAATCTTGTAAAAGGTGCAGCCGGTCAGGCTGTGGAGAACATGAACATAGCATTTTCTCTTAATGAGACAGAGGCTCTGGAGGCAAAGGGGGGAATATGATCATCTTGGATAAAATGAAGATGCCTGAGGGATTCAAAGCCGCGGGAATCCATGCGGGAATCAAGAAGATAAAGAAGGATATGGCGTTGATATACTCTGAAAAGGAGTGTTCTGCTGCAGGGACGTTTACGACAAATCGTGTGAAGGCCGCACCTGTGAAATACGATATCTCCATTCTCGATAGCAGCAAGCACGGGGTTGTGGTAAATAGCGGGAATGCAAACGCATGTACAGCAGAAAGAGGGGATGAGGATGCGAAAAGGATGGCGGCATTAGCTTCTTCGTTCCTCTCTGGAAAGGCTGAGGACTACTTCGTCTGCTCTACAGGTGTCATCGGGGTTCCTCTTCCGATGAAGGAGATTGAGAGCGGCATAAAGGCTCTCTCTTCATCCCTCTCTTCCTCTTCCGAGGCCCTTATGGACGCCTCTGAGGCGATTTTAACAACGGATACTTTCAGAAAGGAGGCTTCCGTCTCCATCAAGATAGGGGGGAAGGATGTCACTCTCACAGGGTTTGCCAAAGGCTCGGGAATGATACATCCGAACATGGCGACCATGCTTTCATTCGTCATCACCGATGCCTCCATCTCCTCCTCTCTTCTTCAGAAGATGCTTGGCAATGCCGTTGAGGATACGTTCAACATGATAAGTGTCGATGGCGATACATCGACCAACGACACATGCCTTGTCCTTGCAAATGGAGCCTCTGGAGCTGATGAGATAAAAGAGAAAAACGTTGAAGAGGCTGTATTCAAGGAGGCCCTTGATTATGTCCTCATGACACTTGCCATCCTGATAACCAAAGACGGAGAGGGAGCGGGCAGATTCATAGAGGTCAAGGTCGAGGGTGCGAAGACGAAGAAGGATGCGAAGACCCTTGCCCGCTCAGTCGTATCTTCTAATCTTGTGAAGACGGCATTCTTTGGAAGCGATGCCAACTGGGGAAGGATCCTCTGTGCGATGGGCTACAGCGGTGCTGATTTCAATCCGGATGATGTAAGCCTTGTCTTTTCTTCAGCAAAGGGTGCGATAGAGGTCCTAAAGGATGGTGTGCCTGTTGCCTTCAATGAGGATAAGGCGAAGATGATACTGATGGAGAAATGCGTCTCGGTCCTTGCCGTATTGAAGGACGGGGAGGAGAAGGCGACGGCATGGGGATGCGACCTCACTTATGATTATGTGAAGATCAACGGAGACTACAGGAGCTAGAGATGGATTACGATTCATATATAAAGAAGGCGGAGGTCCTCATTGAGGCGATTCCATATATAAGGAAGTTCCGAGGCTGCATCGTCGTTGTCAAATACGGCGGTTCTGCAATGCTTAATGAAGAGCTCAAGAAAGCTGTCATCACAGATATCGCGATGCTCAAATACATAGGGCTCTATCCTATAATCGTTCATGGTGGTGGTAAGGAGATATCGTCGCTTCTGAGCCGTCTTGGTAAGGAGAGCGTGTTCATAGACGGGCTGAGGTATACGGATAAAGAGACTGCAGATGTTGCGGAGATGGTTCTCTCAGGTCATATAGGAAAGGCCCTTGTGGAGGATCTGGAGGCTGTAGGCATCCATGCCTGTTCGATCAACGGAAAAGACGGGCATACCCTTTTAAGCGGGAAGAAGGATGATGAGAAGGGAAGGGAGCTTGGATATGTAGGCTTTGTGAAGAAAGTCGACCCTACTCTCATCGATACCCTTCTTGATGCCGATTTCGTCCCTGTCATATCTCCCGTCGGGGTCGATGAAGAGGGAAACACCTATAATATCAACGCAGACTATGCCGCTGCGGCAATCGCAGGCGCCCTTGGAGCGCAGAAACTTGTCTTCATGACCGATGTCGAGGGCATTCTCAGAGACAAGGACGATCCCTCTTCCCTTATAAGGAGGCTGAGTGCTCAAGAGGCCAGGGAATATATTAAGAGCGGTGTGATAAAAGGTGGTATGATTCCTAAGACAGAGTGCTGTCTTGAAGCCATTGAGAAAGGGGTCAAAAGTGTTCACGTCCTTGATGGTAGGACTCCTCATTCGATACTTCTCGAGGTCTTCACAAGTGATGGAATCGGCACCATGATCAATAATACGGATATCGAGGAGGGCTGATATGGATTATATCTCTCTGGCTAAGGAGAACTTCATGCATACCTATTCCACCCAGGAATTGTGCATAGACCATGCAGATGGTGTGAGGGTCTATGGAACGGATGGGAAATGCTATCTTGATATGGTTGCTGGTATTGCTGTAAATGCACTCGGATACAATAACAAAGCGATAAAGGATAGGGTCGAGGAGGTGATGAATGACGGCTTCTTCCATGTCTCAAACCTCTATTACAACAAATGGGCTCCTCAGGCTGCATCAAGGCTGAACAGACTGTCGGGAGGAAGCGAGGTATTCTTTGCAAACAGTGGTGCGGAAGCTAATGAAGCGGCCCTCAAAGCAGCCAGGAAATATGGATCAAGAACCGGTATAAGCAAGGTGATCTCATTTGAGCACAGCTTCCATGGAAGGACATATGGCGCGATAACGCTCACAGGGCAGGAGAAGTACCACAAGGGTTTTTCCCCGATGGTTCCCGATATCGTATATGCCGAGTACAACAACCTCGAGTCGGTTAAGGCCTTGGCGGATGAGAGTGTATGTGCAATCATTCTCGAACCTGTCCAGGGGGAGGGAGGCATAATCCCTGCAGAGATTGGTTTCCTTAAAGGGGTTAGGAAGATAGCAGATGAGAGAGACCTCATCCTCATATTCGACTGTGTCCAGTGCGGACTTGGCAGGACGGGAAGGAATTTCGCATTTGAGCATTATGGTGTGAAACCTGACATCATGACCCTTGCAAAGGCAATCGGATGCGGACTTCCTCTTTCTGCCACAGTCGCATTTGAAAAGGCGGAAGGGATATTCTCTCCCGGCGACCATGCATCCACATTCGGAGGAAACGCACTCTCGACAGCCCTCTCCCTCGTTCTTTTCGATGCACTTGAAGGCGGACTTTCATCAGAGGTGGAGAAGAAAGGGGAGTATTTTAAAAAAGGGCTTGAGGAAATCAAAAGAAAACATCCGGATAAATGTTCTGCTGCAAGGGGGCTCGGGCTCATGCTCGGCCTCGATTTGAAGGTGAAACCTGCGGATGTCATCGCAAGATGCAGGGAGAGGGGGCTCCTTGTATGCTCTGCGGGATACACTGTCCTCAGATTCGTACCTCCCCTTGTGATAGATTATACTGATATCGATGAAGCACTTGCTATCGTTGATGGAGTTCTTTCTGAAATATGATTTCCCATCCTCCTAGAAGTGGAGGATGTTTTTTTAATTAATCTGATTTTAACATGGAGGAGATAATAAATAAAACTTTTCTCATCATAATACCTCTATGGAGGAATTATGAGAAAATTCGTTGCTCTTTTTTTAACTGTGTTTTTTTCCCTCTTTTCTTTTGCTTCCGCATCAGACCTGTCACTTACGTTCCTTGACCGCTACGAAAGCGGTATGTTCAATACCGATGGCGGGGTAATGGAGATTGTTGATTATTCTCCATATTCAGGAAAGGCTTATGCCGTTAACGGGCAGAGCGGACTGTTAGCGATTATCGGATATGATGAAAACGGCTTATACGGAGAAGATTTTGATGTGAAGGCTGTCATAGAAGAAGCCGATGCTTCTTTCTCCTATGGGGATATGACAAGCGTCTCCGTCTCATCTGACGGATCTCTTCTGGCTGTTGCCTTGCAGGCTGAAGGGTATGATGAGAACGGAAGGATTGCTCTTTTCAGCATTGCAAAGGATGGTAGCATCACTTTAAGAAGCATATATGAGGCGGGTGTTCAGCCTGATATGGTTGTCTTCGGCGGGTATCTTATCCTCAGTGCTAATGAAGGAGAGCCCAGAGAAGGCTATGATGCAGCAGATCCGAAGGGAAGCATCACGGTTGTGGATCTCTCTTCATCAAGTGTCGAGAATCTTTATTTCGATGATTTTGACGGAAAGAGGGATGAGCTTGTAGAGAAAGGAATAGTAATCAAGAAGGGAGCACTGCCTTCTGTCGATTTCGAACCTGAGTATATTGCAGTAAGCGGAAACCTTGCGTTCGTCACTCTTCAGGAGGCGAACGCGGTTGCGACTGTGGATTTGAAAAACAGAAGGATTGTCGATATAAGCTCCTTGGGATTTGAGGATTATTCAAAGACTGCTATCGACATCGATAAGAAAGACGATACATATGCTCCAGAGACATATGATGGTCTATATGGAATCAGGATGGCTGATGGCATTGCAGCATTCTCCATCGATGGAAGGACTTATATCGCAACGGCAAATGAAGGGGATAGCCGTGAATGGGATGATTACCTAAATGAAGTCGAAGCCGATTTCGGAGATGGGAATCTCTCTCCTTCCTCTAGAAGCTATGATGTGGAAGGAAAAGTGGTATTCTTCGATTCCTCTGATTACGATGGGCTTGATTCAGAATACGACTATCTTTTCGGGGGAAGGAGTATGACAATATATTCAGTTGAGGATGGAGAGCTTGTCTTTGCTTCTGCAGACGATGCAGAGAGCATCACATATTCCATTCTTCCTGAGTATTACAACTCCTCGAATGATAATGCCACAATCGATGACCGCTCTGGAAAGAAAGGTCCTGAGCCTGAGAGCATCACAGTAGGAGAAGTGAATGGAAGATACTATGCATTCCTTGCTCTGGAGCGCACAGGCGGTGTTATGGTCTACGATGTTACAGACCCATATGATGCAGAGTTCGTGACCTATGTGAACACAAGGGATTTCACATCCATAGTTCCAGGCTCTGAGGAGTATGAGGATGGAGAGCTTGACAAATGGGTGACAGGGGGAGATGTCGCGCCGGAGGGTCTTTGCTTCATTTCTGAGGAAGAAAGCCCGATAGATGCACCTGTCCTTCTTGTCGCCAATGAGGTTTCGGGAACAGTAGCAGCCTACTTGGTAGACTGATGAAATAGAGTTATTCATTCTGCCTGCACCTATGGCTTATGTCGTAGGTGCTTTTTTGTTTTTCCCTCTATTGACACTTTTCCCATTATTCATATTTTCTATTTGTGATTAGGGAAAATCTGTATTTGTCAAATATGGATTGAATATCTATAATTATCTGGCTTGGAGATATATTTTGGACAGCAGAATAATAGATATCTTGATATCGTCATTTCCTCAGATCCTGATTCCAGGGCTGACAATGACAATACCTTTGACGATAATATCCTTCTTCTTCGCACTTGTCATTGCTGTGATTACCGCAACAATCCAGTATGCAAAGGTGAGGATCCTCAAGGATATCGTGCGCTTCTATATCTGGATAACCCGTGGAACCCCTGTCCTGGTCCAGCTTTACGTAGTGTTCTATGGACTGCCGAGTGTAGGGCTTACGCTGGATTCTTTTCTTGCTGCCGTAATCGTGTTTTCCTTCAATGAGGGCGCTTATGCCTCCGAGACGATCAGAGCTGCGTTGGAGGCGATTCCCGTAGGACAGAGGGAGGCGGGCATGTCCCTCGGCCTGAGCTTTTATCAGGTGATGAGGTACATCATCTATCCGGAGGCGATGAGGATTGCATTCCCCTCCCTTTTCAATGCCCTTATAGGAATGGTGAAGGACACAAGTCTTGCAGCGAACATCACTGTCCTTGAGATGTTCATGGCGACACAGCGCATAGTCGCCCGTACTTATGAGCCTCTGCTGCTCTATCTGGAAGTTGCATTCATATATCTGATGTTCTGCACTGTCCTTACAAAGCTTCAGAGCTATGGAGAGAAGAGATTGAATAAATACGGCTATTCTAAAGCCTAGGAGAAAAGAATGAAGAAAGTATTCAAAACAGCCATATTGGCGTTAATAGTATTATTGGCATTCTCATCATGCAGAAAAAGTGATGAATCATCAAAAGGGAATGAGAATCTTTTAACTACTGTAGAAGAAAGGGGAAAACTATATATCGGAACGGAAGGTACATGGGCTCCTTGGACATATCATGATGAGAGCAATGCCCTTGTCGGCTTTGATGTGGAGGTTGCGACGAGGATTGCTGAAATCATGGGGCTGGAGCCTGTCTTCTACGAGAGTGAATGGGACGGCCTGTTCGCCGGTCTCAATTCCGGACGTTATGATATCGTGGCAAATGGTGTTGAAGTCACCGAAGAGAGGGCCCAGGCATATGATTTCTCAGAGCCGTATGCATATATAAATACTGTAATCATCGTACGTGATGATAATGATGATATCAAAAGCTTTGAAGATCTTGAAGGAAAGACCACTGCAAACACTCTTGCCTCGACTTATTCACTCCTTGCAGAAAGCTATGGGGCAAAGGCGACAGGAGTCGACTCCCTTGCAGATACCATCCTCCTTGTAGAACAGGGAAGGGTTGATGCGACTCTCAATGCGGATGTCTCCTTCTTCGATTACATGAAGGTGCACACAGATGCCCCACTCAAGATCGTAGCGGAGACAGATACCCCTTCAAAGGTATCGATTCCTGTGAGGAAGGGAGAGCCCGAATTCCTTGAAGCTATAGACGATGCGATTGTCCAGCTCAGGGAGAGTGGAGAACTCAAGGAAATCTCCATCAAGTACTTCGGTTCTGATGTAACAGAGTAAAATCAAAAAAAGAGAACAGGGAAGGCGAAGAGCTTTCCCTGTTGCTATCTTATATCGTAATAGTTAATGCCCTGCTTTCGAGGATGCGGATTAAGATGCATTGTTTGGTTTCTTCAGAGTTACCAGATGATACTAAACATTCCAATACATCCCTGTTCCCGTCTTTGAATCGATATTTAATGGTATACAAAGGGTTTGTAGAATCTGGATAGGATATGATGAACCATCCATCTTCAGTCTCTGTGCGGTTGGATTCCATTATTACGCCAGTTGTTGGTTCATTCTCAGTGGTTGGTAGGTTCCATCGTATCCATGACCCAGGCATTGTATATTGGATATCAATGATAACACCTGTTTCTTCTATCATAGGTGGGTCTGTATTTGTTTCGTCTAACGTTAAAGTATACATCTCCCATTGCCCTCTGAGGTCAGAAGCATCTAAAACATCATCCGGGAGGGGTGAGTCCGGCTTGCAGGATGTGAAGACTGCAAGAAGTGCTAATGCTGCTAAAAATAAAGACAGTGCAGCTTTTGTTTTCCTTTTCATGTTTTTCTCCTTTTTTGTTGAACATGTAGTACTCGAATGACAAGGAGCCAGCCCTTGCCAGTGTATGGATGTTTGCCTTTTATCCCTCCTCCATACAGAAGTATTTTCCTAAATTATATTTTAAATCTTCCCGATTACAAAGAATTATCCACATTTGTGTGGATGGAGTGAATATGGCGTCTTTACGATGAAAGGATGAAAAAGAGAAAGCCTCTCAGGCTTTCTCGTCCTTCTCGTCAAGAATCGAATGATGGTTTGCCTTTGCTTCTCTTTTTAAAACGCTCTCGGAGATGAACTGTACATTCTTAAGGTTCCTGCCGGATACGAACTGCCTTATAGCACATTCACCCTCAAGACGGCCGGATGCATGACGGTACATCATGAAGCCATGGAACGCCCCCGGTGCGGTGAAGGCTTTCACCGGTGTTTCCGCTTTTTCCAATTCCATTGCATAAAGGCATCCGTCATCCATTAAAGGGTCATACTCTGCTGTGATTATCAGGGCAGGGGCAAGACGTGTCTTGTCCGGGGCGAGCAGAGGAGAGAATGCGGAGGAAAGTATGTCTTTCGGCTCTCTTGCATAAGAGTCTATGTAGAAGCTCAGTCTCTTTGCATTGAGCATCGGGGTATTCTCATGCTCCTCGAGTGAAAGTGTCCTTAGTCTGCCGTCGGTGATAGGGTATATGAGTATCTGGCCTGCCAGGCTCGGACCTTTCCTGTCTCTGGCGAGCAGGGCTACGACAGAGGCCAGGTTCCCTCCCGCGCTGTCTCCTGCAACGAATATCCTGTCTGGGTCTATCTTCCAGTACTTCGTACCCTCTGCAGCCCAGAGAAGGGCGTCATAGCAGTCTTCGACAGGGGTTGGAAACTTGTATTTGGGGGAAAGCCGGTAGTCTATGCTTAGTATGCATGCCCCTGTAACATCTGCAAGATGGGAAAGATACGACTCATAGAATTCCATGTTCCCGAAGGTCCATCCTCCTCCATGGTAGTAGACGATGAGTGGGGAGAGCCCCATTGCCGTCAGATGCGGGTTTGAGAAATAGTATCCTGTTACTACTCCAGATGTCACTGGGATTATGAATGAACTCGTCAATATCTTCTTTGAGGGTGGAACGAGCACTTTCCTGTGCTTCTTCTCCAGACTCATGTTGTTTACCTGATCTACCATTTCATCCGAAGGACGGTCCTCGTTGCGGATGAAGATATCGGTCGTCGACTCGATGATCTTACGCATCCTTCTGGATAGTTTATATTCTGTCATAATTAGATTTTAGATAAAGTTTGTCTATAAATGCAATAAAAAGAGATGAAGATGGAGGATAATGCCTCTTTTTCCATCTGGAAAGGTGATTTTACTGTGTTGATATGCATTGTTTTACTGGTGGATCGGGCAACTTCTGACAGAACTTTAAACGTGCTGTATATGATTTTCAAAAAAATTTTTGAATAATTTTGTAAATTTCGTGTAAAAAAATTTGCATTCCTTTTTTATTCGTGCGATAATCTAGATGTTCAGATGTTGTACTGATTGTTCTTGCATACAGCTATGGATACCCGTTTTATTTCGGGACAAGGAGGTTGCCGCTGGGTTTTCAGCGGTTTTTTTATGAATTTTCACTTCAAAGTGTAACTTTGATGTCAATTTTCTGTTAAATTGTAGCAATGAGAAAAATTCTGACCTTTTTATTGATGCTTGCATTTCTTATCTCCTGTTCCACTACGCAAGAGGCCATTGTGGAAGAAGATGTGGTTGACAGGGGTGATGAAGTCGTTAATTTCAGCATCAGGGAAGAGGTTGGAGATTCTTACAGCGGGCTTGAAGAGCCTGAGGCGGAAGCGATTCAGCCTGTAGTTGTTGAAGAGGCTGTGCCTGTTGAGAGCGTTGTTGAAGAGGAAGTGGAGACCCCTGCTCCTATACAGCAGGAGACGGAGGAAGAGAGAAAGGATATAAGTCCGCTTTCCATTGTCGAGGAGATAAGCGGAAGGATATTGGAGCCTGAGAAGGTTGAGGCAATAGAGGAAGAGGTATCTCCTCCTGACACTGAGACTGCTGTTGAAGAAGAGACGACTGAAGAGGCGGAAGAAGATACATCACTGCCTTCTCCTGTGATTGTGGAAAATGATGTGATTGAAGAGATTCCTCCTCAGCCTGCAGTCCCCAGGTCGGTTCTTGATAATGAGCTCAATGATGAAATCCTTTATGTGATGATAGAACTTATCGTAATTGTGTTCCTCTTCACAATCTCCAGTGTGATAAGAAACAAGAGCAGACATCCTCTTCCTGTGTTCGTCTCCCTGCTTCTTGCTCTTCTTTTCACTGCAATCCCCGTCATCTCCAGTATGGTATTCTCAGGGTGGAGCAATCTGCTGCTGATCTATCTTGTGATACTGCTCTCGTTCGGCATATTCCGTTCCAAGGATAAGAGATTCTAATACAGCTCAAGCACCTTCAGACTCTCTAGAAGCTGTTTCTTGTAGAAGAAGTGGTCCAAGGCCTTGTGGCATGCCCCTTCAATGGCACCCCCATCTCCTGCAATGCTTTTGTAGACTACGAAATCATTCTTCCATGATGGAAGGAGTGAGATAGTCATCTCATTCAGATGTGCATATGCCTCATCTTCAAGATTTGAATACTCTCCTATGAGCATCGCACTCTTTGCTCCAAGGACTTCCGCGGCCTGGGAAATGGAGATGGCAAGCATCTTCAAATTCTTCTCTATCATCGCCCTGCCTTCCTCGCAGGAGAGTATCTCCCTTGCAGAAAGGACTTTGTCGTATATCCTCTCCATCTCCTCCTTGAATGCATTCCCGCTGAAATAAGCACCTATGCATCCAACGGCCCCGCATGTGCATGCCTTATCTGTCCCGACTCTCAGATGAGAAAACTCCCTGAGCTCCTTTCCTTCGTAATAGGCGCTTATCTCGTCCGAGATGTGTAGAAACAACATCCCGTCCAGTTCCTCAGAGCATCTTCTCTGCTCTGCCAGCACCTGCGCCTCCGTCTCTCTTATGCATATGCTCTCGAAAGGGAGGGATGCTGCAATATCTTCTGCATCCTCGTCAGAGACAACCACAGCTCCATAGATTCTCACATTCTCGTTTCTCAGTATTCTCTCAAGGGAGGATTTCAGGTTCTCTTTCAGCTCATCCGGGGTTTTCCCTCTTGGAAATCTCTCAAGACGGAGTATCTTTCCCTTCAGATCGCTTGCCGCGATCAGGCATCCTTTCTCCCTTATGACCAGACCGATGACTTTCCCCGCCCTCACGTCGATATCCAGAAGTGTCGCCGGGCGTCCTGAGTCTATGGTGAGCTTCCCGCTTTCCTTCACAAGCCCTTCCTTTATAAGGGTATCGACTATTTCCGATACGGATACTTTGTTTATCAGGAGCTCCCTGGAGAGCTCTGCCCTTGTCATGTTCTTTTTCTCTCTTATTGCTAAGAGAGTTTTCAACCTGTTTATGAGTCTTGCATTGTCTGGTCGGGAGAAGTCCATAGAAAAAGAATACCAGATGATATCCTCTTTTTCCACAAAGGAGTTGCCGTTTTGCCGTTTTGTGAATAATTTTATTCGGTGAGGTGATAATAAATGGCAACAAAGAAATTCAAAACTGAAGTCACCGACCTGCTTCAGCTTATAATCCATTCCCTCTATTCAAACAGGGAGATTTTCTTACGTGAGCTTATCTCTAACGCATCTGACGCGATAGATAAACTTAAATACATGAGCCTTGTCGACGGCTCTCTGAAAGGTTTCTCTTTCGATCCGAGGATCGACATCTCTTTCACTGAGGATGGAAAGAGGACTCTTACGATCAAGGATAACGGAATCGGAATGAACGAGGAGGACCTCAACAACAACCTTGGTACAATCGCATCCAGCGGTACCAGGAAGTTCCTCTCCTCCCTTACAGACGAGCAGAAGAAGGACAGCAACCTCATCGGACAGTTCGGTGTAGGCTTCTATTCCGCATTTATGGTCGCAGACAAGATCGAAGTACTCTCCAGGAAGGCAGGAGAGGAGAAGGCCTACAGATGGGTAAGCGATGGAAAGAGCAGCTATGAGATTGAAGAGGCTGAGCGCGATGAGCAGGGGACTACAATCATCCTGCATCTTACAGAAGACGGCTATACATATGCAAACCGCTATGAGATTGAAAGCCTTGTAAAGAAATATTCAGATCACATCGCATATCCTATCTATCTTGAGTACGACAAGGTCAACTACAACTACGAGAAGAAGGATGAGAAGGGTGAGCCTGAGAAGACAAGCGAGCATGTAGTCGAGCAGATCAACACATGTTCCGCTCTCTGGAGAAGGGCGAAGAATGAGATCAAGGAAGAGGAGTACAAGGAGTTCTATAAGAACAACTACTATGACTCTGAGGACCCTCTCTTCTACATCCATACGAAAGCAGAGGGGACGACGGAATACATAACGCTCTTCTATATCCCCCAGAAGGCTCCTTTCGATATGAACTATGCCGACTACAGACCGGGTGTCAAGCTCTATGTGAAGAGGGTGTATATCACAGATGATGATAAGACGCTTCTTCCTACCTATCTGAGGTTTGTAAGGGGAATCATCGACAGTGAGGACCTTCCATTGAATGTCTCAAGGGAGATCCTCCAGGAGAACAGGGTCATGGCTTCCATCAGAAACAGCTCTGTCAAGAAGCTTCTCTCCGAGTTCAAGAGAATCAGTGAGAACAATCCCGAACTTTACGAGAAGTTCATCAAGGAATACAACAGACCTCTCAAAGAGGGTCTTTACAGTGATTATGCCAACAGGGACGCTCTTCTTGAGCTCGTCCGCTATCACTCATCCTCCCGTGATGGATATGTCTCCCTCAAGAGCTATAAGGAGAACATGCCATCCGACCAGAAGGCCATCTACTACTTAAGCGGAGGAAAGGAGGAGACTCTCAAGGCATCCCCGCTTCTTGAGGCATATAAGAAGAAGGGCTACGAGGTCCTCATAATGGATGATGATATCGATGAGATCGTCATCGGCAGTGTCTATGAGTATGACAAGATTCCTCTCAAGGCGATAAACAAGGCCGCCGCAATGGACGACCTTAAAGAGGAAGGGGATGAGAAGGATAAGGAAGAGAAGAAGGGCCTTGCGGAGAAGATCAAGGCAGCCCTTGGAGACAAGGTGAAGGATGTCCGTATCTCGACACGTCTTGTCGATACCCCTGCCGTTGTCGTCAACGATGACAGCGACCCGAGTGCCCAGATGCAGAGGATTCTCAAGCAGATGGGGAATGCGGATCTCGGGGATATTAAGCCGATTCTTGAAATCAACGCATCAAGTCCTCTCATCAAGAAGATCGAAGAGAGCAGCGATGATGAGTATGTGAAGACACTCTCTTCCATCGTACTATCTTCTGCAATGCTGCAGGAAGGAATCCTTCCAAGCGACCCGGTGGCCTATACAAAGGCGATTTCTGAACTACTTTCGAAATAAATTTTGCTGAAAGCTATTTTAAGGGAGGCCCGTCCTCCCTTATAATAGCGCCCATGGAACAATCATTAATCACACAGCTTGGAGCTGACGAGTTTGTCAGCGATATTACAAAATATTTCAATCCGGAGAGATTCATTCCCCGTGTCATAGCTTTCATTGTCATCCTTGCCATCGCCATTGCTCTTACAAGGTTGGTAAGGAAGTCTTTCAAGAAGCTTCAGAGCATGCATAAGATCTCCTCGATATTCGGAACGCTGATGCGCAAGGTGCTCAACGCCATCATATGGATTGTCGCCGCTGTCTTCATCCTGCAGGATTTCGGAGTGGACCTCACCCCGGTTATCGCAGGTCTTGGAATTTCAGGTGTCGTCCTAGGCTTTGCACTTCAGGAGACCATTGCTAGTTTCTTTTCTGGTTTCATCATTGCGGTGAAAAGACCGTTTGAAATCGGCGACTATGTCTCAATCGGAGGGACAGAAGGGACTGTGAAGACGATGGATATCATGGGAGTCTCCCTTGCTACAGGGGATAACAAACTCATCACAATGAGCAATAAGAATGTCTGGGGCAGTGTCATCATAAACACTTCTGCACTTGATAAGAGAAGAATCGACATGATAGTCCCTGTAGCCTATGATACGGATCTGGTGAAGGCAAAGGATGTGATTTCTTCTGTCATTCTCTCATATCCAGAGGTGCTCAAGGATCCTGAAGCGAAAATAGAAGTGCATACTCTTGCTGATTCCTCAATCAATTTCATCGTTCGTCCATGGGTTGCCAATGCCGATTACTGGACTGTCTATTGGAGGTTCCAGAAAGAGATTGTCGACGCATTCAGGGCAAACGGCATCGAAATACCATATAACAAACTTGATGTCACTCTTCTCAAGGACTGATTATTTCCTATTCAGTCCTATCAGGAAGATTTCAAAACTATCATCACGGGAGGCCTTCGGTTTGAAGGCCTTTGCTTTTGCAAAAAGCTCCCTCATATGTCTCAGGATCTCTGCCTCTCCGCCTCCCTGGAAGATCTTTATGACAAGATTCCCTCCCTTTTTAAGCTGCTCCTCAGCAAGTCTGACAACCTCGGAGGCAAGGTGTTCGCTTCTGCTTGTATCCACAGTCCTGTTGCCTGTCGTCATAGGGGCGGCATCGCTTATGATGGCATCGTATGGTCCCAGTTCTGTAAGACGCGCTCTGATTTCCTTTGAAAAGGCATCACCGGTTATTTCTGTCACGGTAGGTGGGACGGGATCGAGGGAGAGGGGATTGAGGTCGCACGAGACGATCCTTCCGTTTCCCTTTAGAAGCATCCTGTGCGTGTATAGCGTCCATGATCCGGGAGCCGCTCCGACATCAAGAACGCTGTCCCCGGGCTTTATGATCCTTTCTTTCGCGTTGATCTCTTCAAGCTTGTATACGCTTCTTGCAGGATAACCTTCCCTGTGCGCTCTCTGTGTGTATGAGTCTGCCTTATCCCTTCGTGAATTCGCCATGTGTAGACTATACAGCAAAAATGAAAAAAAAACAGCATCGTCGACGGATGGGATGGGAGAGAGTGTCGACGATGCCACCATTCTAATTTGTTTTTCACTCATATATACAAGGAGGTGAAAAAACTGTTGCTCTGTTATCTTTTATTACGCAAAGTACGTGCCAAGTCTGTTTTTCGGCCTTTTTATGCTGTAAACAGAGGAAAGCAATGTGAAATTTTTTCACAGTGGGAAATTTTTTCATGCATAAAAAATGGCACCCTATAGGAAAAGGTGCCGAAAATGCTAAAAAAAGGAGGTTGAAAAAAACTGTTTTGCTCTGTTACTTATTACGTAGCAAATAGCGTGCCAAGTTGCAGTCAGCCGTGAAACTTGACCATCGGGAGGAAAGAAGTTAATTTTTCTTTATGCCTAATATCCTGAACAGGAAATTCCAGTATTCGTTCTGGAATGCCAATATGATGATTGTAGCTTTGAACGTATTAGTCTTCTTCATCTCTAATTACGTCTATCCATATCTGACCTACATGCTTGCTTTGATGCCTTTGCGCATAATCGCCGAGCCTTCAAGCTGTTATACCTTCGTGTCATATATGTTTGTCCATGGGAGCATCTATCATCTGTTCTCGAACATGCTCGGCCTTGTTATCTTCGGTACGATTCTTGAACGCCGCATAGGAAGCAAGGAGTATCTTCTGTTCTATTTCCTTACCGGGACGCTCTCCGGAGTGCTTTCCTTCCTCTTCTATTATCTCACGGGTTCTTATTTCGTATTCCTCTTAGGAGCCAGCGGTGCCTTATATGCGGTGATGCTGCTCTTTGCGGTATTCTTTCCTGATGCGATGGTCTTTGTATTCGGTATCATCCCGATGCGTGCCATCACACTTGTCGTCTTCTATTTCATAATAGAGTTCGCATCTTCCTTCGCCTCAGACGGCATAAGTCACATAACACATCTGTTCGGACTTCTTGCGGCTCTTCTATACATAATGATCAGGATGAGGATCAATCCATTCAGAAGGCGTCAGTAGGAGAGGAGATATACCGTCGGACCGCTGAGGTGGAGGCCCTCTTTGACTTTGACCGGGGCATCCAGTCTGTTTGAGCATTCCATATCCAGAAGAACATCGTATTGCCTTGAGAGGGGCAGTACGGTCTCTTTATCTTCATTGGAATAGATGAGCAGAAGATGCTTGTAGCGCTCTGAATCTGAATTATCCAGCTCGATTACTGCGGTCTTTTTAAATGGAAGCTCAAAGCTTGTTATTCTTTTTATCGCCTCAGGGGATTTATCGTAGAGTGCTGGAATCGATTTCCTCAGCCTGATAAGCCCTTTGTAGTAGGAGATGAGCTCTGTGGCGTCCTTTGTCCTCGTCCAGTCGAACCGGTTGATGAACATCGGGGCGTTATAGGAGTTCTTGACTCCGATTTTCGTCCTCGCCGCCTCCTCCCCGGAGAGCATGAACGGCCTTCCCTGCATTGTGAAATACATCGCCGCTGCGGCTTTGTTGGCCCTCAGTGTCTTTTCATCCAGAGTAAGGAAGTCCTCTTTGTCCTCACATGTGAATTTCAGCTTGTCCCAGAGCGTCCAGTCATCGTGACTTGATAGATACTGTATCGTCTGATTCGCAGTCTGCGTCCTGAAATGCCAGTCCCCGTTCATCCAACCGGCAACAGCATGCCTGAGCAGATGCATCTCTATCTGAGCGCCATTTACGAAGCCCGATGATTTGAAGTCGAAGTTGCTTCCTTTTATCAGGTCCCTCGTGGAATCACAGAAGGCTCCGATGTCATTGCTTAGAAGGGGTAGTGCGTTCTTGTCCGAGAGCTGGAAGCCTTCCTTTACTGCAGTGCCTCCTGCAGCCCAGGGCTCTCCATAAAGCAGTTTCTCTCCTTTTCCGTATATGCGGTCGAGATTCTCTCTTATGTCGTTCATCAGCCGTGTGTCGAGAAGACCCATCAGGTCGAAGCGGAATCCGTCGATGTGGTATTCCCTTGTCCAGTAGAGGATTGAATCGAGGATGTAGCGGTGGACCATTGGGCGTTCCGATGCTATATCATTGCCGCATCCTGAGCCGTTGGAGGGGCTTCCATCCTTGTTGCGGCGATAGAAATACCATGGCTCTATTTTGAAAAGGGCGCCGTCCAGATGGTAGGTATGGTTGTATACGACATCCATTATGACTCTCAGTCCGCTCTCATGCAGGGCTTTTATCATCTCCTTGAGTTCCCTTACCCTGACTTCCCCGTTTTCTGGATCAGTCGAGTAGGAGCCCTCAGGGACATTATAGTTCTCAGGGTCGTATCCCCAGTTGAACTGGCTGTCTGCACCCATCTCATCTACGGATGCATAATCGAATATAGGCATCAGCTGCACATGTGTGATTCCAAGGCTTTTAAGGTATTCCAGTCCTGTAGGATAGTTCTCGTCGAATGTAAGATGGGTCCCTTTCTCCGTCAATGCAATGAACTTGCCCCTTCCTCTTTCGCTTATTCCGGAGAATCTCTGGTAGGTGAAATCCTTCACATGTATCTCATATATGATGTCTTCCCTCTGCCTCTTAGGAGCTTTGTCTTCCCTCCAGCCTTCGGGGTCGGTCTTCCTCAGGTCAAGGACCATGGCTCTTTTCCCGTTTGCTCCTGCACTGACTGCGTACGGGTCTGTCGCCTGATAAGTCTCCGTACCTCTTTTTATGCTGTAGTCATAGTAGATGCCTTCGAGATTTCCATCGATTTCCACCTCCCAGTGTCCATCCTGGTATTTCTCCAGCTTTTCACTTCTGAATCCTGGTCCGAAGAGACCGTCATGGTAGAGATTGAGCACCACATCATCCGCACTTGGAGCCCAGAGCCTGAAGATGACCGCACCCTCGCAGATTTCGAACCCGAGCGGTCCGGAATAGTAGGGGAGCGTATCAAGATTATATGATTCATTCAGGGCCATGTGCAGCACTACCTCTCTCTTCCAGATTGCAACAGAACAATTCTACAATCAATCACCATGTGTGGACAAGGAAAATTTTCCATCACTGGATTGAGTATTCCTCTCTCAGTCTGTTATATCCGGATTTGATTACATCGTAGATGATCCTTATCTTCTCATCATGATGGATGAATGCACTTTTCATTGCATTGATAGTGATCTTCTCAAGGTCCCTGATGTTGAGCCCGTATTCCTTTACGGCGATGTTCATCTCCTTCGTGAGGTTCGTGTCGCTCATAAGCCGGTTGTCCGAGCAGAGGAACACCCTGAATCCGCTTTTGAAGAAGATTGGGAATGGATGCTCCTGGTAGTTCTCAACCGCACCTGTTCCCACATTGCTCGTAAGACACATCTCAAGCGGTATCCTCATATCATTGATGAAGTGTGAGAGGCTGCCCATCTTCCTGATCGCGCCTCCCTCTATCAGCATATCCTCCACAAGGCGCACCCCATGTCCGATCCTATGTGCTCCGCAAAGCTGGATCGCCTGCCATATGGATTCGACTCCGAATGCCTCTCCTGCATGTATCGTTATATTGAAATTCTTATTCCTTATGTACCTGAACGCCTCGATATGCTTCTTTGGCGGATGTCCGTACTCATCCCCTGCGATATCGAAACCTACGACCCCTTTTTCCCTGAAGGCCACGGCAAGTTCCGCAATCTCCAGCGTAGATGAAGGCTCTTCGTTGCGCATGGCGCAGAGAATGAGGGTGCAGTATGTCCCGCTTTCCTTCTTTCCCTCTTCAAGGCCTTTTAGGACTGCTGTGACGACCTCTTCAAGGTTCAGCCCGTTTTGTGTGTGCAGGGATGGTGCGAATCTTATCTCCGCATAGACTACGTTCTCTTTTGCAAGGTCCAGGACTGCTTCCCTTGCGACTCTCACAAGGTTCTCCCTGCTCTGCATGACTGCAGTCGTAACAGCAAATGCCTCAAGATAGAGTTTCAGTGATTTCTGCTGACATCCTTTTACAAGATATTCCCTCAGCTCATCTACATCATAGCAGGGTAGTGCGATGTTGTCTTTCTTCGCAAGCTCTATTATCGTTTCGACTCTCAGCCCTCCGTCAAGGTGGTCGTGCAGTTCGACCTTAGGGCATTTCTTAATCATCTCGTAAGTAATCATGGACATATTATAAGGCAGAAAAAGCCCGATAAGAATATTTTTCTCCTCATCGGGAGTGTCCATATTTTTTGAAAATGGGGTGCCGGATAGTCTATTTTTCTTAATATGATTTTTATAATTTTTCCAAGAATAAAGATTTATATCTTAGAAAAATTGAGTAATTTTGCCTCTTAATCTATTTACAATTCTTAAGTAAAGAATAATAATCTGGGCTATAGGAGATTTCTTTTATGGCAAAAACAACAGATTCACTTAACAAAAAGCTTCTTGCTGCTGCAATCAGCTCAACGAAAGCCAAAGATATTAAAGATCTTATCGCAGCAGGTGCAGATGTAAACACCCATAACGAATGGGGCCTTACCCCTGTGATGCTTGCAGCACAGTACAACAATTCAACTGTCGTGCTCAACGCTCTCATCGCAGCTGGAGCAGACATTCATGAGGCAGAGCCGAAGTACCGCTCAAACGCTCTTCATCTTGCAGCAAACAGCAGCAAGAACCCTAAGATCATCGAGGCCCTCCTTGCCGCAGGTGCCAACATCGATGCAAGGAACTACCTTGGTGAGACAGCTCTCATCATGGCTGTGAACAGCAACAGTGAGACAAAGATGACCACACAGCTTATCAAGAGCGGCGCAGATGTCAATGCATGTGACTACCAGGGACACAGCGTCCTTGATTATGCAAGAGCTGCAAAGAGGACATATGTCATCAACCTTCTTAAGGAGCATGGAGCAAACTAAGCTTCATATATCTTTATGAAAAGAGCCTGAGGCACGGAGCTTCAGGCTTTTTTTATGCATGGAGTTTCTCTTCTTTTCTTCTTGATATGTAGTCTTCCATGAGTTCCCGGGATGTGTTGAGAATCCTCTGGGGAGGAAAGCCCATCTCCTCAAGCAGTTTCATAGAATAGGAGACATCGCATAGGTTCCATATGTGATGGGAATCGCTGGTGGCGACGACGGGGACATCGTACTTCATGCAGAGTCTTATTATATCCTTGCAGTTTTCCTCGCTTCCTTTTCTTGCAACAGGGGAGTTCGAGTTTATTTCAAGTATTTTACCGCTGTCACGAAGTGCTTTTATTACAGGCTCATGATCAAAATCGTACCTTGGATTGCCCGGGTGTCCGAGACAGTCGACATATCTGTTGCCGATCACATTCAGCCATCCCTCGGTGTTCTCCTCCCTCGTCCCTGCCTCTATGGCTTCCGCATGGTAGCTTGCGATTATGAAATCGAGCTTTTTCAGGATGCTGTTGTCAAGGTCTATCCTGCCTTTGAAGTTCTTGATGTTGACTTCAGCTCCTTTGAAGAGCCTTATCCCGTCTATTACATCAGGCAGACGTGAGAGCCCCAGGAAATGGAGGCGGTTTGCACCATCCGTCATCTCAGGGCCATGGTCGGTTGCCGCAAGGAACTCCATCCCCAGGCTCTTAGATCGTCCTATCAATTCTGCTATGGTTGAGAATGCATGTTGGCTTGCAACTGTATGAGTATGCATGTCTCCTTTTATCCTGTATCTTTCGTCCATAGAAAAAATGCAGGCCTTTTTGAGACCTGCTGCTCCTTATTTCACAAGATTCTTATCTACTATGTTATCTTCAATCCTGCTTCTTTCCTTCCTTATCTCTTCTTTGATCTCCTTGGCAAGATTCTCGATGTCATAGCTTGTCGTCTCTCCCGTGGCTCTCAGCTTCACCTCGACCTTCTTCTCCTTGAGGCTTCTGTTGCCGAGTGTGATCCTGATTGGAACTCCGATGAGGTCGGCATCTGCAAACTTCACTCCTGCAGATTCCTTCCTGTCGTCATAAAGGACGTCGATGCCGCTATCAAGAAGTTCCTGGTAGATCTTCTCTGCAATCTCCGTGTCCTTTACAAGGGATACGAGGTGCACATCGTATGGTGCGACCGTGATAGGAAGCTTGAGTCCACTTTCGTCGTTGTATTCCTCTGCAAGGCATGCAAGGAGTCTTCCGATTCCGATTCCATAGCAGCCCATGATCACAGGTCTCTGCACTCCGCTCTCATCCTGGAAGTTGCAGTTCATCGCCTCGCTGTATTTTGTTCCAAGCTGGAAGATGTTTCCAATCTCTATTCCCTTCGAGGCCTTGAGGGGCTTGCCGCATTTCGGACATAGGTGTCCTTCGCGTGCCGATGCGATATCTGCAACGATGCCATCGTAGTCCCTCTTGAAGTTTGTGTTGATGAAGTGGTAGCCCTCTTCGTTTGCTCCTGCAACAAGGTTGTTCGAGTAGGCGGCACTCTCGTCGACGATGGTTATGAAGTCCCCCTTCGCTCCGATTGCAGAGGCAAAGCCGGGAACCATGCCGCACGCTCTGATCTCCTCTTCATGTGCAGGACGGAGGCTGTTCGCTTTCGCAGCATGCTGGAGTTTCGCCTCCTCGACCTCCATATCTCCACGGATGAAGGCGGCGATCAGCTTGTCCTCTTCCTCCCCTGTCTTTTCATTTATGAACGACCCGACCATGAATACAGCCTTGCAGGTCTTCTGAGGTGGGATGCTAAGGAATGATGCAAGGTCGTCTATTGTCTTTGCATGTGGGGTTGCAACCTTCTCAATAGGCCTCTCCTCTTCCTTGGAATACTCTTTCTTGATTTCAGCGATCTGCCTGTTCGCAGTATATCCACACTCATCACAGATGATGATCGTATCCTCTCCGATAGGTGAGAGGTACATGTATTCATGTGCGACCTTCCCTCCCATCATACCTGTATCGGAGGAGACAGCGATTGAAGGCAGTCCGCAGCGGTCGTAGATCCTGAAGTACGCCCTGTAGTTGTCGGCGTAGATCTTCTCGAGTCCCTCCTGGTCACGGTCGAAGGAGTAGGCGTCCTTCATCGTGAACTCCCTGACTCTGATGAGTCCCGCTCTTGGGCGTGGGTCGTCACGGAACTTCGTCTGGATCTGATATACAAAGAGTGGAAGGCGCTTGTATGAGTCGATCTCCCCTCTTGCGATATCTGTGACAGCCTCCTCATGGGTCATTGCAAGGACCATGTCCCTTCCAACCCTGTCCTTGAAGCGTGCAAGTTCCTTATCGATTGAGTAATATCTTCCGCTTTCCTTCCATAGGTCCCCGGGATTCACAACAGGCATGAGGATCTCCTGCCCTCCGATCCTGTTCATCTCCTCCCTTACGATGTTCTCGATCTTCTTTGTGCTTTTGAATCCGAGAGGAAGAAGTGAAAATATTCCTGCTCCGAGCTGGCGGATGTATCCTGCTCTGAGCAGGTATTCATAACCCTTGCTTTCTGCTCCGCTTGGAGCTTCCCTCAGGGTACGGGAAAACATGTTGGACATTCTCATTTTATCTTTTCTCCGTTATGGTCTGAATCTTTATATCAAAACAAGCCCGCTAAGGCATATAGCATTCTACCTTATTCCAATCTCATCTTCAACGGGAGGGCATGCATCTTTCTTCTTACTTTTTGACGGCCCTCCTCGTATCCTTTATGATTTCCTCCCTCTTGCTTTCCTTGATGGCGAATTCATCGGCAAGTCTCCTCAGGTCGTCGTCATTTATGTTTTTCCCCTTTTTCATTACGGTAGTGGAATGTTCCCCGAAAGATGTATTTGATACTGTCAGGTCATATGCGGGAGAAAGATACCATCTTCTTCCTTCCTCATATAGGAAAGCGAAATTACGACCATGATCGTCCTGATTGCCTAGAAAGACATTGAAACATGCTCTCCTGAAGGCTTCCTCGACCTCTTTTTCCGACTGAGTAAGTATGGCTGTCGCTTTCAGGAGATGATAATAATCAAGCGAAGGGTACATCGGAGATGATTCCAGAAGGCCGGAAAGGGAAATCATATGTATTCGTTTCTCTTTTTTCCTGTCAAATCTCTTAGATGCGAAAAAACCTTTTGTCAATGAAGATTTCATAAGACGGAAAGGTGCAACATCAAGTCCTGCGTCAACGGCTCTCTCATTGCACTCGAATTCCTTCTTCCCTGCATCATTCCCATCAAAGGAAGATGGAAACTTCACAATCCATAGCTCGTTGTCGATCAGGGCATTCACTTTCGGTCTCGCTCCTCCAGAGGACCCTCCTTTCCTGTAAAGGCACTCAATTTCTTCTTCCGTTACAGAAATTTCCCCGAGGATGTTTCTTGCTGTCATGAAAACATCATCAAAATCCTCTTGATGCAGATCATCATCAGATTCTATTTGCGGCAGATAATCAAGACTGCCGGATGAGTTTCGGTTGAGCATGCATAGTCTTGTCAATGGATTTATTTCTTCTTTGGAAATCCCTTTGGCCTGAAGATATCGGTCTGTCAGGAATCGTCCCCATCCGTCTGGAAGACAATCGGCGAAAACACCGAAAAGTCCTTCAAATTCAAAATCTTTTGGAATGAAAAGCTCGTTTTTCAAAGGAAGGGAGAAAGGATTCAGCGAAAAACCCTCGGCAAGCCAATATGTAGAATATTGGAATGCAATCCTGTTTTCGTATTCTATCAGCGTTCCAACATGTCTTTCATCTATTTTTACGTCTGTTTTTTTTATTTTCCTCATCAAGAATGTCCTTTATGTCTTTATATTTCACACTTGGAAACAGAGAGAGAAACTCTTCCTGGGAACCGAGGACCAGGGCTATTTTCACCAAGCTTGAAAGTGCGATTTCCCCTTTCTGTTCAAAACGACGGATGGAAGGAAGTGACACTGATGATTCCGCGGCAAGTTCACTTTGTGTCAATCCAAGCTGCTTTCTTCTTTTCTTTTCATTTTCCGCGACAGACATGAGTAGTTCCCGTGGTGTTTTTCCATATGCATCAAGGTTTATCATATTAATAATATTTTATTATTTTATGCTAAATTTTGCAATAATTAATAATATATTAGCATTTTTATTTTAAATCCTACATTCCCATATAGGTTCCATCCTCAAAAAGAAAATAACTTTTCTTCCACATTGTTGTTGGGTTATACTTATCTTTGATGTCTGAAGAGAGAAAAAGAGCGGAAAAAGAGATTGCGGATACCATGAGGAGGGTCTACGAAAGGGGACTTACCACGAGTTTGGGTGGCAATATCTCCATGCGCTTAGGCTCCGTTATGCTCATCACACCTTCTTCCCTTGACAAGGCATCCCTTGGAGATGAGGATATCGCAAAGGTCAATATTGAGAGCGGGAGGAATCTCACACCATGTCTTAAGCTCAGCATCGAAAGTGAGATGCACCGCCTTATATACCTGAAACGTCCGACCTGCAAGGCCGTCATCCATGCCCATCCTGTCTTTTCATCCCTTTTCTCTGCATCTGAGGAGGAGATACGTACGGATATCATTGCCGAAAGCTACTATCAGCTGGGAAGGGTGGTGAAGACACCATATGCCATCATGGGAAGCCGTGAGCTTGCAGAAAAGGTGAGTGATGATGCTTCTTCCTGCTGCGCCGTGCTGCTTGAGCGTCATGGAGTCCTCACTGTTTCCGATAAGAGCCTTCTGGAGGCCCTTGAGCGGCTTGAATGCCTTGAGAATGCGGCACGCATGAGCCTTCTATCTCGCGATATGAAATTGAACTGCCTTTCAGAAAATGAGAAATATGAATTAGATCTGTTGAGAAAAAAGTAGGAGGAAAAATGGATCAAAAGACACTGTCAATGCTTAAAGAAGAGGCATTGGATACGAGGATCAAGACCATAGAATGCATTTCGTCTTTCGGATCCGGGCACATTGGAGGTGCCATGTCGATAGTCGAGGTTCTCACATACCTCTATTATGACCAGATGAGAATCGACCCTGAGAATCCATGCTGGGAGGACAGGGACCGTCTTGTACTGTCGAAAGGTCATAGTGGTCCATCACTTTATGCAACTCTTGCAAAGAAGGGATTCTTCCCTCTTGAGTGGCTTAAGACGCTTAACAAAGGAGGGACCAGCCTTCCTAGCCATGTAGATATGACGAAGACTCCAGGCATCGACTTCACCGCAGGAAGTCTCGGACAGGGAATCAGTGCTGCTCTTGGCATCGCCCTCGGTCTCAGGATCCAGAAGAAGGATGCGTATGTATATGCAATCGTCGGAGATGGAGAGAGCCAGGAAGGAGAGGTCTGGGAAGCAGCTGAGCTTGCAGGGGCTCAGAAGGTTGAGAACCTGATTGCATTCACAGATCTCAACGGCCAGCAGCTTGACGGCTATACGGAGGACATAATCCCGATGCACCATCTCAAGGAGCGTTACGAGACCTTCGGCTGGGACAGCTATGAGATCGACGGGCACTCATTCGAGGAGATCGATGCTGCTGTTAAGAAGGCAAAGAGCGTGAAGGGAAAGCCCCATATGATCATCATGCATACCAATAAGAGCCAGGGGTACATACCGGGAGAGGGAGTGAAAGCGAACCATAGCATGACAGTAAGCGCGGAGCAGGCTGAAGAGGCCATAAAGGCTCTTAAGGAAAGGGAGGGAGCTGTATGAGCAAGGCAAGAGAATTCAAGAACTACAGGGAAGTTGTCGTTGGAGCTGTTTCCGAGCTTGCTAGGGAGCATGAGGATATCGTATTCCTCGACTCGGACCTCTCCTCCTGTATCACGAGCACAAGTTTCGAAAAGGAATTCCCCGATCGTTTCATAAACTGTGGGATTGCGGAGGCGAACATGGCCGCAGTCGCTGCCGGAATGTCGGCAGCAGGACTGACTCCGTTCATCCATAGCTTCGGATGCTTTGCTTCCAGGAGGATGTACGACCAGGTCTTCCTTTCAATCGGATATGCGAAGAGATGCGTACACATAATCGGAAGCGACCCTGGGATTACAGCCCAGTATAATGGGGGTACGCACATGCCTTTCGAGGATATAGCCCTCTATCGCCAGATTCCTGATTTCATTGTAATTGAACCCAGCGATGGGGAGAGCCTCTATGAGCTTACAAAGCAGGTCTATGCAGCAAAGAAGAACTCATATATAAGAACCCCTAGGAAGGGTGTCGCCTTCCGTTACGATGAGGGCACGAAGTTCGAAATAGGAAAAGGTATCGAGCTGAAGGATGGCAAGGATGTGGCAATCATCGCAACCGGTGCGGTGATGGTTGATAATGCAATGGAGGCGTATGAGATTCTCAAAAAGGATGGCATAAACGCAACCGTGGTGGACCTTCATACCATCAAGCCTCTCGATGCAGAGCTAATCCTCAAGGTAGCCAGGAGGACGGGTCATGTCATCGTCTGTGAAAACGGACGCTATGCAGGAGGAGTCGGGGAAGGCATTGCCGCATTCCTTGCAAAGAACTGTCCTGTGAAGATGGACTTCATGTGTGTCTGGGAGAGGTTCGGTGAGGTTGGAAATCTTTCCTATCTCAAGGAGGCTTTCGGTTTCACAGGCTCTCATCTCGCTTCAATGTGTAAGGAAATAATCAAGTGAAGATCCAGCTTGAGACGATTCCCGTCTGGGACGGACTTAAAAGCGGGAGCGAGTGTTTCATCTGCTCCCTCATGAAGGAGGCGGAGATCGACAGCATCAGGTACTATCTCTCATCCGCCATCATGACTCCTGAGGTAAGGGTCGAGACGAATACCCATGGTTTCTGCAGGAAGCATTTCTCGCTTCTTGCAGAAGGCAATAAAGCACAGAGCCTTGGGCTGGTGATGGACACATACTATGAGGAGGATAAGAAGAGCTTCTATCCCGCTCTGGAGGGCATCGCAGCCGCATCAAATGTGAGGAAGGCGGAGAAGGCGTTCTCCGCCCTATATAAGGCTTATGATGAGAGGATGGGAGGCTGCCTGATCTGCTCAAGGATGAATGACAGGCTCTATCGTTATTCCTATACGGTGGCCGCTCTTTTCGAGGAGGATCCTGAATTCAAGGAGGAGCTTAAGAGAAGCAAGGGGTTCTGCATGCATCATACCAGGGTACTGTATGAGACGGCATCAGATGCCATAAAGGGGGATGTCCTTCTGGAGTATTACAAGACACTTGCAGATCTTCTTAAGAAGAATCTTGAGAGGGTGCAGGCGGATGACTACTACCTTACCCAGAAATATAAAAGTGAGAACAAGGATAAGCCCTGGAACGGGTGTGAGGATGCCGCAAAGCGTGCGGTTTACAAACTCATAGGGGAGGCGGAGGTCATAGATCCTGTCAGGAAGAGGTAGTCCTCTTCTTCTTGATCTTAAAGAGTGTCGGGTCCTTGTCGTCGTCATCCTTGATGAGGCAACGCTTTAGAACCGTATCCTGATATTCCTGCTCGGGGTAGATGTGCATGTAGTCTATGTATTCCTTTTCAAACCGGTAGATGAGCATGTAATCCTTTCCCTCCAGCAGGCTGAGGGCCAATGTAAGGGCGGGCTTTGCCGTAAGATGGAAGAGCCTTGCCCTTTCTTTCTGCGCGGAAGAGACATAGTCTTTTGAAATGAAGAGGGCAAGGGGGATGTTGCCCTGCCTGTCCCAGATGAGTATGTCCGAGCCGTCAATCGCCGCATCTATGTACCATCCGTAACCGAAGTACTTGTTCAAATGCTGTGCCATGCGGCATGAGAAAGACTCCCTTCTGGCTTTCCTTGCAAAGAGGAAGCTGTCTGATTCCACAAGTTCCTCCAGTGCTTTCTTGAAGAGTGAGAAAGTATCTATGTTTTCACTTCTAAGGTCTTCCCTGACCATATCTAATCCCCAAAAGCGATCTGGATTTCCATCTCGCTGACTTTGCTTATCGTTTGATAAATAGAACAAGACTCTGATGCCTTGGTTACTGATTCCCTGAATTTTTCCTTGTCTTTTATTCCCTTTACGTCAATCAGGAGCAACGTGTGCTTCAGCGTCGATGGTATCCCATCTCTTTTCTCACCTTCCACGTGGACTGATATGTCAGTGTATTCATCTTTCCAGTAATCCAGAAGGGTGGAGACAAAACATCCTGCAAGTGCTCCTAACAGGTACTCGTATGGACCTGTTGATGCGGTATAGTCGAACTCTCTTCCTATCTGGTTCTCGAAATACCTTCGCCCGGGTGTGAAATGTGCGTCTATGATTCTCTTTGCCATGTCCTCATGATAGCACAAGTTTCTTTTTCTTGCGAATCTCCGATGCGGCTGTGAATGCGGATGCGAACGCCCATGTAAGATTGTAGCCTCCGCACTCTCCATCCACATCCAGCACCTCTCCTGCGAAATAGAGGTTCTCCACGAGTCTCGATTCCATGGTCCTTCGATCCACCTCATCAGTTGCAACCCCTCCTTTCGTGCACATCGCTCTCCTCTCGTTAAGCTTGATGGGGACGGTGTTTCCGCTTAAGGCATGTATGATTTCGTCTTTCTCTTTGTTCGACAGGTCAGAGACACGTTTGCCGCTCAAATCGGGCAGGAGTACGGCTGTTAGACGCTCGGGTAGCGGCAATGCGTTCTTCAAAGCAGCTTTCGCATTCAGTGACGAGAAACTTTCCCTTGTAAGTGGCAGGAATTCAATAGTCGCTTCATCCTTCGTCTCCAGATAGTGCGAGAAGTTCTCAGGGGCTGGCCCTGAGATGCCTCTTTTTGTGATGACAGCATCCCCATGGACCTTTGTCTTTCCTTTTTTCAGTGTGAGAGTGAGGCTTATACCTTCTGCTTTGAATAGTGGAAGAGTCGGTGTCATTATCTCGGTAAGCGTTCCATGCTGTGCTATGATCTTGTGTCCGAGGCCTCTGATTATCTTATTCAGCGAGCCGTCGCTTCCAGTCTCAGGAAATGTGATTCCACCTGTGGCGATGATGATGAATTCTGCTGTGTAGACCTTCCTCTCTGTTTCAATATGGAAGATTCCACCGCTCTTTTTGATACCTGTGATCTTTTCTCCATATATAACACTGTCTGTCTTATCCAACAGGGCATCCCTTATCTCCCTTGCCTTGCCGCTTGATGGGAATACCTTACCGTTTTCTTCGACGGTTGATTTTATTCCCAGCGTTTCGAAATAGGCTGTTATCTTTTCCGGAGGGAAGGTGTGGAGGGCAGGTGAGACGAAGTTCTTTTTCTCGTAATACCGGGAGGAAAGCATTTCCATGGAATCTGATGAGGTGTAGTTGCATCGGCCTCCTCCTGTAATCAGGAGTTTCTTCCCTCCCTCGTCTCCATGTTCCAAAACAAAGGCCTCCGGGCCTAGAATACTAGACGCCATGAGGCCTGCTGCTCCACATCCGATTATGGCTGTGGTCTTATTCATTCTTCTTATCTTCGACTATTGCAAGATGAAGTTCATCAAGCTGTTTCTGCTCCACATATGAAGGGCAGTCGTCCATAGGGGAGAGGGCCGCAGTATTCTTCGGGAATGCTATGACCTCCTTTATGGAGCTCTGACCTGCAAGGATCATGCAGAGTCTGTCGATTCCAGGTGCGATTCCTCCGTGTGGTGGTGGCCCGTACTTGAAGCAGTCGAGCAGGAAGCCGAAACGTTCCTGAGCCACATCATCAGGGAAGTTGCAGATCCTGAAGACTCTCTTCTGCAGTTCGATGTCATGGATTCTTATCGATCCTGAAGCGAGCTCATAACCGTTGAGGACGAGGTCGTAGAGGTCTCCCTTGACCCTTCCCGGATCCTCTTCCATGTTGTCGATGTATTCTGCCTGAGGCATGCTGAACATATGGTGTGCAGCCTCCCAGTGTCCTTCATCCTCGTTGTATTCGAAGAGCGGGAAGTCGATTATCCAGCAGAACTCATAGCCCGGCCTTATAAGCCCGAGTTCCGCACCGAGCTTGTTTCTTACAGCACCAAGGCTGTTTGCACATTTCTTGAAATCCTTATGGGCGACAAGAAGGATCACATCCCCGTCCTTTGCTCCTGTAGCAGAGAGGACCTCGTCATCCATTGATGCGAAGAACTTGGATACTCCTCCTGAGAGAACGCCGTTTTCAACCTTCATCCATGCCAGTCCGTGTGCTCCATAGATCTTGGCTGCACTCTCAAGTTCTGAAAGGTATTTCCTTGTGTATTCATGCCCCTCTGTCTTAGGTGCGACTATGTAGCGCACAGCTCCACCTTCGGCAAGTGTCTCGGTGAATGCATTGAATGTGCTCTTTGCGGCAAATGATGAGGCATCCCCGATTTCAAGACCGAATCTGAGGTCTGGCTTGTCCGAGCCGTATTTCTCCATCGCCTCCTGGTATGTGATTCTCCTGAAATGGGCGGGAAGGTCCACATTCATGACGGTCTTGAATACATAATTGAACAGATTCTCCATCAAGAGAAGGACATCGTCACGCTTTACGAAGCTCATCTCGACATCCAGCTGTGTGAACTCAAGCTGCCTGTCTCCGCGTGGGTCCTCATCGCGGTAGCATCTTGCAATCTGGAAGTACTTGTCGAATCCCGAGACCATGAGTATCTGCTTGTACAGCTGCGGTGACTGAGGAAGGGCGAAGAACTTTCCGGGATATATCCTGGATGGTACGAGGAAGTCCCTTGCCCCCTCCGGTGTGCTCTTTACAAGTGTGGGGGTCTCTATTTCATAGAAGTCTGTCTTGTAGAAGAACTCCCTTATGGCCTTGATCACCTCATGGCGCAGTCTGATTCTCTTCTGCATGCCGTTTGTCCTGAGGTCTAGGAAGCGGTATTTCAATCTCAGATCCTCTCTTGCGCTGTTCTCCTCTTCAATCATGAAGGGCAGGGTGGCGCACTCTGAAAGGATTTCGATCTTTTCGGCTTTCACCTCAATCTCCCCCGTCTCCATATCGGCATTGATCATCTCATCCGGGCGTTTCCTTACTATTCCCTTTACTGCTATGCAGTATTCCATCTTCAAGGAGCTTGCTGTTTTCTCAAGTTCTTCAGAGGCATCGTCATCGACGACAACCTGTGTCACTCCGTAACGGTCTCTAAGATTGATAAAGTGCAGCGCTCCATGATCCCTGTTCCTGGCGACCCAGCCGTTGAGGATGACGCTTTTCCCCTCATCCTTCGCTCTGAGTTCTCCACAGGTCACAGTCCTCTGCATGAATGCTTCTTCCATTTATGTCTCTCCTAATGGTATGAACTATTCTATCAGAAAGAGGATAATGTTTCATCAATGCTTTTACAAGATGGGATTTTCCCTGCTCCCGTCGTCCTACCTCGATTAAAGGAAGGACCAGCAAGCGGAGAGAGATTTATCTTCCTAAGGATAAGAATAAATATTTATTCTGATATAATTATTTTGAATATAACATTTTACAAAGTTTTGAAAAATCTTGAAAATTTTGCAGAAAGTTTGAAAAATAATTTGACAACTCGAAATACCTGCCTGATAATTACCTTTGAAAGGAGGCTTTTATGAAAAAAGCATTAGTTTTAGTTCTTGTTGCTTTAATGGCTGTTACTTCCGTATTTGCCAATGGAGCAAATGAAAGTGCTGGTTCATCCGGCGATGTCCATAGAATAGGTATTCTCGCACCGGCTGTCACACATGGATGGTCTGCAGGTGTTGCATACTATGCAGAGCAGAGATGTCAGGAGCTTGCCGACCAGGGCCTTATCGAGTACAGGGCATACACATCAAACAATGCTGATGAGATGACGACACAGCTCGATGACCTCATGGTCTGGGGAGCGGATGCAATCGTGGCATTCCCTCAGTGGACAGGAATGGAAGTACCTATCCAGAATGCAATCAACTCAGGAATCGTAGTTGTGAACTTCGATATCGAAATCGCAGCTGACGGTGTCTACAGAGTAGCTGGCGACAACTACAACATGGGTGAGGAAGGAGCAAGGTACATTGTCGATAAGATCGGTACAGAGGGAACTGTTGTAATTCTCGATGTTCCTACTTCTGGTTCCGTAGCAGAGCTCAGGAAGCAGGGGTTCCTCGATGTCCTCGCAGAGATCGCTCCAGAGATGAACGTCCTTACATACGCAACACAGTTCACAAGGGAAGCAGGCCTTGCAGACATGGCGGATATCCTTACGGCAAATGACCATATCGATGCTGTCTACAGCATGGATGACGAGACATCAATCGGAGCTATCCAGGCCATTGAGGAAGCTGGAAGGACGGATGTAAAGGTCATCACAGGTGGTGGTGGATGCCAGGAATACTTCAACATGATGCCTGAGTACGAGGACCTCTGGGTGGAGAGTGCTCTCTACAGCCCTGAAATGGTAGAGGATGCCGTAGACATGGCTGTTGCAATCCTCAACGGAGAGGAAGTCGAGCCGGTTAAAATCATTCCTACGACAATCGTAGATAAGACGAACTATCAGGATTATCTCGATCCGAACTCACCGTATTAATCTTCAATCCAAATGAAAAAGGAGACATGTCATGAATCTGGAAATGAAAAACATCTGTAAATCTTTCGGTGCCAACCTCGTTCTTGATGATGTCTCCTTCTCTCTTCCAAGCGGGCATATTAAGGCCCTCTTGGGAGAAAACGGTGCAGGGAAATCGACACTGATGAACATCCTCGGCGGTGTCATCCCCTCCGATGGCGGCAGTATTTTCCTAGATGGGGAGGAGGTTTCATTCTCAACTCCAAAGGAGTCGCTTGACAGGAAAATCGCATTCATCCATCAGGAGCTAAACCTTATAAACGATCTGCCGATATATGAGAATCTTTTTATAGGAAGGGAAATGAGGAGGAAGTCGGGGTTTCTTGATCATGAAAGCATGATTAAGGAGACCGAGAGGGTCTTCAAGGACATGGCTCTCGACCTCGATCCAAGTACTATGGTCCGGGATCTGGATGCTTCCTATAAGCAGATTGTCGAGATATCCAGAGCGATGCTCATGGATGCGAAGATAGTCATAATGGATGAGCCTACTACAAGCCTTACTGAGAATGAGATAGAGAGGGTTTTCACCCTTATGAGGCATCTGAAGAGCAAAGGAGTGGGCATAATCTTCATCTCACATAAACTCAATGAGGTTGTTGAAATCTGCGACAGCTACACAGTCCTGAGGGACGGCCACATGATTAAGACCGGCTTGATTGAAGAGACTGATACTAAAACCCTTGCCTCTCTCATGGTAGGACATGATGTCGTTGAAGGTGCCCGGGCATCTGAGAAGACAGAGGGAAGGGTTGTCATGGAGGCTGAGGGCCTTTCCGACGCTAAGAATTTCAAGGATATAAGCTTCAAGCTCAGGGATGGGGAGATTGTCGGATTCACAGGCCTTCTGGGAGATGGAAGGAGTGAGCTGTTCCAGTCGATTTTCGGGGCTGGCACCTCGCACACAGGTACTCTCAAAGTCGAAGGAAAGGAGGTCAGGATCCATACCACGGCACAGGCTGTAAAGCTCGGTATCGGTTATGTTCCAAGGAACAGAAAGGAGAATGGAATCGTAAAAGACCTCGACATCCTTACAAACGGCTCCCTAGTGACACTCTCAAGCAGGAAAAAGAACATCTTCTTCCTCGACGAGGAGACGATACGAAGAGAGTTTGAGAATGAAAAACGCAATCTGCACATAAAGATGGGTGCTGACAGTGATTCGATAACGAGTCTCTCAGGGGGAAACCAGCAGAAGGTCGTCCTTGCCAAATGGCTCAGTGCGGATCCGAAGATCCTTATCCTAGATAACCCAACACAGGGTGTGGATGTAGGTGCAAAAGAGGAGATCTACCAGATAATAACCGACCTTGCAAAGCGCGGGGTGGCGGTAGCTGTCCTCTCCAGCGAGTCGAAGGAGATCATAAGGGTTTGTTCCAGATGCTATGTGATGTATCACGGAAGAATACTCAAGGAGCTCAGAGGGGATGAGCTTAACGAGAATACGATTATGCAGTATGCGACAGGAGTTGATGATTAATGGAAAAGAGAGAAGGAAGATTCAATTTTATCACATGGTTCAGAGGGATGTGGGTGTCCCATCCTCTGTTCTCAACCTTCTGTGCGCTTGTTCTGATGATTATTCTTCAGACCATTGCATTGGGCTTCGACCAGGGGTCCTTCTCAAGATGGTTCGCAATATGGTCACGTAACTGGATCAATATCCTGAGGAACAATGCGACGATAGGAATAATATCGCTTGGAATGACGTTTGTAATCATAACGGGAGGAATAGACCTTGCTGTCGGCTCCACTCTCGTGGCAATCGGTGCTATCATCATGGTATTCATCGATTCCTCCGCAACAGGGCTGCTTACCGCAATCGGTATCACAGGTGTTCCAAGTTATCTTATCGGAATCATAATCGGGCTTATCGCAGGTGTGATTCTTGGGGAATTCACGGGTATTCTCATCACAATAGGAAAACTTCCACCTTTTATTGCAACCCTTGGTATGATGAAGATCTGCAGGTCTGTCACCCAGCAGTGCATGCAGACTCTTAACCCTCAGGTTCCACGTGAGTTCACACAGATAGCCAACCTCTCGATCGGCGGACAGATGTTCATGCCTATAATATACTGGCTTGCGATAGCCTTCATAATGTATATGATATCAAAGCATACGGCGTTCGGAAGGCATGTTTTTGCAGTAGGCTCGAATGAAAGGGCTTCCAGGCTCTCAGGAATAAATGTAGAGCGTGTAAAGAGGACTGTTTATGCGATAATGGGTCTTCTCGTAGGATGTGCTGCTGTCCTTCAGGTCTCCAGGATCGGAGCAATGGACTATGCGAATGCAGGAAGCGGATATGAGATGGATGCGATTGCGGCAGTCATAGTCGGTGGTACAAGTATGGCAGGAGGCAGGGGAAGTATTTCCGGCACGATTCTTGGTGTGCTTATCATCGCAGTAATGAACAACCTTCTCAACCTGATCGGCGTCCCTCCGTTCCTCAGAGAGGCTTTCAAAGGATTCATCGTAATTGCAGCAGTTCTTCTTCAGAAGAAGGAGAAGGCTTGATAGGAGGGCTTATGTATAAGATTGGAATCATCGGATGTGGAAAGATCGCCCAGGTAAGGCATATTCCTGAATATATTGCAAATAGCAAGGCTGAGATCAAAGCCGTATATGACATCAATAGAAATAGAGCAGAGGAGATCGCCTTGAAAGTCGGGGCGACTGCATATGAGGAGATAGACGAGCTTCTCTCCTCCGACCTTGATGCCGTCTCAATCTGCACAAGTAATGACAGTCATGCGGAAATAGCTGTAAAGGCATTGGAAAAGGGTATCAATGTTCTTTGTGAGAAACCAATGGCCGTAACCCTTGAAAGTGCAGAAAGAATGGTGGATGCTGCAGAAAAGAGCGGGAAGATACTGATGATAGGGCAGAATCAGCGTCTCAATGGAACCCATATGAGAGCCCATGATCTCATCATGCGCGGAGAGATTGGAAGGGTGATTTCTTTTGAAACGGTATTTGCACATTCCGGTCCGGAGACCTGGAGCATAGATCCGGGAAAGAATACATGGTTCTTTGATAAGAAGAAAGCTGTAATGGGTGCGATGGCGGATCTGGGAATCCATAAGACAGACCTTATCCGTTTCCTGCTTGATGATGATATCTCAAGTGTTTCCGCTAAAATCGCGACACTCGATAAGAGAGGTGCAGACGGTTCTCTGATTGCAGTTGATGACAACGCGTTCGTAATCTATACGATGAAAAGCGGGGCTGTCGGAATAATGAGGGCGAGCTGGACGAACTACGGCCCTGAGAACAACTCGACAGTCATTTATGGCAGTGAAGGGGTCATGAACATATTTGTGAACCCTGAGCATTCAATCGAAGTCGTCAAGAAAAACGGAGAGAGGGATTTCTACGATGTCGAGAAAATCCAGACAAACGACAGTCAGACCTCAAGCGGTGTCATAGATGCTTTCATAGAGAGTCTCGACAGGGGATATACGGATATAAGCGGAGAGGATGTCCTTAAGAGCATGAAGGCCGTTTTCGCCGCTCTTGAGAGTGCTGAAAAAGGAAAGGAGGAGAGAGTATGAAACTGGGAATTCTAAGCAGTATAATGGATGGCTGGACCTATGAGGAGATGATTGATGATATCTCGAAAATAGGGTATGAGTCTGTCGAAGTCGCATGTTGGCCTCAGGGGAAAAGCGAAAGACGCTATGCCGGTGTGAGCCATATAGACACTGAGCACCTTGATGGCGTTAAGGCAAAGGCGCATCTTTCTTATGCAGAAGAGAAGGGAGTCGAGCTCTCTGCTCTTGCATTCTACCCGAACACACTCGATCCGAATGAAGAGAAGAGAAAGGCGAACATCGAGCATCTGTATTCTGTAATCGATGCCGCTGCAAGTCTTGGTGTGAATCTTGTGAATACGTTCATAGGAAGAGACCAGAGCAGGAATGTAGAGGAGAACCTCAAGCTTGTAGAGAAGATATGGCCTCCTATATTGGAGTACGCGAAGAAGAAAGGAGTCAGGGTGGCAATCGAGAACTGTCCTATGCTTTTCGGACCCGACCAGTGGCCGGGAGGACAGAACATATTCTCGTCCCCTGTGCTCTTTGATAAGGTGTTTGAAATCCTACCTTATGATAATTTCGGTATAAACTTCGATCCAAGCCACTTTGTATGGCAGCAGATGGATTATATCAGGGTCCTGTATGAGTATGCGGATAAGATCTTCCATGTCCACTTCAAGGATATAAAGCTCTTGAAGGACAAGCTTTCACGTTGCGGTGTCATGGCCTATCCTCTCGATTTCATGATTCCGAAACTTCCTGGACTCGGTGATGTCGACTGGGGTGCTTTCATATCCGCACTTACTGATATCGGTTACTCAGGTTACACTGCAGCCGAGATTGAGGATAAGGCCTTTGAGACAGGTAGGGAAGGGGTGATCAGATCGATGGAACTGACATACAGATATATGAGAAATTTCGTGATATGAGAAATCGTAGGATAATTGTAAATTCAAACTGCTACCATGGCTATGATGTTTTTGAAGCTGTCGATGGCATTGCTGGGGCCGGTTTCAAGAACATAGAGCTGACTGCGACTAAGGGATGGACGGAGCATGTCTTTCCATGCATGAGCTTCTCTTCCCTTTTGAAGATCCGGGATTATATAGAGAAAAAAGGGCTGAGCATCCCATCGATGAGCGGGCACACGAATCTGATGGATGAGGAGAGGATTCCCGATTTCATGGAAAACATCCATCTTGCCCATTTCTTTGGTGCCGGGATGATTGTATCGAGTATAGGAGAGGCACATATCGCAGATAAGAGGAAGGGAGGGCTTGATATCATAAAGAGGAATATCTCATCATTGCTCCCCCTTCTGGAGAGATATGACATGTCTCTTTCCCTTGAGACTCATGGAGAACATGGTACGGGGATGGCGATTGCAGAGGTCGTGGAGGCCATAGGCTCTGAGCGGGTCGGCATCTGCTATGATACTGCAAACGTCATTTTCTATGGACGTGTAGATGGAAATGAAGACCTTTCTTCCTGCATAAGGCATGTCAATTATCTTCATATCAAGGATAAGGCAGGCGCCCCCGATGAATGGGACTTCCCCCCTTTAGGCAAAGGATATGTCGATTTCAAATCGATTTTCTCTATTCTCGATGGCAATGATAACAATGCACCGATGTCGATTGAGATAGAGTTCACAAAGGAAGGCCCCGCCTCTCTGGATGAGGTGAACAAGGCCGTTCTTGATAGTGCAGAGTATCTGAAGGGGCTTGGCTACGAATTATGAAAGTGCTTCTAATCGGTATGGGGGGAATGGGAAAGGTCCATTATGCCAATTCCAAGGAAATCGATGGGTTCGACATCGCAGCAGTTGTCGGAAGAGGGGCAGATGATAGAAGAGCTGCAGAAGAAAGAGGCCTTCCGTTCTATGAAAGCATAGATGATGCCATTGCCGTCATTCCTTCAATCGCGGTGGTTGATATAACGACACCGACATTCCTGCACAAGTATTATGCAATCGAGGCTTTGGATCATGGTCTTGATGTGATATCGGAAAAGCCCTTGGCCCTTTCTGCAAAAGATGCAGATAAGATATTCTCCTTGGCTGAAAAGAAGCATAGACATGTATATGTAGCACAGGTTCTCCGCTACACGAAGGAATACAGCCCGATTAAGAGAATAGTTGAAGAGGGAAGGTATGGGCGCCCTGTCGATGCCTTCTTCTCCCGTATGAGCAGCTACCCGGGATGGGCTGCGGATTCATGGCTTTTCGATAAGAGCAAAAGCGGCCTTGTGCCCTTCGATCTGCATATCCATGACTTGGATATCATAATAAGTTCCTTCGGCATACCTTTGAATGTAAGATCTGAAGAGCATACCGGGTGTGGTGATTACTGGAATTTCACTTATGACTATGACGGGTTTTCAGTGAGAGCTGAAGCCGGATGGATAAAAGCACCGATTCCATTCTCTGCAACATATAGGATCATATTCGAGCATGGTACGCTTTCCTTTGACGGAGGAAAGCTTCTGATGTACGAGGAGAGCGGAGCTGTTGAAGAGTATGACATCTCATACGACAAGATCATAAGCACAGGCATAAACGTCCCCCCTACAGGATGGTATTACGAGGAGCTTAAAGCTATAAAAAACCTACTTGAGTCAGGACTTCCTTCAAATGTAGAATATGAGGAAGTAGTTAGTGTCCTGAGGATTGTCGAAGGCATGTAGATGGGGGATTGAAGGATGGCAAATGGAAAGAAGTTCACTTATGCAGAGCTTTCTAAGGAGACAGGTATTTCCATTGCCACCATTTCCAGGGTCATGAACCGCTCCCATCTTGTAACATCCGAGACCAGGAGGAAGGTGCTTTCAGCACTTTCTAACTGTGGTGTAGATATCAGCGAGCTGGAGTTTGAAGAAGAGAATGAGAAACTCATCGTATTCAATGTTCCGACGCTTAAGAACATGTTCTACTCTCCGATAATATCTTCTGCACGCCTTGCCGCATCTAGACGCGGGTATAATCTTTTAGTGAATGAAGACCCTGTATCATCTGAAAGCCTGCACGCGTTTCTCCGTCTTCTGCGCAGTACGAAAGCCTCTGGCCTCATACTCGCGAACTCCATCACGCAAGAGAGGCTTGAAAGCCTTTCAAGGGAGATTGTTACGGTAACATGCTGTGAGGCTGTTCCTGATTCAAATGTACCATATGTCACCATCGATGATGAAGGTGCAAGCTACAATGCCGTGCGCTATCTGATTTCGCTTGGACGCAGAGGTATAGCATTCATAAACGGACCCCGTTCCTTCAAATACGCCAGAGAGAGGGAGAAGGGATACCTCGAGGCCCTTCATGAGTCCGGCTTTGAAGCTGAGCACCGGTACATGGCTGAAGTTGGCGAAGATATGGATTTTGAGACTGCAAGGGCGATAGCGACTCATATGCTGAATTATCCTGACCGGCCCGATGCTTTCTTCTGTGTTTCTGATATCATAGCATGTGCAGTGGAGAAGGCGGCTCTTCAGCTGTCTCTCAGAATCCCTGAGGATATCGCTATTGTCGGCTTTGATGATATCATGGCAAGCCATATGGCGAATCCAAGTATTACGACAGTGCGTCAGCCGACTGTGCAGATGGGGGCTCTTTCAACAGAGATGGTCATAAAACTCATAGAAAAGGATGAGAACAGCATCAAATCCGTAATACTCGGAACTGAGCTTGTAATCAGGGAGTCTACAACGGTATAGATATGGCAAGGGGGAAAGGACCTACATACTCGGAGCTTTCAAATATGACAGGGATATCGGTTGCAACGATATCGCGTGTAATGAACCGCTCATCTCTTGTCACTGATAAGACAAGGGAGAAAGTTCTCTCTGCTTTAAAATCATCAGGTGTCGATACATCAGAGTATGAGATGAGGGATACCTTCAGCAACCTCATCGTATTCAATGTTCCATCGCTGAGGAACATATTCTATTCCCCCGTGATTTCTTCTGCCAGAATAAGGATAGAGGAAAAGGGCTATACGCTGTTTATAAATGAAGATACGGTGAATGATGATAACATCGACTCTTTCATCGCGAGGATGAAGAGGGTGGGAGCAAAAGGTCTGGTTCTGGCAAATCCTTTGAGCGTTGATGCTCTTGAAAGGCTTTCACATGAATTTCATATAGTGACATGCTGTGAGACGGTACCTTCCTCTGAGTTCCCTTTTGTAAATATCGATGACAGAGGTGGCGCTTATAAGGCGGTACGGCATCTTCTTTCCATAGGGCGGAGACGTATTGCAATGATCAACGGTCCTGAGGAGTTCAAATATGCGAGAGAGCGTAGGGCGGGGTATGAAGAGGCTCTCTGGGAGTATGGAATCGATGTGGATGAAAGCTATGTCGCCTGCGTAGGAGAGGATATGGATTATGATACCGCTAAGCGCCACGCCGAGCGTCTTCTGAATCTTGCCGATCCTCCCGATGCGTTCTTCTGCATCTCCGACATCCTTGCATCTGCTGCAGAGAATGCGGCTGTCAAGAAGAAGCTTGATGTTCCTTCTGATGTGGCGATTGTCGGCTTTGACGACACAATGGTAAGTCATATAGCGAATCCTGCAATTTCGACAATCAGACAACCTGTTGAGAGAATAGGCTCATCAGTTGCAGACCTTATAATCGGCCTCATCGAGGGAAAAGAGGGGATAAACAGATCTGTTCTTCTGGATACAGAGCTTGTAATCAGGGAATCTTCCGCTGTTTAGTATAACTTATAACTAATTTAAATATATGCAAAATTATTTCTTTGCAACTTATGTATTTTCAAAGAAATATTAGTTTACAATTCGGTGTATTTTGATAAATTATTTCTTTGCAATCCAATATAGAAGGTATGTATTTATTTATAATAGAAAAGAATATAATGATATTATCCTAACAACAATAATACTGTGCATACAAAAATAACTCAGATAAATACTTGTGATTAAAAATCGACCTCCGAAGAGGTCGATTGCTGATTATTTCCTTGGAAGTTCCCTTACCGTGTAGCGCCCCATCTGTATGTATCTGATGGCCTCGACCGCGGCATTTGCGGCACTTGTCGTCGTAGTGTAGGGGATGTGCGACCGGATTGTCTCCGTTCTTATGTCATCATCGCTCCTTCTTGCGTGGAAGCCCATCGGAGTGTTGATGATGAGGTCGACTTTCTTCGCCCTTATGTAGTCCACGATGTTCGGATGACCTTCATGGACTTTGAGCACCACATCCGTAAGTATTCCAAGATTGAAGAGGTCTCTTGCCGTTCCTTTTGTACATAAGATCTCGAATCCCATCTCCTGAAGGGCTTTCGCAATAGGTGCGATAGTCACCCTGTCCTTGTTGTTCACACTTATGATGACCCTTCCTTTTGAAGGCAGGATGTTGTTTGCTCCAGCCTGGCTCTTTGCGTATGCCTCTCCGAAGGTGCGTCCCATGCCGACGACCTCTCCTGTGCTTCTCATCTCAGGACCGAGAGCCGGGTCTACATCTGCAAAGCGGTCGAAACTGAATACCGCCTCCTTGATGGCCCAGCCTGTGATGCAGCGTCCTTCCCTTATCTCCTCTCCTTCTTCAAGAAGTCCCTGCTGTACGAGGTCCTCCCCTTCGAAGACCCTCACAGCTGTCTCTATGAGGTTCACACCGCTTGCCTTGGATATGAAAGGTACTGTTCTGCTTGCTCTGGGGTTTACTTCGATTATATAGAGCTTGCCGTCCTTTTCTGCGAACTGGATGTTCATAAGCCCTTTTACTTTGAGCTCTTTTGCAAGCTTGAGTGTCCATCTTCTCATCTGATCGAGGATTTCCGGTTTTGATTTGTAGGGCGGGAAGACTGCCGCACTGTCTCCGGAGTGTATTCCTGCCGCCTCTATATGCTGCAGTATTCCTCCGATATAGATCCTCTCCCCGTCTGAGACGGCATCGAGGTCGTACTCGAATGCATCTTCAAGGAACTGGTCTACGAGGATGGGGTGGGTCTTGGAGACCTGAACGTTCATCTTTGTGAAGAATTCATCGAGGCTCTCTTCATCATATGCGATGAACATGCTTCTTCCTCCGAGTACGAAGGAAGGCCTGAGCAGGACAGGGAATCCTATCTCTTTCGCTTTCTCAAAGACCTCCTCCCTGCTGTGTCCCATCCTGTTCTCAGGCTGCCTCAGCCCAAGCTCCCTTACAAGATTTGAAAACAGCTCCCTATCTTCCGTCCTGTTGATTGAATCAAGACTTGTACCGACGATGTGGGCTCCAGCCTTCTCAAGTGTTTCAGCCATATTAAGAGGAGTCTGCCCTCCCAGCTGTACTACAACATCTTTCGTCTTTTCCTTCCTCATTATCTCAAGGACGGACTCGGGGCATAGCGGTTCCACGTAAAGACGGTTTGAAGTGTTGTAGTCTGTGGATACTGTCTCGGGGTTGCTGTTTACCATGATGGTCTTCCTGCCAAGACGTCTGTATGCCTGGCTTGAGAGAGTGCAGCAGGTGTCGAACTCAAGGCCTTGTCCTATCCTGTTCGGACCTGATGCGAGTATGATCACAGCCTTCTCTCCAAGAGCCTCTCCCTCATCCTCTTCTCCGTATGTGAGGTAGCAGTATGGGGTCTTTGCCTTGGTCTCTCCCGCACAGGTGTCTACATAATGGGAGACTGCATCCATGTGGTATGGAAGCTCGGCGATGCCGGAAAGGGTGGAGATCCTCTTATCGCTCATACCTGCCATCTTTGCTCTTTTATATGTCTCTTCATCGAGGGTTCTGCTGATGGCATCATCGAGTTCAGCCTGCTCCTTCAATGCCTCGAGGAAATATACATCATAACCTGTCTTCTCGCTCAGCCCCACAAGGTCCCTCTCTCCCTCCTTTATGAGTGTGTAGAGGGCGAGGAAACGCATCGGATGGGCGCTCCTTGACAGCAGCTCGACATCGTATTTATTCCTATCGAGCTCTACTATGCCTTCCATCTTCTGCTCTGAAGAGCGGAATGCCTTGTTGAGTGCTTCGCCCAGTGTCCTTCCAAGAGCCAGGGCCTCTCCGACACTTCTCATCTGGGTTCCAAGGGCAGATGCGGGAAGGGGGAATTTCTCAAGCTCGAAGCGAGGGACTTTCACTGCGACATAATCCAGTGCCGGCTCGAAGCAGCTTACGCTCTCACCTGTGATCTCATTGAGTATTTCACTCAGAGTGTATCCTACAGCAAGCTTTGCGCTGATTCTTGCGATAGGGTATCCTGTGGCTTTTGATGCGAGTGCAGATGAACGCGATACCCTTGGATTCATCTCGATGACGATCATCCTCTTGTGGTCCGGAGAGATTGCAAACTGCACGTTGGATCCGCCGCAGTCAACTCCGACTGCTCTCAAAATATCTATTGAGGCCGTCCTCATCTTCTGGTACTCGTCATCACTGAGGCTCTGGATCGGGGCGACTGTGATGCTGTCACCAGTGTGTACTCCCATAGGATCGATGTTCTCGATGGAGCAGACGATGATGGCATTGTCGTCCCTGTCCCTCATGACCTCCATCTCGAACTCCCTCCAGCCGATCAGGGATTCTTCAAGAAGGATCTCCCTTACAGGGCTTATGTCCAGAGCGTTCTCAACCAAAGGGATGAACTCCTCTTCTGTCTTTGCAATCGCACCTCCCATTCCTCCAAGTGTGAATGATGGGCGGATGATCAGAGGCAGTCCGATCTCTTTCTTTACCTTCAATGCTTCATCTATTGAGTGCGCTATTCCACTTTTAGCACTCTCAAGACCGAGGGCTGTCATGATCTCTTTGAATTTCCCCCTGTCCTCAGCTCTTTCGATGGCTTCGGCACTCGCTCCGATCACCTTGACTCCGTATTTCTCAAGTATGCCTCTTTTCTGCAGCTCCATCGTTAGGTTGAGCGCAGTCTGTCCTCCCATGGTGGAGAGGATTGCATCAGGCCCTGCCTGTTCGAATATCTTCTCGATGTATTCCGGGGTCAGGGGCTCCATGAAGATGTGGTCGGCAAGCCCTGGGGTGGTCATGACTGTCGCAGGGTTGGGGTTTATGAGAGAGACCTCATATCCCTCTTCTTTGAGGGCCCTTACTGCCTGTACTCCCGAGTAGTCGAATTCACAAGCCTGCCCGATTACGATCGGGCCGCTTCCGATTACAAGTATGTGCTTGATATCATCTCTTCTCATCAGTTTGCCTTTTCCTTGAAGTAGTCGAAAATCCAGAGTGCATCTTCAGGTCCCGGGGCAGCCTCAGGATGGAACTGCACCGAGTAGACCCTCTTCTTCTCATCGTAGAGACCTTCGACTGTATTGTCGTTTGCATTCCTCATCCATACCTTCACGCCTTCAGGGAGGCTCTCTTCATCACTCATGAACCCATGGTTCTGGGCGGTGACGAATGTCTTTCCTGTATCCATATCCTTTACAGGCTGGTTTGATCCGTGATGACCGAATTTCATCTTCACCGTCTTTCCTCCGAGGGCGAGTGTGATGATCTGATGTCCAAGACAGATCCCCTCTACCGGGATCTTGCCTATGCATCCCTTTGCAAGTGCGACTGCATCTTTTAATAATGCGGGGTCTCCGGGACCGTTTGAAAGAAAGAGGCAGTCGGGATTGATCTCCAGCACTTCATCTGCTCTTGTCGTGGCCTTCATGAGGGTCACTGCGATGTTCCTCTTGTAGAAGTTCTCTATGATGGATTTCTTGAGACCGTAATCGACAAGGGCAAAGTGCTTGTCGGGATTTGACGGTGGAAGTGTCCTTCCTTCCCCGAGCTCAGGGTTGTATGTGTTTTCCTTGACGGTCACCTGGTCTATCAAGTCGATCTCTGTGATCTCCGGATAGCTGTCAAGCTTCTCCTCTGCCTCTTTCCTCTCTTCCTCATAGAAAAGGATTCCGTTCTGGCTGCCGTTCTCTCTTAAATGTATTGTGAGTGCTCTTGTATCCACACCTTCGAGGGCAGGGATTCCTTCCTTCTTCAGATACTCATCCAGTGTGAGCCGACCAGGCATCACAGTTCCACGATAGAGCTTCTTTATAATAAGAGCAGTAGATTTAACACCACTGCTCTCACCGTCTTTGACTGTAATTCCATAGTTGCCTATCATGGGGGATGTAAGCACTACGATCTGCCCCTTGTAGGAAGGATCTGTCAGGATTTCCTCATATCCTGGGGTTCCTGTATTGAAAACGACTTCGGAGCACTCAAGGTTGATCGGGGCTCCAAAAGCGATACCTTCAAATTCTTTTCCGTCTTTAAGTTTCAATATTGCTTTTTTCATAGGTCCAAACTTTTAGAAGTGTAAGAAAATAGAACATGTATTGCAACACTGTTGCAGAAAATACACCAAGTTGCAACAAGAAAAGCTGCACTTTCTTTTCTGGACGGAAATGAGTAGATGGAATATCTTAGATAGAAGAGGTGGATATATGAAAGTGATTCTTCTAAATGGCAGCAGTCATGATGACGGTGCTACAGCAAGTCTTTTAAAGGAAGTTGAAGATACGCTGAGAAGTGAAGGAATAGAGACGGAGGTCTTCTTCATCGGCAACGACCCGATCAGGGATTGCATCGGATGCAGGAAGTGTGCATCCCTGGGGAAGTGTGTTTTCGAGGACAAGGTGAACGAGTTCGTCCAGAAGGCAAGAGGTGCGGATGGCTTTGTCTTTGCATCCCCTGTGTATTACGCACATCCGTCAGGCAGGCTTCTTTCATTCCTTGACAGGGCGTTCTATTCGGGTTCTTCTGCATTCTTCCACAAACCTGCAGCCGCAGTACTCTCTGCCCGCCGTGCAGGGACGGTCGCATCCTATGATGTGATAAACAAGTATTTCGGAATCACATCGATGCCGATAGTGACCTCAACCTACTGGAACCAGGGGTATGGGAACAACAAGAATGAGAGCGAGCAGGATATAGAAGGACATGACACCATGAAGAATCTTGCCCTCAACATGGCATGGCTTCTAAGGTGCATAGATGCGGGAAAGAAGCTTGGAATGGATGCCCCAGAGAACAAGAAGAGGGGTATGAATTTCATAAGATGAAACCAAGAAGGCAGGAGATCCCAATCCTGCCTCCTTCGATTTTACTGTAGGCTTGTTTTTTTCATTGAAGTATTCATCTTAAATATTATCTAATAGAGAGGTTTTTTCTTGAAAAAAGCAATAAAACCAGAGTAAAGTTAGACAGTATCAAGAAATGATGTGGGGTACGGTTTTATGCTGAGAAGATTTCTTGTTTTTTTATCTGTTTTTATTTTCATGGCATTCTGCCTGCATTCAGAAGATTTGATTGCACAAGGAAAAGGATCTACAAGGGATGAAGCCTTAAATATGGCATGGAGTGATATGGCTTCGAAAGCAGGTGTGAGCGTAGAAGGTTCTTCTGATATTTTTATTCATGGAAGAAACAATGGAGAATATGAGAATACCGCTACTGTAGATAATGCCATCAGTATAAATTATGAGTTTACTTTATATGGTGCAAATATAGAAACCAATATCAACAGGGCAGGGGAATATGTGGTTAAAGTTACAGTTCCTGAGAATATGGCTTCTGCTTATCTGCAGGAATGTAATCAGTTGTATCCTGTAATAAATAAAATATATAAGTCAATCTATGGAAGTTTTCTTGCATCCTTGAATCTTAAGCTTACGGAATTAAGTGATTTGCAAGTTTTATTGAATCTAGTGAAAAGCTATAATGCATATGCAAAATTCTCAATAATGCTTAATCCTTCTTTAGCTTCTGAAATAAAAATTCTTCCAATAACTGAAGGCCAGATTAATGCGGATATCCAGACAAAACTTACAGGAGAAAGGAACTCTCTTGCTTATCAATCGGAAATACAGAGGGTTCTGCAAGAGGCTGGGCAGCTTTCAGAGGAAGAGGAGAAAGCATTTGCAGATATGAATAGGGAACTTGCAGAGAATGCACAGTTGCAGAGCAAGATGGAAAAAGAAAGATATGAAGCCCTTAAAGTCCAACTTCAAGGTAGCTTGGATTCAACACTTGCAATGCTTGAAAATGCAGAAGAGATTGGTATGGCGGAAAGTGAGTTCTCTCTTACGGATTTGATTATTCAGGTTGAGGCCCGAAGAAATGTATTTTCCATCATGTTGAACGAGATGGATGAGGAGCTTACTTCTGTATATGATGCCATGGAGGAAGAAAGTAAGGAATACTATGATAGGCGCATGGCGGAGGATTACCCTGATAACGATAAAAACTTTTTCGGGTTTGTGAAGAGCTCGGAGAAAAAGAAACGTGAAGAAGGTGTGAAATATTCAATAAAAGAGACTATTCAACCTAAATATATAGAACAGGCAAAAAATATCTATCAGATTTATGCAACACATCTGGTTGAGTTCAGCGAAGAAGTACGGGAGGATATCACCGCAATAAACAAAGATACATTTACTTTGACAACGAATGAT
>DVIF01000011.1 GCA_018711525.1 Candidatus Ornithospirochaeta stercorigallinarum
AGGTAGTTTGCTATACTTTGTTCTAAGAGCATGTGTCCGTCCTTTTGTTTTTGAGTGGTATCTAAACTTTAGAACGCACATGCTCTTCTTTTCAATCTAGCTCTTCATCCCATATCTTTCCGTGAAGAACCCCTTTTTTCATTTAAAACCGCATCGTATTCAAACGATGCGGAAACACTAAAACCTTAACAAAAGGAATCTTTAATTAAAGAAAATCCACAAGCAAGACAGGAGCCAAGCATATGGAATTCCAATGTAATTCCTTACTACATCTGCAGGACCAGAAAAAGCCGGCAAATTGCTTTAAAGAAACCAGCGTCCAGATCCGGCACAACCTCATTTAATTATCCCAGGCTTTCAGATATCAAGTGCTGCGTGATACCCTTGATAGATGGCAGCAGTGATGTTTGCCACTCTTGTACAGTCTCCAATCTCACGGACCCAAGGTGCAGATGTACGAAGTGCCTCGACACTTTTCCTATCGGGCCTTTGTCCTGCAGCACATATCACCGTTCTTCCTTCAACTGATACTTCTCTGCCTGAGGCATCCCTGCATATCAAACCGTCACCCGTTACCTTAAGGGCAGTATGATTCAGGAAAACAGAGGCATATTTATCAACCATATCCATAAGGATGGGACGGTGGCGTATGTTGCAGTCCGACGCAAGCTGTTCCTTCATCTCTACGATTGCGACCTTATGACCTTCCATGCCTAGATGAACCGCACATTCACAACCAGCCAGACCGCCTCCGAGAACGACGACAGTATCGGAAACTTTGTCCTTCTTCTTGTAATAGTCGTTTACTATAATGACATTATCGCCATCAATCCCCTCAAGAGGAGGGATAACCGGCCTGCTGCCGACTGCTATAATCAGAGCCTCGGCGTTCAGCTCCTTTATGAGTTCAGACGTCGCCTCTGTTCTCAGCCTCAGATCCACACCGGCAAGCTTGGCCTGCCTCTCAAGAGTCAAGCCTAACCGATACATTTCATATTTGAAAGGAATAGCCTGTTCACTGACAAGGATACCGCCCAGAACATCTTTTTTCTCCAACAGTGTGACAAGATGTCCTCGTTTGGCTGCAATTATGGCAGCCTCAAGACCACCAACCCCGCCTCCTGCAACAACCACTCTCCGTCTACAGGAAGCAGGCGTAAGATGCAATCCCTCTATCTCTCGTCCTATGAGAGGATTGACAGCACAACGTCTTGTACCTGTCATAGGTCGTTCTGCCATGCAAGTGAAACATCGCATACAGTGTACAATTTCGTCATCCCTGCCAGCAATAACCTTGTTAGGTAATTCATGGTCGGCAAGCAATGCACGGGCCATTTCCACGACATCTGCCTTACCTGTGGAAATAATCTCCTCCATCTGGGCCGGATCATTCAGGGCACCTATAGTAGCCACAGGCTTCGAAACATGTTTCTTTATCTCTGCCGCCAGCCAGACATTGTCTCCATGAGGTGCGAACATAGGCAAATGGGTCCGGAAGAACCCAAACTGATAACTGCCTGCAGATACGTGAATAAGATCAACCAGATCCTCCAACCCCTGAGCGATTGCAATACCGCCCTTGATATCGTATCCGCCTTCAAAGAATTCAGATCCACTCATACGCAACTCAATCGGGAAACCATCCCCTACAACATCTCTGACCGATTGCAGCACACGGCGTGCAAAACGGAGTCTGTTCTCGAAAGAACCTCCATATTCGTCATTGCGGTGATTAAAAGCAGGAGATAGGAATTGATTAATCAGCCAGCCATGACCAGCATGGATCATGAGCATCTGAAATCCTGCACGTTTCGCCAGAGCCGCCGTTTCACCATAGGTGCGCACTATCTCATCAATCTGTTCAACAGCAAGTGCCTTGACAGGAATACCATCAGGACGCACCCAGTCGCTGGGGCCATATTGCGTCAGGCCTTGTTTTCTGTCCTTATCGAGGAGATAAGTTCCAGCATACTGTCCACTATGGCTCAACTCGACACTAGGCACTGCGCCATGCCTTGAAATTGCATCGGCTACAAATGTCCAGCTTGCCAAGCTGCCAGGAGTTTTCAAATCAAGATGAAACATGTGTGAAGCGTCTGTTTCTGGATGGACGACAAGCTCACTGGCAGTTACCGCAGCGGCTCCCCCCATAGCCCTCAGTTCATAGAATCCTATCGTCCTAGGACCGACGCAACAGTCAGCTGTGATATCAGTTCCTCCCATCGGGGCAGAGAACATCCTGTTACGGAATATGACGTTACCAAGCCTAATAGGCTCACACAGATGCGGATATCTTATGCTCATTTCCACCTCGTTTAATTACGCTAATAATTTGCTTATGTTTTACATATAGCTTACCAGAGCAGGAAAAACTCCATACTGCATCATAGCAGTGTGGAGTAAATCCCATCCGATAAAACACATGTAGGACGTTCAGATTGCATCAGTTCCCATATACAGCAGTTTCCCCTCGACTTTTGAGAACTTCGCCATGAACTGATCCCAAGATGCCCAGCTCTCCCCTGGGTAATTGGCATGAGACATATCACGTACTGTTCCAACTGTCAGCATGGGCACCTTCTTCTTGTTCAAATACACGTAGTAGCTGATTTCGCCACAAGTATACTTCAACGGAGTCTCATCCAGCTCGTATATCTTCATCAAGTTTTTAAGAAAAGCAGCGATGTCATGAGCCGCGTGATAATCCATCTCTCCGTGTTCAAGATCTGCACATAGCCAATCTCTCTCACCAAAAAGGAAGAAGAATGGTACAGCCGGCTCAATTCTTTCAGGTAGACACAATTCTTCATCAGGACTTACAAGAGCTGACCAAGGGGCTACCGCCGCAAAAACATCTGGAGCCTTTTGTGCAAGGGTTGATGTCATCATACCACCACTGGACTGCCCGCAGGCGAAAATACGGCTCTCATCGATTGAACAACGCATCTTCACATCATCAATGATGGAAAGGATAAATTTCACATCATCGGTTTTCTCTCCTTTGTATGAGCCTTCCCATAAAAGTAGATTTCTCAGAGTTCCAGGCTTCTGCTGTGAAACACAAGATTCGGGGAATACGACGATGAAATCCCTTTCCTCGGCTACCCTGCTCATGCCGGAAAGACTGATAAAACTCTCTGCCGACCCCCCTCGGCCATGCATGCAGACCACAAGAGGAGCTCTCTTACCACCCTCAGCCACACGCCTTGGTACGTACTCATACCATAAACGGGTCCATCCATCCAATTCCATCGTATGGCGCGTAAAACCATATGCCTCCGGGTCGATACGGAGACGCAGCTGCTTGGTGCCAAAACCGCGGTGGCGACAGGACTTGCTCAGATAATCCCATACTGCATCCAGAAAAGCAGGCTCGATCTTGCCATCATAACCATTGGAAACACGGACCTGGGCAATATTCTCCTCGTTTATCTGACTCTTACGACAGACATTTGAAGGAAAATAAACCTCATCTGCCCACTGGTTTGAGAAGCCCTCGTCTGCACATCCGTTATTCCTCATCCAGTAGCTGAAAACTGCTTTGTTTGTACCTTTCTTCGACTTCCATGCCATCCACACGGGAACGGGGACTTTTGATGCAGAGATCACAAGTTCTGTCTTTCCAGTATCCTGCGCTCCTGCACTGACTGGTTCGTTGATGGTTACCTTATCGTCAAGCTCCCCGAAGGTTGCCAGTCCAGACCACTCGCTCGACATCTTCATGACAGCCTGCTGGGCTACAGTGGCTCCCCTGCCAACGCCGAATGCATAGATATTGTCTTGCATGGCGACATAACCACGCCGACCGTTTATCTGGACATAGACCCTGTTCATATAATCAGCATCCGCCCCATCAAAGTTCCAGCCCCCATCTTCGCTTTTAAGTATATGAAGGAACACATGATGTCTGTCGGCAAAGTCAAACCAGTGGCTGCGTCCAAGATAGTCGAGAACATTCTCATCGTCAGGTGCTGCGACCACAACACAAGGTTGGTTATAAACAAGTCCCTTCGTGATATAAGTGTAGAAAGTACGAATCCTACCGTTCACTTCTACAGACTCTTCAAAAAGGCCATTGACAAGGCATTTTCGAGGCTCATTATGATCCACATCCAGGAGGCTCATATCTTTAGGAAAGATCTTAACTTCAAGCATAGCTGTCCACTCCTCTGCCATCAGGAATACATTGGGAATACAGTCATTATCCATGTGACATTTACAGCACACAACAGGATTGCAGGGACAATGGACTGCTTAATGATCGACTTCAGGTCGTAGCCACCGTTTGCCATACACATCGGGATGGCAGGTGTTGCCATCGGAGTCATGAAGGAACTCAGACACGCCGACTGAACAAGAAGAACAATGCCTACAGGATTTGCGCCCATTGCTTTGCATGCAAGGATTGCAATCGGGATGAAAATGATGATAACTGTACGATTCATCATGACCTGAGTGAGCAGGAACGGAACCAGGAAGAATACGAAGCCGATCAAATATGGATTGGACAGTCTATTTGCGAAGCCGGCAAGTATATCACCGACAACCTCTCCTGCTCCGGTCTGGCTGAGAGCACCACCCATTGCGAGGGAACCGACAAAAAGGAAAGCCATAGGAAGGTTGATTGCACTGACAGCTTCCTTCTCCGACAAAACACCGAAGACAACCATGGCAACTGCACCTGTCATACATATGACCCAGGTCTGGATTCTGAGCTGTGGCTGGAAAAGAAGAGCAAGAGTTGTCACAATAAATATAATGTAGCCTGCACGTTCTTTGAAGGGAGAGAGAGGCTCACGCTTATCAGCACGACTCTCTATGGCCTTTCCTTTGAGAGGAGACTCAGCCGGACTGAACTTCGTCGAGAAGAATACACAGTAGATGAACATTATAATCATGGACGGAAGACGTGCTTTCATACAGTCGGTCAGCGCCACTGTATATGTTGTGTAAGCATTTGCTTCCAGATAGCCATTCATTTCAGCAAAGACTGTGGCACCTGCACCAAGTGGCAGTACAGATACGGTCGATATACAGGCGATAGCAATCGGAAACAGTACCTTTGACGGGCTTATGTTCATCTCCTCACAGGTAGCAATAAGCATTGGAGCCATGATACCATAAACGATAACTGAACTCTGAATGAACTGGGACAGCAACATCGTAATCAATATATAGCCGAACATAACACGTGTCAGGGAACCTTTTGCGATTCTATTTACACTTGCAGCTACCTTACGTACGAACTGCGTCCTATTAAAGCCTGCGGCGACAACGAACATCGACATCATCATCAGTCCGTTGGCATTGCCGAAATATCCTGCGGCTGTCGCAGGATCCAGGCAACCTGTAAGTACAAAGGCCAGCATGCTGACCAGAGCAGTCAGCCCCATCGGCCACTTGCCGATGATGTAACTGACCATCGTGAGAACACATATAATCAAGCAGATTACTAAGTGGCTCATTTCATTTCCTCCTTTTTTGTTCTGTTTTAAAACAGCAACGATACCTGAAGTTGTCTCTCCGTCAGATATTCAATGCCTGCCCACGGTTCCATTATGAATCGCATTAAAACAACAAACAAATTTATAATTTTAATATTTATATAAAAAATTTTTATAATAAATCTGTCTGCAGGAGGCACCTCCTCTCCAGCAGACATTTCCGCTTATACAAAGCGGCATACATGATCTATTGCGATATCTGAAAATCCATAAGCTTCTGCTTTTGTAAGTTTTCCATTGCTGATTGCAATAATCTCATCCAGAAGTTCCTTCCCCATTTCCTTACTGGTTTTCTCTCCCCTGACAATAGGAGAAAGATCATAGTCCATATTGTCTTCCATATGCTTATAGGTGTACTCGTTCGCTGTGACCTTCATCACAGGCACAATGGCATTACCTGTGGGGGTTCCACGTCCTGTAGTGAAGATGATGACCTGACAGCCTCCTGCTACCATGGAGGTAACGGATGAGATGTCATATCCTGCGGTATCCATTACTATAGCTCCATGTCTGGTAGGTCTCTCAGCCTGCTCAAGAACCTCGACAATCGGCCTCTTGCCTCCTTTACGGATGCAGCCAAGACTCTTCTCATCCAGAGTGGAAAGTCCGCCTGCCTTGTTGCCAGGGGTCGGCTGGCCGGCACGACAGTCCTGCCCAGCTCCTTTCAAATGCTCTTCGTAGTCACGGCATACTTCTATAATCTGATTATGGATTTTCCTGCTTGCGGCACGTTTTGCCACAACATGCTCTGCACCTATCCACTCAATGGACTCACTCATCATGGATGTAGCGCCATAATCAACAAGAAGATCGCTGAGCTCTCCAACAGCTGGATTGCTTGCTATTCCTGATGTTGCATCGGAGCCTCCGCACTCAATGCCTAAAAACAGTTCCGAGATATCAAACAGTTCTTTCTGCTGCTCTCCTGCTTCTGCAGCCATCTCACGTGCAGCACGCACAGCTTTCTCTATCGTCTTAAGGGTCCCCCCTTCTTCCTGGATGCCGAAAGAGACGACAGGTTTAGTCGTCATCTTCTGTATTTTCTCTCTCAGCTGCCTGTGCCCGACAGTCTCACATCCAAGCCCTATGATTACAACGCCATATACATTCGGGTTGCATGCGAAACCAGTGAGTACCTTCTGAGACATAGCTGTATTGGCTGCAACATCCGAGCATCCTGTATTGAATATGATGTTGACAGCCCCTCTGACTTGAGAGGCAACGATACGGGCGCTTTCACTGCCGCATGCACATCCTGGAAGGATAAGTACATGATTGCGGATTCCAGGCCTTCCCTCAGCCCTGCGGTATCCCCAGAACTTGAGACCTTCCTTTGTCCTCACAAATTCAGGAGCATCCTTCCCATCTTCCTCAACAAGTTCGTTCTCATAGTCACGGGGAACGCTGTGTATATTCTCATGATTGACCAAAGAGCCCTTTTTTATTTCTCTATCAGCCCTTCCAATGAGTTCTCCATATTTAAGTACATCGCCTCCCTTTTCTATATTTTCAAGAGCAACCTTATGACAAGATGGAATATCCTCTTGGGCTTTAAGTGATATAATTTCACCATTTTCATTCTGATAAACGACATCATTACCGCGCGGGACATCAGTGACACAGGTAACAACGTTGTCTTTCTCATCCATTAATAATGCATTTACCTGCACTTTACTTTCCTCCTTTTTTTCGTCTGTATTTACACTATAGCTATAATGTCTTATAGTCAAATTTATAGTTTTTATACAAACATAAATTTAATTTATATGAGGTTCATATGTCTCCAGAGCTGACTTATCTATATACGGTCTATACGGAAGGAAGTTTTTCCAAAGCGGCAGAGAAACTTTTCATAACACAACCTGCGCTAAGCATAGCGATTAAGAAAATCGAAGATGAAATAGGAATGCCTCTCTTCGATAGGAAGAAGAAACCTCTAAAACTTACAGATGCTGGAGAAATATACATTGATGCAATAAAAAAGATGCAGATTACGGAGATGGAAAGCAGGCAGAAGATAAATGATATCAAAAATCTCAATACGGGACTGATAAGACTTGGAGGAACAAACTATCTTAATTCATATATACTGCCGGCAATCTTAATGGAGTTTACAAAAAGATATCCCAACATATCGCTTCAGATATATGAAAGAAGCTCCTTTGAGCTTCTAAGCATGCTCTCATCGCAGGAAATAGACCTTACATTCAGTTGTGACCCACAAGCAATTAAAGAATTTCCTTGCTATGAGATATTCGATGACCATATACTTTTTGCAGTTCCTGATTCAGACCAGTTTAACAGGGTGCATGAAGATAAGGCACTTACGGCATCAGACATAATCAATAGAAAACATCTTGAACCGGATTGCAGAAAAATAACAATTGAAGAGGTTTCCGAGGAAGAGATAATACTTCTTAGGAAAGGAAACAACCTGCAGGAGAGAGTTCTTGAAATGTATAAAAAATCCGGATTAAAGGCAAAGGTCAAATTCGACCTCAATCAGCTTGTCACGGCATATCATATGGCAGAAGCCGGACTGGGGGCCACATTCACAAGCGACAGGGTCGTGACAAATGAAAATTCGAGTCTGAAATTTTATGCATTAGCCGATCCGTTGGCAAAAAGGACCTTCAATCTCCTGCTGCCCAAAAACACATATACCCCGATTGCGGTACAGCGATTCATTGAATTATCAAAAAGGAAATAAGCAGTACGAACTACAAGAAACAGGCCATGTACAAAGGCAGACAGATAACACCATCTTCCTTAATTGAAAGATTTTTAGGATGCAGTATGTATCTATCTCCAATACGACTCTTATATTTTTCCGAGAATCTTTGAAGGGAGAGGTATCTGTAGTTCTCTGTGGATTTGACTTCTACTGGGATTATCTTATGGTTTATCTTGCTTTCCGAGGATAAAAGAAAATCTATTTCGATATCTGCACGATGTTTATCCTTGTTATAATTCATATAAAAATGTAGTTCATGACCGTTGGCGGTAAGCATTTGAGCTACAAGATTCTCCGTAAACATTCCTTCGTTCAAGGAAAGTTTATCTAAAAGAATCTCTTTATAAAGATTGTTATCCGTTATCTCATTCTCACTAAAAGCCTGGCTTATCAAAAGACCTGTATCTGCAAGATAGCACTTCAAATCACTTTTATCTTCTGTGAGGGCAAAACCGACATTAGGGTCTTCTACTGCAGTACATTCATTGGCAATCATACTGTCAGCCAGCCAGAAAAAAGCTTCTGCATTATCAGAATACTCACTCTCTTTACTGATTGAAGAAAACATGATCTTCTTGTTATGCTTTGATAAAAGCGACGGAATCTGATCAAAAATAATAAGAACCCGGTCCCTGTAACGTGATTTTATTTTCATGATGTCGCTTCGCCATAACTTGAGGATATCTCTTTTTTCAATATCGCATTCTGCAAAATCCATTCCATTCTCAATAAATGCCATGACGCTCATAGGCATTCCGCCTACTATCATATACTGCCTAAGCAAAAGCATTGCCTTATTATGTAATCCTCTTTCAAGAGGCGTCAAAGACAGGAAAGAATTCTTCATGTATTCAAATAATGCTTCTTCGCCAACAGCAATCATGAATTCCTCGAAGTCCAGAGGATACATTTTAATTGACCTTTCTTCAGAAGGAATGAGAATCGAAGATACATTCTCTTTTATAGAAATCAACGAACCTGTTTCAATATAATCGTACCTACCATCCTTGACTAAATGTTTTATAGCTTCCCTGGCTTTAGGATACTTTTGCACTTCATCAAAAATAATCAAGGATCTCCTCTTATATAGCCGTACTCCGAATTCGGCAGAAATAATCATGAAGAATGTGTCCAAAGAATTAAGATAATTCTCGAAAGCATCTTTTACGACATTGGAAACAGAGGAAAAGTCAATCAAGATATATGATTCATATTCATTTTTTCCAAACTCTTCAACAATAGTTGACTTACCTACCCGTCTTGCCCCTTCAATAAGCAACGCTCTCTTTCCTTCTGTTTTCTTCCACTCCAATAATCTACTGTAAATCTTTCTTCGTAAGACCATATTCCTGCTCCAGTCATATTATAACAGGGAAATCCAGAAAGCGCACATACAAAATCAATCGCATATGCCATAAAACGCACTTGTAGAAACTATTCAAAATGCCATAATACGCACTTGTCTCATACTTCAAAGTATCTTAATGATGCCTTCATATGATAGCCTAGGTCCGTCTCATGCCCTTTTGCGAACCTCCATTCGCTGTAGTAGCCAAGGCATGGACAGATATAGTACACACCGTTCTTCTCCCTCTCTTTCCTGTAATGCACATGCCCTGAGACCGAATAGCTCACACCACGGCTTTCGAACAGTTCTCCAAACCTGAGGGAACCCAGGAACGCATTGAAATACTCCCATTCCGGACGTGCGTCGAGGACTGTGAACTCCCTTATTGGGAGCATGTGCGTCACAGCGACTATCTTCCTGCCTTCGACCCTTTCAAGGCTGCTTTCAATACCTTCAAGCTGCAAGGAGCATCGCCCCTTGTTCTCCCTTGTCCAAGGATTTCTTATCCCGTCCTGCCATGTGCGCCCCATATATGTCATCTTCTCAAACATCTCATCTGAGAAGCGGCAATGATTGCCGAAAGAATAATCATACCATCCGACATCCCCGATGAAAGCGACATCTCCATCCCCCCTCTCCTTCCCTGTAAGGCATCTCTCATCATCTTTGAAAAACGAATAGATGTAATCGATGCCGAACCTGTCAGGCTCGGGAGACCAGAGGTCATGGTTTCCCGGGACATAAAGAACAGAGAAAGATGAGCTTTCATCAAGTTTCCTCATCTTATCCCCCGTCAGACGGAAATCCTCCGATACATCCCCGGCGACAAGGAGATAGGAGGCTCCGCTTTCCTCCACCTCATCCCTGAGCGCCTCCATTACGGGATAATCCCTGTTTATATCCAGATGTAAATCAGATATCGCTGCAATCTTCATATCCACCTCCTCCCCTCAAAGGATAGTGGCATGAGACGAAATGACCATCCGAGAGCAAGGACAAAGATGGTTTTTCCTCCCTGCATCTATCCTTTGCATACATGCACCTTGTATGGAACGGACATCCTGAAGGAGGATTCATAGGGCTGGGAATCTCACCTTTAAGTGTTGCCAAGACATCCGAAGAGGCGGCAAAGAGAGCCTTTGTATACGGATGCGCCATAGCCTCAAGAATATCCTCCGTCCTTCCGAGTTCGACAATCGAGCCAAGATACATCACTGCAATGCGGTCTGCGATATATGAGACGACATTAAGGTCATGGGAAATGAAAAGATAGGTAAGGCCATGCTTATTCCTCAGCTTTAGGAGAAGATTGAGTATCTGAGCCTCGACAGAGACATCAAGAGCGGAGACAGGTTCGTCAAGGACTATCAGCTTCGGCCTTAAGATAAGGGCAAGTGCGATTGCAACCCTCTGCCTCTGTCCTCCTGAAAGGCTTGCTGGATAGCGCTTTGCATATGAGGAGTCGAGTCCGACCTCCTCTAGGCTTTCCGAGACCTTCTTATCAAGTTCCTCATCGCTCATACCCTTCTCGTGGATCTTAAGACACTCCCTGAGAAGATATCCTATCTTCTTTTTAGGGTTTATTGAGGAATACGGATCCTGGAAGACCATCTGTATCTCCCTGCGGTATTTTTTGAACTTCCTTGCAGAGAGTGATGATATATCTATACCATCGAATACAATCCTTCCCCTGTCAGGTGCTATGAGACGCACGATGATGTTGGCCATCGTGCTCTTTCCTGAGCCCGACTCCCCCACAAGGCCGAGGATCTCCCCTCTCTCTATAATAAGAGAGCTCTCGCATAATGCCCTGACCCTGCCATAGGCACTCTTATATTCCTTACAGACACCATCAAGCTTCAAAAGGCTATCCATTCATCCTCTCCTCTATCTCATCAGGGGAGAAGAAACATGAATAAGCATGCCCCTGAATCTCTTTTTCCTCTGGGAAATCCGAGAAACACCTGTCAGAACATATCCGGCAACGTGAAGCGAAAGGACAACCTTTTCCACTTCTCTCCTCAAGGGATGGGACAGCTCCAGGAATCGAATAGAGCTTCTTCCCTCTGTTCCCCGCATCAGGAATGGATGCTATCAGGCCACGCGTGTACGGATGTATGGGAGAGGAGAGGATCTCCTCCGTCTCTCCGCTTTCCACTATGGTCCCTGAATACATGATGTAGGACCTCCGTGTGAGCCCTTTCACCAGAGAAAGGTTGTGGGAGATCAGGAGGACTGCCGTCCCCTTCTCCTTGTTCATCCTATTTATCAGTTCGATTATCTCCGCCTGTATTGTGACATCAAGGGCTGTGGTAGGCTCATCTGCAATCAGGAGAGAAGGATTGTTTATCAAGGCCATGGCTATCATGATCCTCTGCTTCTGACCCCCTGAAAGCTGATGGGGATAGCTCCTGTATATCCTCTCCACATCTGCAAGCTCCACACTTTCAAGCATCTCCAGCACCCTTTTCCTCGCATCCTTCCTATCAAGGTCCTGATGCATCCGGAGCATCTCCATAATCTGAGAGCCTACCCTCAAGAGGGGATTGAGTGCCGCAGAAGGTTCCTGGAAGATCATGGAGATGCGCTTTCCCCTTATTCTGTTCCATCTTCCCTCATCGTATCCGATGATGTCATCTCCTTCGAAATAGATATGGCCCGAACATATCGCACTCTCATTCCCAAGGCCCATAAGGGAAAGGGCTGTTGCACTCTTTCCGCATCCAGATTCCCCGATGAGTGCGACCATCTCCGATTTCCCAATCTCCATCGAGATGTCTTTCACGGCATTCAGCAGACGACCGTTTTCATTGAATGACAGAGTGAAATCCTTTAAGCTTAGAAGGCTCATCTCCCACCTCCATTCATCTCCTGGAGGCCATCCCCTATGAGATTGAACGCGATAACAAGCAGAGCTATCGTGACAGTAGGGATGAGAACATACCAAGGTGCACGGAGCATGTAGTCCTGTGCCTCACTGAGCATTATGCCGAGACTGGGAGAAGGAGGCTGCATACCAAGGCCGAGATAGCTGAGCCCCGATTCCGACATGATTGCCGATGCAAAGGAAAGGGATGCGGTGGCAATGAGCTCGCTCATGATATTCGGAAGGATATGAAGATACATGATCCTGAGGCATCCTGCCCCTCTTATCCTCTCGGCCTTCACGAAATCCGAATCCCTCAGTTCCATATAGCCGCTGCGGGCGATACGCGCAAAGCGTGGAACCGCCATCACCGAAAGGGCTATGATCGTATTTAAAAGCCCGTTGCCGAATACTGCTATGAGCATCATCGCCAGAAGAACTCCGGGGAAGGCCATAAGTGTATCGATCAGCTTCATCACAATCTCATCAAGCCTTCCTCCGAAATACCCGGAGAAGGAGCCTATCAAGAGGCCGAAGACAAAACCGGAGAGGACTGCTGTGAATCCTATCAGGATGGAGACCTCTATGCCCTTCATCATACGGCTCATGATATCACGTCCGAACTGGTCGGTGCCGAGAAGATGCTCTGCTGAAGGCTTCTCAAGCTTATGCGCAAGATCCATGGCTGTCACATCATACGGAGTATGGAAAAAGGATACGATAAGCAATATCAACATCAAAGACAGGATTATCGAGCCGATAAGGAAATTCGTATTTCTGAAATATCTTCCCATAGGCTACCTCAACCTTATCCTTGGATCGACCAGCGAATAGATGAGGTCGACTATGAAATTACATACAACCACGATCAGGGCAAGATACAGGACAAGAGCCTGTATGAGAGGAAGGTCCCGGCTTGAAATAGAGACGGTTATGAGCCTTCCTATCCCGGGAAGGGAGAATATGTTCTCAACTATTATGCTTCCCCCGAGGATATCCGCAGTAAGAAGACCGAGGATTGTAATAACAGGTATGAGCGAGTTCTTCAGCACATGGACATACATTATCCTGCCCTTTGACATACCCTTGCTCCGTGCGGTCCTCACATAATCCTTTCCGCTCTCCTTGAGAACAGAGACCTTTACATAGCGTATGAGAATGGCACTGGAGCCAATCGCCACTGAAAGAGATGGGAGAAGCAGCGACTTGAAGGATGCGAAAAGCCCCTCGGATGGGGGTGTGTATCCGACGGATGGCAGCAGGTTCAGCCGTACAGAGAAAATGCTTATCAGGAATATCCCCATGCAGAATGAGGGGATGGAAAGCGAGAGCTGTGAGATTATTGAGACAGGAATGGAATATTTCCTTTTGCTGTGGGATGCTAGGAAGAGCCCTATTGGAAGCCCTATGGCAATAGTGAAAACCATGCTGTAAAGAGAGAGGAGGGATGTGACCTTAAGCCCCTCTCCGATAAGATATGAAACACTCTGATTGTATCTGATCGATGTCCCGAGATCCCCTGAGAAAATCCCTTTGAGCCATGATATGTAACGCTCGGAAAGAGGTCTGTCCAAGCCAAGGCTCCTGTTGAGAGCTTCGATCTGATACTCGTCAGCATCCACACCGAGGATTATCAGGGCGGGATCTCCCGGGAGTATCTGGAAGACAAAGAATGTCACCAGTGATACCAGGACCAGTGTTACGACAAGACCTATGAGCTTTCTCAGGTAGTATCTCAACTTATCTATTCCTCATAGTAAAGGGCGCTGAGGTCGGTGAACGTCAGAGGATATGCCTTGTAGCCTTTCAGGTCCTTCCTGGCTGCGATTACGAGGTTCGGATCACATGTCCATACACAAGCGGCATCCTCAGTAAGGATCATCTGGCATTCCTTATATAGCTCCGCTCTCCTCTCCTCATCTGTTTCGACCATCGCTTCCTTAATCAGTTTATCATATCGGGGATTATCGTAATGGAAGAAATTCCTTCTGAAATCAGAGACGAAACGCACAAGGATCTCATATGGGTCGAGCTTCCCTGTCAGACCGATAATGGTGGTCTCATAGTTTCCATTGGAATAGACATCCTCAAGCCATGCACCCCACTCCACGAGCTGTATCTCCGCCTTGATGCCGACCCTCTTGAGGTCCTCGGCAATGATCTGTGCGGTATTCACATGCTGCTGATAATTCGCAGGAACCGTTATGGTGAATTCAAATCCATCGGGATACCCCGCCTCGGCAAGCAGGGCCTCAGCCTTCCCGGGGTCATAGGGATAATAGTTTTCGACATCACTGTTGTAATAAGAGCCCATCACCGGGGAGAAGTTCGAATCCAGTCTTGTGGCATAGCCGTCGAAGGCACCATAGATGATGTTGTCCTTGTTCACTGCATAGTTCATGGCCTTTCGAACCCTTATATCATCAAACGGCTTGAAGTCATTATTCATGGCGAAAAGGCATACCATGTTCTGAGGATTGGAATATATGGTGAAGTTGCGGCTCAATATCTCAGCATCGGAACCCGTGACCTGAGCCATATCGAGCTGTCCCGACTGAAGTGCGGTTACAATAGCACTCTCATCTGTCATTATATAGACCTCGGCCCTGTCGATCCTTGCCATTCTAGACTCGTCATAATAATCATCATTTTTTTCAAGGACGATACGTTGCCCTGGTGTGTATTCCACGAATTCATACGGCCCCGTCCCTACCGGTGCCGTTGCACTGGACTCATACCCTTCCGGTATTATAGCAACCCTCGTCCCTTCAAGGAATGCGGCATTGGGCTCGCTCAGCTTCAGCACCAGGGTGTATTCATCCGTGGTCTCGATACCTGTTATCGTACTGAACCGGGAAGAAATCGGCTTACCTGTACTGAGCCCGGAGATCACCCCATAGGAATATGCGGCATCAGCAGAATCAAAATGATCCCCGTTATGGAAAGTGACATCCTCCCTTAAGTGGAAGGTGTATTCAAGCCCGTCATCACTTATTTCCCAGCTCTCTGCGAGGCCGGGGATGATCGCTCCATCCTGGTCGAAAAGCACAAGCCCTTCATATATGTTATGCATTACGGCCTCGGTGTCACTGGCCGTTGATAGATATGGATCGAGGCTGTCGGGCTCGGAAGGCATTGTCAGACGGATCAGGCTCTCCCCGGATACGGCATCGGATGCAGCCTCCTGTCCCTGGACCTCATCATCCTTTGTGCATGAAACGAGGGCAAATATTGCGAATAATAAAATCAGAACCTTCTTCATCCGGGTCACCTCCAAAAAGAGAGCATTTCCTCCATCGCCGACATCCCATGGATATATTGATGAAAATGCTTCATCCTTTTATTATCACCCCTTCTCGGTTAATTCAGATTATCGAGAGCGTGAACATATTGTTAACCTTGAAGAGATAGTATCAAAAAACATGTCGATTGTTAAACACATCCCCTGCAACATACCTTGAAAAGAAATTTTCTTTATTTCGTATTTTGCCAATCTGGTCACTTTAAAAAACCTCTCCCTTTATCTTATAATTCCATCAATATTTTCTTTGAGGAGGAATATTATGCACAGTCAGACAGAACAGGTTTACCAGCAGGTCCTGGCCCGCGATCCAGGAGAGAGGGAGTTCCAGCAGGCAGTCTATACCTTCCTGCTTTCAATCGACAAGATCATAGAAGAACTTCCGGAAATCACATACCACAGGGTACTTGAGAGGATGGTCGAGCCGGAAAGGGTCGTCATGTTCCGTGTCCCATGGGTGGATGATGAGGGCATGTGCCAGGTCAACAGGGGATTCAGGGTGCAGATGTCTTCTGCGATAGGACCTTACAAAGGGGGTCTGAGACTTCATCCTTCCGTAAATCTCTCGATCATGAAGTTCCTTGCATTCGAACAGGTATTCAAAAACAGCCTCACCGGCCTTCCGATGGGAGGAGGAAAGGGAGGTTCGGACTTCAACCCGAAGGGAAAGAGCGATAACGAGGTGATGCGTTTCTGTCAGTCTTTCATGACTGAGCTATGCCGCCATATCGGACCGGATACCGACGTACCGGCAGGAGATATCGGAGTCGGAGCAAGGGAGATCGGCTACCTCTTCGGACAGTACAAGAAGATAAGGAACCAGTTCAGTGGAGTACTTACTGGAAAAGGAATCGAATACGGTGGATCATACATCCGCCCTGAAGCTACAGGATACGGACTTGTATACCTTTCCGAAGCAATACTGCGCGACAAGAAAATGAGTTTCGAAGGGGCAAAGTGCATCGTCTCAGGAAGTGGAAACGTAGCACAGTTCACAGTGGAGAAGATCAATGCCCTGGGAGGAAAGGTGATAACACTCTCCGATTCATCAGGAATGATCATCGACGAGGCGGGAATCGATACAGAGAAGCTCAACTTCGTCAAGATGCTTAAGAACGTCAAGAGAGGAAGAATCAAGGAATACGCAGAGAAATATGGAGTCCCTTATATCGAAAGGAATCCAAGCGAGCCGAATCCGATCTGGGATGTAAAGGCCGATTATGCATTCCCTTGTGCCACTCAGAACGAAATCCTCAAGGAGGACGCACTCAATCTTGTAAAGAACGGAATCAAGCTGGTAGGAGAAGGAGCGAACATGCCATGCTCAATGGAAAGCGAGGAGATCCTTACATCCTCAGGCATACTGCTTGCCCCTGCAAAGGCTGCAAACGCAGGAGGAGTTGCCGTTTCAGGTCTTGAGATGAGTCAGAACTCACAGCGTCTGAGATGGACACCGGAGAGAGTCGACCAGGAGCTCAAAGCCATCATGAACAACATCTACAAGAACATCAGCGAAGCGGCTGAGACATATTCCACTAAGGACAACTTCATCGATGGAGCCAATATCGCAGGATTCATGAAAGTAGCAAGAGCCATGATTGCTCAGGGTTACGTATAATGCACAAGATCGGTTTTGACAGCGATAAATATATCAAAGAACAGACAAAGTATATCCTGGAGAGGGTGAAAACCTCTTCAGGACGTCTTTATATCGAATGCGGAGGAAAGCTTCTGCATGACAAACATGCAGCACGTGTCCTGCCAGGCTTCGATGAGAACAACAAGATGAAGGTGTTCAAAGAGCTCAAGGAGCATCTGGATATCATAATCTGCATATATGCGGGAGATATCGAGCAGAGGAAGATACGAGGGGATTTCGGGATCAGCTATGATGCCGATGTCCTGAAGATGATCCATGACTTCGCATCCTATGGGCTCAAATGCGACAAGGTCGTGATAACAAGGTTCGAGAACCAGGTGGCGGCGGTCCAGTTCAAAAGGAAGCTTGAGCAGAGGGGTATCAAAGTATACGAGCATACGGCTACCCCCGGCTATCCATCAGAGATAGACGTAGTGGTATCCGAAGAAGGATATGGAAAGAACCCATACATCCCTGTAGATGCCCCCGTCGTAATCGTCACCGCCCCCGGCCCGGGATCTGGAAAGCTTGCCACATGCCTCAATCAGATGTACCACGAGGCAAAGATGGGAAAAAAGCCTAATTACGCCAAGCTTGAGACCTTCCCCATCTGGAATCTTCCACTCAATCATCCGGTAAATATCGCATACGAGGCAGCAACCGTGGATATCGGTGATGTCAACCTCATCGACCACTTCCACCATGACGCCTACTCCGAGGTCACCGTCAACTACTCAAGGGACCTTGAGGCCTACCCGATTCTCAAGAGGATCCTTGAAAAGATCACAGGGGAGGAATGCATCTATAAAAGCCCTACCGACATGGGAGTGAACAGATGCGGCTTCGGTATCATCGATGACGAGGTGTGCCGTCATGCGGCGAACATGGAAATCATAAGAAGGGTTTTCCATACGAAGACCGACTATCTTCAGGGAATATGCTCAAAGGAAGTATACAACAGGGCTCTGGCTCTTCTAGATAAAGCACACCTTGCAGAAGAAGACAGACCTACGGTGGTTCCTGCACGTGAGGCACTGAAGAAGGCAATCGAAGAGCATAAGGGAAAGGATGACGGGACTGTGTGTGCCGCAGCACTTGAGCTTGACGACGGTAGAATCATAACAGCACACAACTCCAACCTCATGCATGCGGGAGCGGCTCTGATCCTCAATGCATGCAAGGCCATCATCGGAATAGACAAGGATGTGGACCTGATCCATAACGAGGTAATAAAGGCTGTCACACATACAAAAAGGGACATCCTTTCAAGCAAGGGTGTTTCATTGAATGTCGATGAGATACTCATCGCCCTTTCCATATCCGGAATCTATGACGAGAACGCCAAGAATGCGTCGGAGGCCCTCAAGCAGCTCAGGGATACAGATGTGCATTTCACACACATACCTTCAGCAGGAGATATCGACGGACTCAGGAAACTCGGCATAAACTACACCTCGGAACCACAATATCCAGGGCGTAACATATAAATTCAACGGGAGAAAAAAAATGGCTGAAAGAGAGACACTTTCATCACGCCTAGGTTTCATACTGCTCTCAGCAGGATGTGCCATAGGACTTGGGAACGTCTGGCGTTTTCCATATATCACAGGGCGTTACGGCGGAGCGGTATTCGTCCTCATCTACTTAGGATTCCTTCTTATAATGGGGCTTCCAATCATGGTAATGGAGTTCTCTATCGGAAGAGGAGGAAAGCAGAACATCGTAGGAGCATACAGGAACCTGGAACCGAAGGGAAGCAAATGGCATATTGCAGGTCCTTTTGCGATAATCGGCAACTACATGCTTCTATTCTACTATATTCCAATCACAGGATGGCTTCTGTACTATTTCCTCTCCTCGGTTGCAGGAACGTTCACAGGGCTTGGAACGGCAGAAGTGAATGCATTCTTCCAGGACCTTCTTGCCCATCCTCTGAGACAGTTCGGCTGGGGAGCATTCGCCCTTCTGATTACAGCCGCCATTGCAGTAATGGGACTTAAAAACGGAGTTGAAAGGATTTCAAAGATCATGATGGCTCTCCTTTTCATCCTCATGATCGCCCTTGCAATACACTCGGTGACACTTGAAGGAGGAAAGGAAGGACTTTTCTTCTTCATCAAGCCCGATCCGAGCAACCTTGTCGAATACGGCCTCGGGGAATCGATATTCGCCGCAATGGGACAGTCGTTCTTCACGCTTTCCCTTGGAATCGGGGCAATGTCCATCATGGGATCCTATTTCAGTGAAGAGAGGTCTCTTACAGGAGAGAGCATCAGAATCGTATGTCTGGACACATCAATCGCACTGCTCTCAGGCTTCATCATCTTCCCTGCATGCTCTGCTTTCGGAATCGAAGCGGGAAGCGGCCCCAGCCTATTGTTCATCACACTTCCGAATGTGTTTGCAAAGATGACAGGAGGGGTGTTATGGGCGACACTGTTCTTCCTTGCAATGGCATTTGCCGCCCTTACAACCCTTATCGCAGTATTTGAGAACATCCTCTCATACTGGATGGACATCAGAGGGATGAGCAGGAAGAAGGCGACGGTGCTCAACATAGTGATCTTCCTTGTCCTTATACTTCCATGCATATTCGGCTATAACATCTGGTCCGGCTTCACCCCATTCGGAGAGGGAACCGGCATCATGGACCTGGAGGATTTCATAGTCTCAAACCTCCTGCTTCCTCTCGGATCCCTTGTCATGGTCATCTTCTGCACATCACGTTATGGCTGGGGCTGGGATAAGTTCATAAAGACAGCAGACATGGGAGATGGCCTCAAATTCCCATCAAAACTCAGATTCTACTGTGCGTACATACTGCCTCTGATCATTCTTTTTGTTACTATAAAAGGTATAATAGACATCTTGTTCTAAGAGGAAGGAAATGAACGTTAAAGCTATAGCAGGTAAAATAGGACTTGATTGGGAGGAAGCCCTCGAGTACTACGGAGGGGATATAAGCATGCTTAAGGAGAAGCTTGCCTCCTTCGAGGACGACACATCATTTGATGCATTGAGAAAAGCCATTGAAGAGAAGGACTCTGAAATGGTCGCTAAAGGTGCCCATAAAATCAAAAAAGCCTCAGAAAAAGTAGGACTGAAAAATCTTGCAAGAATCGCAGGAGAGCTTGAGAACTCCAAAGGGCTGAAAGAAACTCCACTGTTCCTTGAACTGGAAAAGGAATACCAGAAAGTCATAACAGCCTTAAAAGAGTGCTGAACTTGATTGGAGACCTCAAAAGGGTCTCCTTTTTTTCTCATCTCAACCAACGGTTTGTTCCGCATAGCAGGACAAAAACATATAATTAAGGCTCAGGAAAACAAAGGATGGCATATGATCGACCAGATTAAGACGGGGCAACTTATAGCAAAGAAGAGGAAGGAGCAAGGTCTTACGCAATCTGTCCTTGCAGAAAAACTGGGACTGACAGACAGGGCTGTATCGAAATGGGAGCGTGGGGTATCACTTAGATAAAGATACCACATCAATCCCACGCTGGCTTTTGCTCAACCGATACAGCCGGAGGGCTGGATAACAAGAAAAGGCGGTATGCGCCCCGTGGAGGGGGGTAGCGTACCGCCTTTTCT
>DVIF01000012.1 GCA_018711525.1 Candidatus Ornithospirochaeta stercorigallinarum
ATGTGAGGAACAGGAAGGTCGGCTTCATATTCCAGCAGTTCAACCTGCTTCCTAAGCTCAATGCACTTGAGAATGTGATAACCCCTCTTCTCTATGCAAGGAATGGAATGAGCGGCAAGGAGCGCAGGGAGAGGGCGGAGTACCTTCTTGAACGTGTCGGGCTTAAAGATAGGATGAAACACCGTCCTTCAGAGCTCTCAGGAGGGCAGAAGCAGAGGGTTGCAATCGCAAGGGCCCTTGTGAACAATCCTGCAATCCTTCTGGCGGATGAGCCTACAGGAGCACTTGATTCGAAGACGGGGGACCAGATTATGAGTCTCTTCATGGACCTCAATGAGGAGGGGCGTACTATTGTCTTCGTAACCCATGACAGGGCTCTTGGGATGAAGTGCAGGGAACAGGTTTATATCAGAGATGGGAAGATAGTGGATAGAGATGTTGAAAGAGAATATTAAACTCGCCATCTTCAGCATGGCTGCAAACAAGATGAGGACTCTTCTCTCACTTCTGGGGATAATGATAGGTGTTGCAAGTGTCGTTGCCATCATGACCCTTGGACAGAGTGCCACAGACAGCATCAACGAGGCTCTGGAGATAGGTGGCATAGACATGGTAACCGTCATGCCGATGGGAAGTGCAAGGGAGCTTCAGATCTTTGATGAGGCCTTTGGAAACACGCTGATGCAGAATGTCTCGGGGATAGATTCCGTCCTCCCTTCCGCATCCATGACTGCGAATCTTAGAAACGGACAGGAGACGATAAGGGGTAATGTGAGCGGGGTTTATTCCTCCTACTTCGATGTGAACAACCTCGCTCTCCAGGACGGTGCATTCTTCAGTGCCCTTGATAACATAAACAGGCGTCAGGTCGTAGTCCTCGGTTCTGCTCTTGCAGAGGATCTTTTCCCTGCAGGATCTGCAGTGGGGCAGTATATCTCGATATTCCGCCGTCAGGCTAAAAGATATCTTGTGGTCGGGGTGCTTTCTGAAAAGAGCGAGACACTTGGAAACAGCTACGATAACGCATGCTTCATACCATATAATACATATGACCAGAGGCTGAGGAGGATTACGATGCCCTCCTCCTATTCCATAATGGTATCGGAATCAGCAAACGCCGTAACAGTGGCGGATGAGGTCGAGTCATACCTCTTCAGGATGCTGGGAGATGACGATTACTATCTTGTATACTCCCCGGCGACCCTTGTGGAGATGAGCAACGACATCATGGGTACGTTCACTCTCTTTTTGTCCTGCATCGCAGGAATATCGCTTCTTGTGGGCGGCATCGGGATAATGAACATCATGCTCGTCTCGGTAGTGGAAAGGACGAAGGAGATCGGAATAAGGAAGGCCCTTGGGGCTTCTCCAAGGACGATCCAGGGGCAGTTCCTTGTTGAATCGATAACCATCACGATATTCGGGGGCATAATAGGGATAATGATAGGATTGACTCTGAGCTACTTCACCGCAGATTATGCAGGATGGAACATATCAATAAGCTATGCCTCGATTCTATTCGCCCTCGGTTTCAGCACTCTTGTCGGTGTGTTCTTCGGCTGGTATCCTGCACTTAAGGCGGCGTCGCTGGATCCTATAGAATCTTTGAGCTACGAGTGATTATGAGAAAGAAGAGAGCGGGAATACTTGATTTTTTAGAGAAGAAGAGCAGTAAGTTCAGTTTTCTTATCGAAATACTGATATCTCTCTGCTTCCTTTCCGTCTTCGCTCTGATGCTGGTTCTCTCTGTGACTTTCGTGAGCGTTGCGGAGCTTGAGCTCGAAAACAGTACCGAGAGGGCCTTCAATGCCGTCCTGATGGCATTCAGGGACAGTGACAGCCCGATAGAGAGCGTCATGGCGGAGTATTCCATCAACGGTGTGGGCATATACTCGGCATCAGGCAATCTCCTCTATTCTGCAGGGTCTGTCTACCCGAGGCTTCCTGTGAACCTTTTTTCATCGATGGAGAGCAACAAGGGCACATCGTCATTGCTCTCTTTCGACAGCAGGAGCAATGTCGTCGAATATCTCAGGGCATCAAGCCAGGCTGTAATTCCGACTACCGAGAGCATCCTTCTTCCCATCAGGAACATAAGCCTGAGCTATCCGAACATAATCTACCTCTCCATTGATGCCTCATCTTATTCCGATGAACTGGTGAGGCTGAGAATCCTCTCCCTTGTGCTTCTGCTCGTCACATTGCTTGTGTACATACTTGTCCTCTATGTCTACAGGCAGAATAAGAAATACAAGGCGCTTCTGGTCAGACAGGAGAGCCTTGTAAGCTTAGGAGAGGCGGCACGTACGCTTACCCATGAGATAAAGAACCCCCTTTCTGCGATCACAATCCAGATTGCACTCTTGAAGCGCACTGTCGCAAAGGAGAACATGGAGGACCTATACACGATAGAACATGAGACGAAGAGGCTGATAGAGCTGACGGACAAGGTCTCGGATTTCTTGAGAAAACCGCTCGGGGAGCCGAAGAGGATTGATGCTGTGAAGGAGATAAAGGAGCTCTTCCCTCTCTTCAAGGATGAAATCATATACGAGCCGGAATCCCTTGAAAGCGTGTTCACAGAATTCGATCCCAACAGATTCAGAAGCGTTTTCGAGAACCTGATCAAGAATGCCATCGAGGCTACAAGGGAAGGCGATGTGCCGGAAGTCTCCATAAGCATAAGGCGGGTACGGAAAGGAAAGTTCGAGATAGCTGTGAAGGACAGGGGTGTGGGAATAGATGCAAAAGACCAGAAGAAGATCTTCGACCCGTTCTTCACGACAAAAATCCATGGATCTGGGATCGGTCTTTCAATCTCCATGCAGTTCGTAAAAGCCGTAGGAGGGGAATTGGTCTTGAAACGGAGAAGCGGCGGAGGAACCGCTGCGATAGTTACTTTGAAGGAGGCGTGATGCATGGTAGTCCTGCTTTGTGATGATGAAGAGAACATCAGAGTGCTGATGAAGAGGTTTTTCAGTCTTGAGGATATCGACTGCGATACCGCAGAGAATGGACTCTCTGCCCAGAGGATGCTCAGGGAGAGGGCGTATGATGCAATCCTCGTGGATCTCAAGATGCCCGGTCTTGATGGACTGTCCCTCATCCGATGGCTACGTGCAGAAGGCTTCAGGATGCCCTGCATCATGATAAGCGCACACGGAGAGATCAGTGATGCAGTCACAGCCCTGAAGGAAGGGGCCGATGACTATGTTGTAAAACCATTCGATCCCGAGGAGCTCATAATAAAGCTTAAAAGCCTTGTCGAAGCTGCGAATCTGAAGAATCTTGTCGAAGGGGAGAAAAGGCTCGATATGCTCATCGGGCAGAGCCCTGAGATGATGCACATAAAGAACGTCATCGCCAAGGCCGCCGTCTCAAATGCAACAGTTCTCATAACGGGGGAGTCCGGAACGGGAAAGGAGGTGGTGGCAAGGGAGATACATAACCAGTCTGCTGTCAAAGACGGGCCTTTCATCCCGATCAACATAGGAGGTGTGCCTGAGAATCTCCTGGAGTCGGAGCTCTTCGGATATGAAAAAGGTGCGTTCACAGGAGCCTCTGGAAGGAAGAACGGCATGTTCGAACTCGCATCCGGCGGGACGTTGTTCCTTGATGAGATAGGTGACATGCCGCTCTCGCTTCAGGTCAAGATACTCCGGGTGCTCCAGGAGAGGAAGATCACAAGGCTCGGAGGGACTGAGGCCATACCGATAAACGCACGCATCGTGGCTGCTACGAACAAGAACCTTGAGCAGATGGTGAAGGATGGTTCCTTCAGGGAGGATTTGTTCTACCGCCTTAACGTCGTGCGTATAGAAATCCCCCCTCTGAGGGAAAGGGCCGAGGACATACCGCTCCTTGCAGCTTATATAATCAGGAAGCTTTCACGGGACATGTCCAGCAGGATCACAGGTTTCACCCCTGAGGCGATCGCGGCCCTTAAGAGCCATGAGTTCTTCGGTAATGTCAGGGAGCTGGAGAACATAATAGAGAGGGCGATGATCTTCACCGATTCGAATACCATAGACCTGAAGGACCTGGACCTCAGGAGCAGTGTCTCGAGGGAGATGGAGAAGAAAGTGGAGAAGGGGGGCGCTCTGGATGCAAAGAGCCTGAGAGAGCTCGAAAAGGATGCGATAATTTCTGCACTGCACCGCTGGGAGGGCAACAGGACAAAGGCAAGTGAGGAGCTCGGGATTACAAGACGCACCCTTATATCCAAGATCAAGGAATATGATATAAAGCTGTAATGTTTTCCTCTTTTTTGCTATCATCTATGGCTGACAGGAGGATTTGATATGTTCAAGAGATTTTCTCTGATTTTGTTGCTTGCTCTCATTCCGTTCTATCTTTTCTCTGCTGAAATCAATGTCACCGCCCTTCGCGGCCCTACCGCCATGGGGATGGTGAAGCTCATGAAGGATAGCGAGAGCGGCAGTGTGAACGGAAATGATTATGATTTTACGATAGAAGGCGCAATCGATGCTGTAACCCCGGCAATAGTACGTGGAAGCACCGATATCGCAGCTGTTCCTGCGAATGTCTCATCTGTGCTCTACAACAATACCGATGGAGGTATCGAGGTCCTTGCCATAAACACCCTCGGTGTGCTTTATATCGCAGAAAAGGGTGATTCGGTACATTCTGTTGAAGACCTGAGGGGTAAGACCATATATTCATCCGGCAATGGAGCAACCCCGGAATATGCCCTGCGCTTCGTACTTGAAAGCGCCGGCCTTGAGATAGGTAGGGATGTGTTCATCGAATGGAGGAGCGAGCACGCAGAGTGCGTCGCCGCCTTGGAGGCGAATGACGGGGCTGTAGCGATGCTTCCCCAGCCGTTTTTGACTTCTGCCCTCCTTTCCGATTCATCAATAAGGGTCGCCCTGGACCTCAATGACCTTTGGATGGAGGCGATGGGAACCGAGCTCATAACAGGTGTCGTCATCGCACGTACTTCCTTCATCGAGGAGAATGAAGATGAAGTAAGGGCGTTCCTCTCAAGCTATGGAGACTCCGTCGATTTCGTCAACGGCAACATCAGCGAGGGTGCTGCATTGGTAGGGGAGTATGGAATAATAGGGGAGAAGGTTGCGAATCTTGCAATCCCCGGGTGCAATATAACACTCATAACGGGAGAGGAGATGAAAGCCGCCCTGTCCAACTACCTTGGAGTGCTTTACTCGATGAATCCCAAGAGCGTAGGTGGAGCACTGCCTAATGAAGACTACTACTTCATCTAAGCTCAGGATAATAATACCTGTAGTCGTTTACCTTATAATCTGGGAGGCCCTTGCTCTGTATATAGATTCAAGGGTTCTCCTGGTCTCTCCAGTGAAGGTCGGCGTAAGACTATTTGAGCTCATGAAGAGCACACCTTTCTGGCAGAGCATATGTTTTTCACTTCTGCGTATCTTTCTCGGCCTTGTCCTTGCAATCGGCCTTTCTCTCATCAGTGGAATATCAAGTGCGAAAAGCAGGATTGTGAAGGATATGCTGGAGCCCTTGATAATGACAATGAAGGCAACCCCGGTTGCATCGATTGTCATTCTTGTCCTTATCTGGGTCTCCAGCCGCAACCTTTCTGTCGTGATATCATTCATGATGGTCTTTCCTGTGATGCATACATCCCTTTATAAGGGGATCATCAATGTAGACCCACGTCTGCTTGAGATGGCTGATGTCTATGGTGTCGGTACGATGAAGAGGATCCGATACATATACCTGCCTCAGATCGCATCATACTTTGAGAGCGGGATAACGATTTCCTTGGGCTTATGCTTTAAAAGCGGAATAGCTGCTGAGGTCATAGCCATCCCGGACGGATCCATCGGGGAAAAACTTTATGAGGCGAAGCTCTATCTGGCGACTGCCGACCTTTTCGCATGGACCGTTGCAATCATAATCCTGGCAAAAGTCTTTGAGAAGGTACTGCTTTTCATCGTCCGTAAAGCCTTGGCGCATATGGAGGTCTCTTAAGATGGAACTGCTTGATGTCTCTAAAAACTATGGGGATAAAAAAGTCCTCTCATCATTGACGCTGCATATAAAAGAGAGGGCGACTACCGTATTAAGTGGTCCCTCCGGCATAGGTAAGACCACTCTTTTCAGACTGATCCTAGGGCTTGAGAAGGCGGATTGCGGAACTATTCGGACGGAGGGCAGGGTATCTGCTCTGTTCCAGGAGGACAGGCTGATAGAGAACCTTAGCATCATGAACAATCTCCTTCTCGTCTCAGATGATAAAGCCAGGATGAAAGAGCTTTTGAAAGAGTCAGGTCTTGAAGGGGAGGAGAAGAACAGGGTGGCGACACTCTCAGGGGGGATGAAAAGACGTGTCGCCCTTGTAAGGGCTCTTCTGACCGATTATGACACCCTTCTGCTTGATGAGCCGTTTTCCGGCCTTGATGCCGAGTCGAAGAGGAGGATCTCCGCATTGATCCGGAAAGAAGTGAACGGGCGTACCCTTGTCGTGATCACACATGACGATGATGATTATTCCCTCCTTGATGCAGATGAGAGGATTGTAATCTGATTGTCTCCTCTTTCCTTTTGCGGTAGAATCCCAGATATGGAAAAGACGGAATTAGAGGAAAAGATCAAAGCACTTCTGGGAGAGGGCCCGGAGAGGGCGATCATAGCCGAGTGCATATACAAGAGTGATGACTTCAAGTCGTTCTCCATCACTGTCTCAGACAGCAAGGATGATGGATTCGATGTCCCATATGCCTCATTCACAGAGCATGATAGGGATGAGGATCTGATCAGTCTCCTTGAAAAGAGGAGAAGTGAGGAGTGTATGGAGAGCGTGAGGGAGATCTTACATACCATAGCCGAAATCCTTGGAGGGGAGGATCTTGATTTCACAGATGAGGACATAGAAGCCCTCGTAAGGCTCGATAAACCTGTGATCATGGTTTCAAAGAGGAGATAGGATGGAAAAGGATAGGCTTCCACATTGGGATCTTGGTCCCATATATCCGTCTGCTGATAGCAATGAATTCAAAGCAGACCTTGCTCGAATATATGAATTGAAGGATGTCATAACAGAAAATCTCGAATCTTTCAGCATCGCAAAGCTTCTATCTCTTCTTAGCGAGGCGGGGGCTCTGGTATCCAACACATCATCATATGCCAGCGCCATACTCTCGACCAACACATCCGAGAGTGCGTACATGAAGGCTGTCAATGATGCCGAGGCCGCGGAGAATGCATACCAGGAGGCCTGGCAGGCTTTCGTACGCAGTGCTTCTTTCCGCCGCGATGAGTTCTCATCCCCTGAGCTGAAGGACTACAGCCTTCTTCTTTCCGAGATAGAGGTGTTAAGCCGTCACCAGATGAGTGCGGCAGAGGAGAATCTCGCACTCGATTTCCTTTCATTAAGCTCATCATCATGGGAGCGTCTGCAGCAGGCGGTCACAAGCAGTGCATCAAATGGTGGAATGACCCTGATAGAGCTTAGAGCGCTCTCCACACACCCATCAAGGGAGGTGCGCAGGGATGCGTATATAAGGGAGAAGTCGATACTCAAAGAGCATGAGACGGCTTTGGCATACAGCCTCAACGGGGTGAAGGGTACGACACTGCTTTTAGAGAAGAGAAGGGGATGGTCAGATCCTCTGGAGCGTTCCCTGTTTCTAAGCAGAACGAGCAGGAAAGCCCTTGATGCGCTTGTCTCTGCCATTGAGGATAAGATAGGCATGTTCCGCTCATACCTTGCTTTAAAGGCACGTCTGCTTGGACAGAAAAGGCTTGCATGGTATGATATCGCAGCCCCTGTGGGAAGAAGCGGGAGGATGTATTCCTTCAAGGAAGCAAAGGAGATAGTGGTCTCTTCCTTCTCCTCATTCTCTCCTAAGATGGGGGATTTTGTCAGAAGGGCTTTTGATGAGAACTGGATAGATGCAGAGCCGAGGAAAGGAAAGGCAGGGGGCGCCTATGATACATCATTTAAGAAAGCGGGGGTATCCAGGGTCCTTCTGAACTACGACTATACCTATGAAGGGGTCTCCACACTTGCTCATGAGCTTGGGCATGCATATCATGATTCCATCGTAATGGATCTTCCGATGCTTCTTTCCGACTATCCAATGACACTTGCAGAGACTGCAAGCATCTTCTCTGAGACCCTTGTCTTTTCAGATATGCTCTCTTCCCTTGACAGATGCGACCAGCTTCCCGTCATAGAGCAGTTCGTATCCTCTGCCACACAGTGCTGTCTGGATATCCTGTCAAGGTTCTATTTTGAATCATCTGTATTTGCCAAGAGGAGAAAAGGGGAGCTCAGCGCCTCTGACTTCTCCGCCCTGATGCTCGATGCCCAGAACAGGACATATGGGGATTCTGTTGATGAGAAGCATGAATACATGTGGGCCGTCAAGAGCCACTATTACTCGGAAAGCTTCTCTTTCTATAACTATCCATATGCATTCGGAGAGCTCTTTGCCCTTTCCCTTTTCGCAGAGAGCAGAAGGGATCCTGATTTTCCTAAGAAATATGACAAGCTTCTCAGACGGACAGGAATGGAGGATGCAAGAACTGTCGCATCGCTTTCAGGTGCGGATATCGAGGACAAGGCTTTCTGGCTTTCCGGTCTTGATGTGATAGCACAGTATGCCAAGGAGCTTGAATCTTGGCTTTGAAGATAGAGAAACTCATAAGCGGGGCATATGGCCTCAGTCATGATGAGGATGCAAGGACTGTTCTTGTCAAAGGTGCCCTTGAAGGGGAGATCGTAATTCCTCATGAGGTGGTGAAACGAGCAAATACTTTCATCGTCGAGGACTATGATATCATCACACCAAGTCCTCTTCGCATTACCCCGCGATGCCCCCATTATGGGAAATGCGGAGGATGTGATTTCCTCTCTGTGGACGAGGAGGTATCGGCAGCTCTGAAGGAAGGGATGGTGAAGGAGAATCTATTGCGTATCACGAAGCTTGAAAACCTTCCCTCTTTTCTTCCTCCGGCTCATTCCTCTTTCTTCTCTTATCGCTCCAGATGCAGGTTGCATGTGGATGTGAGGAATAAGAGCATTGGATTCTTAAAAAGGAATTCAAACGAGCTGTTCGCCCTGGAGCACTGTCCTGCTTTGACAGGTCGTATAAACAACCTCCTCAGAGAGAAGAGCACGATACTGAGGGAGGCTCAGCGTCAGAGGATCCTCTCAGGTCAGAACAGGAGGACGGGATTTGTTGAAATCGCCGTACAGGATGGAGATGAGGATATCAGCATAAGTGAGAAGGCAGTCATCGCAGCCGGCTATCAAGTGAATCCTTATTGCTTCTTCCAATCCAATCTCCGCCTTCTTCCAGAACTTCTCTCTTTCGTCAAGGAAAACAGTGTGGGTGATGTAATCATGGACCTCTATAGCGGGGTAGGGACTTTTTCCAAGCTCTTTGAAATGGAAGGGAGGAAAGTCTATGCAGTCGAGAAGAATCCACGCTGTCTTTCGTTTTCAAAGAGGAACGCACCACATGCCCTCTCATTTACAGATGATGCATTCCTTTTCTCTAAAAGGATTAAGGAGAAGGTCGATACTGTGATAGTCGATCCTCCAAGAATCGGGCTTGAGAGGGACATCATCCCTCTTATCTCTTCATGGGGTGCGGATAGGATAATATATGTCAGCTGCGACAGCACCACAGCAGCAAGGGACCTCGCACTTTTCAACGGCTATAAGATAATATGTGCGAAGCTCTTTGATTTCTATCCCGGCTCGTTCCATGAGGAGTGCGCCTTCGTATTGGAGAGGAAATGAAAACGGGAGTCTTCCTCCCGTCTTAATGCCATTCATTTTTTAAGTGAGCTTGCAAGATCGAATATCTTGAGCCTCTCTTTCACGTCTTCCTCCCCTAGGTCCTCCTCAGATGAGAATATGACGCTTTTCTCCCCCTCGGGGCGTACTTCGAAGAAGCTGTCTGAGAAGTTGCCCCGTGTACCCTCCATCACGAGATGGACTGCGAATGCGGGTTTGTTCGTACTCAGCCTGATTGAATAGCTCCTTGGATTGACCATCCTCAGCTTTGTATCGATTTTTGGAATTTCATAGGCACATTCGGAAATCTCGTCCAGAAGGAGTGTCAGCTCCCTGTGGATCTTGAACGTCCTGAGCTTTATGTATAGGAACTCGTTTTTCCTGTCCGTCTGCCTCAGGTCTATCTCCTGCACCTTCTGTGCAGTATGTGATGCCACCTTTGCAGAGTACATCCTCTTGTTCCTCTTAAGACCTGAATAGGTCATGAATTTGATTGAGAGCTCGACATCCTCCTCCTTATCCCCGTCGTTTGAGATGTAGATCATGAGTTTGTCGTCTTCTATGAACATTATCGGGACAAGGTCTGCAAAGAACCTTCTTGCTGCATAATGGCTGGGCCTCCAGGTCCCGTCCTCCCTTACGGTCGAAAGCAGATTCGAGTATATGACCCCGTGGTTCGCATTGTCGCTCCTCGTCTTGAGCGTCCATCTTTCAAGTTCGATTGCATCCTGGCAGAGCCCGAAATAACCATCGCCCTCCCTTACCTTGGCCTTGAATACATCTGCTTTTATCTCTCCCGATACAAACGAGGGATGGAACGTGAATTCCTCATATTCCTGGTTGTGCAGGACGATGAGCCCCAGTCTGTCGCATGTATTGTAGAAGTCATGTGATTCATGTCCGTCTTCGATGTATAGGCAGTTCATGTTCGCCCATGCGGCACTCTGGAGGAATATGTCATATCTTTTCTGGTCGCTTGTGACCATGTTCGGCCATACTGCACCCATCACGAAGGTCTCCCTTCCATTGACGAAGAGGGCCCCATTCCTCACTTCGATGGTACGGAATGCTATTCTTCGCTCCAAGCGGGCATTCCCTACTTCAATCAAGGCATTGTACATGATCTGCTTGCCGTCTCCATGGATGCACCAGAGTTCCGCCTTCTCCTCCGGGATTTCGATGTCGATGGTATATCTGCTCCTCTTTTCTTCAAATGTTATCCTCTTTTCCGTGCTCTGTCCCAGCAGGCTGAGACGCACAAGGCGCTCATGTCTTCTGAATGCCTCGTAATCAAGATATGCTGTCACATGCCATACCTTCCCGTCTTTCATGGCCTTCAGATGTGCAGAGTAGCCGACGCCATCATGGCTCCTGAGTATTTCGACCTCACTGAAGAAAGAAGATGTCACGATAAGCCTTATCGTATTTTGTCCGTCTTTCAGCAGTCCTGTTATCTCCGTTCCTTCCGCAATACATCCGTTTATCTCGGCAGAGAGTGCGTTATGCGTCAGCAGCACAGAGCGCTGAGATTCATCGTTGTTGAAATCGAATTCCCTTTCTATCACCCATTTGAGTTTTCTTAGTTTTTCCAGTTCCTCTTCATCTGCCATCGAAGAGAGTGTCGTATATATGCTGTTTGAGTTGTTGTAAGGGAGAAATGCATGTTCTTCGAAATAAGGTGTGCTTAAGGCGCATTCAGCTTTGTCATAAGGGCTGAGACGCCAGTTTCCAGATATGGATATCGTTTCCATCCTTTCCTCCTCTGATATAATATACCATGGCATTATCGAACATAGATAGTTTTTATTTTCCCTCTAAGTGTTTTTTTCGTGGGAATCAGATATACTTACACATATGAGAGATGGATTTATAAAGGTTGGAGCTGCTAGTCCCGAACTGAGGGTGGGGCAGCCGTTTTTCAATATTTCGAAGATGCTTGAGCTTTTTTCCCTTGCATCCGGCTATGGTGTGAAGGTGCTGGTCTATCCGGAACTTTCAATCACAGGCTATACCTGTCAGGACCTTTTCCTGCAGGATGCCCTGATTCAGGATTCCAGAAAGGCGCTGCTGGAGTTTGTCTCCGCCACAAAGGGTAGTGACATCCTCTCCTTCGTAGGCTTTCCTCTTGAGCACAATGGAAAGCTCTACAATACTGCGGCGGCAGTACAGGACGGAAGGATCCTCAGCTATACTGCAAAGAGGAATCTTCCATGCTATGGGGAGTTCCAGGAGGACCGATGGTTCACCCAAAGCCCCGATGATGTCGAATACATCGAAGATGGAATCCCGTTCGGCTTCAAGATCATCCACCGTTACGGCCCCCTCTCTGTATCTGCTGAGATCTGCGAGGACCTCTGGGTGTCATCCCCGCCTTCTGCCTCCCATGCGGAAAACGGGGCTAACATCATAGTCAACCTCAGTGCCAGTGATGAGGTCATAGGAAAGGAGGAGTACCGCAGGAACCTGGTCTCCATGCAGTCGGCTAAACTCATATGCGGCTATGTCTATGCGGATGCATCAGAGGGAGAGAGCACTACCGATATGGTGTTCACCGGTGCCGACATCATCGCTGAGAACGGAAGCATCCTGAACCAGAGCAGCTTCTCCACGGGCGCTCTTACCATAAGCGAGATAGATGTCTCAAAACTCAATGAGGAGAGAAGAAGGACTAATACATTCAAGATCGTAAGCGATCCTGGATACGTGTCGGTTCCTTTCACCCTTGATATGTGCGACACCGTCCTGACAAGAAGGATAGATCCCTATCCGTTTGTTCCATCTGATGATGAGAGCCGTGCCCGGAGGGCGGAGAAGATCCTTACCCTTCAGGCTTTGGGACTGAAGAGGAGAATAGAACATACGAGGGCGGGGAAACTTGTAATCGGGCTCTCCGGAGGGCTTGACAGCACTCTTGCCCTCCTTGTTTCGGTCAAGGCGATGGATATGTCCGTCCGTGACAGGAAGGATATCATTGCAATCACGATGCCATGCTTCGGTACGACGAAGAGGACGAAGGGGAACGCAGAGAAGCTTGCAGAGGCGTTAGGGGTCTCTTTCGAGCAGATAGATATAAAGAAGAGTGTTCTGCAGCATTTCAAGGACATAGGGCAGAGTGAGAATGATTTCTCCGTGACATATGAGAATGCACAGGCCAGGGAGAGGACCCAGGTCCTGATGGACAAGGCTAATCAGGTCGGCGGCCTTGTGATAGGAACGGGGGACCTTTCTGAGCTCGCACTCGGCTGGGCTACCTACAACGGGGACCATATGAGCAACTATGCGGTCAATGCATCCATACCGAAGACGCTTGTCCGCCATATCGTCTCATACGTCGCATCCCAGGGAAAAAAGGAGAGCAAGGTGCTCTACGATATCCTCAGCACTCCCGTCTCCCCTGAGCTCATCCCTCCGAAAGACGGTGAGATAAGCCAGGTTACCGAGGACATAGTAGGTCCGTATGAGCTCCATGATTTCTTCCTCTACTATTTCGTACGTTTTGCATTCCCTCCGAGCAAGATTTTCCGTCTTGCGAAGATTGCATTTGCCAAAACCTATAGTGATGATATAATCTTTAAATGGCTCGAGACCTTCATCAGGAGGTTCTTCAGCCAGCAGTTCAAGAGAAGCTGTCTGCCTGACGGTCCTAAAGTCGGAACAGTGACTTTCAGTCCGAGAGGGGACTGGAGAATGCCCAGTGATGCATCTCCTGAATTGTTCCTGGAGGATTTGAATAGAATTAAAGGGACTTTCTAGTTCCCGATAGGAGTGATTCAATGAAGAAGAAACTTATTGTTGTTTTGATGCTTGTATTGCTTGCCCCTGCATTCATCTTTGCCGACATCATGCAGCTTGGTCTGAATGTGGGATACGGTCTTCCATTCGATGAGCTTACAAGCGGAGATGATGATGTCGAATACTTTGCCGCTGAGAATTTCAAATTCGCACCTGAACTCAGGTTCAATATCTTCTTCCTGCAGCTCGATCTTGTGCCTCAGCTGTCGTTCGGGAAGGATTATTTCATGGCCGATACTCAGGCGACCCTTGGCATCCAGTTCAAGATACTGAACGCTGTAAGGCTTGGTGCCGGGGCAGGTATCTCCCTTCCTTTCGTACAGGATCATGGAAATTGGACAATGAACGGTTGTCCGATGGATGGTTTTGCTGAAGCAATGGGAAATGCCAGGATGCTCTACAAGGTCAACGTAGGCATCCCTATCAGCGCAGTCGAAATCACGGCAAACTGGATACTGCCGGCAGAGGGCTCATTCAATGATGGAGGATTCGTACCTGACATCGACAGCAGTACCTTCAGCGTAGGTGTGCTGCTCAATCTGTTCTAAGACCAGAAGGCTGCTTCAGAGATTTTTCCGGAGCAGCTTTTTCCTTCTTTTTATTAATTATATTTTGTCTTATTATTTTTATCATGCATGAGACACTCAAGATAATAATTTCAACATTCGTAGTTGTAGTAATAACGTCAATAGCATTCTTCGCCATTTATTTTCTAGCCCCTTCGGTCTCTGAGGACCTTTTCGGGATTTCCTATCGCCTGAGCAAGGAGAATCCAATCGAGACCTTCTCTTCTTCCTTCGTGGAAGGACCGGCTGAGAAAAGTCCATCTCTGGATGTGGATGAGGTGAGTAAAGAGGACTTGCCGGCAGAGGATGCCTCTCTCTCCCAGCCTGAGCTCGAGGAGACTGAAAGCCTTACAGAGAGCGGTGAAAAAGTCGAAGAGTTCATCTCCTCCCTCTCCGAGCAGATGAAGGGCCAGCTTGCAAGCCGTATAGGGACCCTTCCAGAGAGTAGGGATGATGAGGGGATAGAGAGGTTGAATGCCGCAGGAAAATACCTTGAGGAGAACAATCTCGACATCTCTGATGTCTTCACAGGTCGTGAGTTCTTCAACTACATGCAGGACAAGGGGTCTTCCGCCATTGAAAGCGTAGTGGCGTTCCTTGGAGGCATGAATTGAGAATCACGTTCTTAGGAACAGGCACGAGCCATGGCATTCCCGTACTCGGCTGTTCGTGCCCTGTCTGCACAAGCTCTGATGAGCATGACAGGCGTTACAGGTCCTCCATCATGGTGGAAGAGAAGAACACTGTGATAGTCATAGACACCGGGTATGAATTCCGTCTTTCCGCTTTAAGGGCGGGGCTTACCCGTCTTGATGCCGTCCTCTATACCCATTCCCATTCAGACCATCTTATGGGGCTTGATGACCTGCGTGTATTCACACGTGAGCATAGCCTTCCGATCTATGGCAGCGGACGGACCATCGAACATATAAGCAAGGTGTTCGATTATGCGTTCTCCACCCATGACTGGCCGCATGAGCATGTGGACAAGGAAGAGGAGGAGGCGATAAGGGAGCTGAAGAAGCATAACTACGGACTTCCTCTTCTCAGTGCGAATGTGATTGAGCCGTACCAGGAGTTTGAAGTCGGGGACCTCGGTATAAAGGCCCTTCCCGTGATGCATGGGATGATGGAGGTCTTCGGCTACAGGATAGGAGACTTTGCATATGTCACAGATGTCTCCCAGATGAGCAGCAGGACACTGGAGGAGATCAAAGGTGTCAAGGTCCTTGTGCTTGGTGCCCTGAGGGAGAGGCAGCATCCGACACATTTCACATTCAAAGAGGCATATGAGGTTGCAAGGGAGAGCGGATGCTCCGTATGCTATTTCACCCATATCTCACATGAGACATCCTATGCTGAGATAAACAAGCGTTATGCACCGCTGTGCCTTAGTGCTTATGATAATATGGTTCTGGAGGTATGATGGAGGATCTGTTCAGCGAAAGCGATCTCGACCAGGAGATGCTTGAAAAGGAAAAGCAGGCGGAGAAGGCCTTGATAGAAAAGAAAATTGAAAGTGAGAAAAACAAGAAGACTGCAGAAGAGAAGAAGTATGACAAGGTCTTGTACATAATCGATGGCTATTCCCTCATATATCGTTCTTACTTTGCATTCCTCTCCCGTCCTCTTACAGACAGGAGAGGCAACAACATAAGTGCATACTACGGGTTTTTCAATACATTGCTCTCCCTGATGTCCCAGTACAGGATGGACTATCTTGCCGTATGCATGGATGAAAAAGAGGCTACGTTCCGCCACAGGATGTATCCTGAATACAAGGCAAACAGGATGAAGGCCCCCGAGGATCTTCATGCGGAGGTCCCCCTTATTGAGGAGACCCTCTCGAAGATGGGGGTGTGCATCCTGTCCAAAGCGGGGTTTGAAGCAGATGATGTGATCGCCAGCCTTACAAGGGTTGCAGAGAGGAAAGGGATCAGAAGTGTCATGGTGACAGGGGACAAGGACCTGTTGCAGCTTGTATCCCCTTCCGTTTCCGCATTACGTCCACCTAAGAAAGGGGAGAACGGTTATTCTTTCTTCACATCGCGTGAGGTATATGAGAACTTTTCGGTCCATCCGAATCAGATAATCGATTATCTTTCCCTTCTGGGTGACTCCTCCGATAATGTCCCCGGGGTCAAGGGCATAGGGGAAAAAGGTGCTGTCAAGCTGTTGAATGAATATGTCTCCCTTGAAGGAATCTATCGCAATATCGAGAGGATTCCATCCAGCTCGAGGAAGAAGCTTGAGCAGGGGCGGGAGATGGCGGAGCTTTCCAAAAAGCTCGTCACACTCTCCTTCGATGCCCTTGATGATACTTTCGATGTGGAAGCGCTGGATGCAAGGAACATCAATAAGGAGGGTGCACGTACCGACTTCACCTCCTATTCCTTGAAAAGCCTTCTTAGAAAGCTTGGAAAGAAGGAAGGGGAGGATGTGATTTACGAGGACGATGAGATCAAGGCCGAGACCTCGATAAGGGAGGATGAGCTTTTCTACCAGGGAGAGGGCAGGTACGAGGGTCTCACGGATATAAAGGCGATAGAGAAAAAGTTCGAGGACTGCATCAATTTCCATGACTCCATCATCTCTTTCGATACCGAGACCACAGGATTTGAGGAGGATGCCGAGATAGTCGGCTTCTCTTTCTCATATGAGCTGAAAAAAGCCTACTACTGCCCTCTTAGAGCGGGAGGTGTCGAATACCTGAAGAAGGAGGAAGTGAGGGGTCTCTTCGACAGATATCTGAAGAGTGGAAGGATAAAGGTCGTCGGACAGAATCTGAAATATGACCTCAAGATGCTCTGGAACCTTGGTTCAGATATAACAGCTCCCGAGTTCGATACCATGATTGCCGCATGGATGGTCGAATCGAATCAGGCGCAGTTCAATCTCGAAGCCCTCTCAAGGAGATTCCTCTCCTATGAGATGCTTGCTTTCGAGGATGTGGTGGAGAAAGGCAAAAGCTTTGATTCCGTTTCTCTCGAGGATGCCGTAAGATATTCGGCTGAAGATGCGGATATCACATACCGGCTCTACTTCATCCTCCTCAAGCGCCTGATGGAGAACGGCATGCTTGAGACATTCAGGGCGATAGAGCTGCCTCTGATCCGCATCCTCGCTTCGATGGAGAGGAAGGGCATCTCGATTTCCGATGACAAGATGGAGAGCCTGAAGAGGGAGACGGATGAGGGGGTGCATGCCCTTGAAGAAAGGATCTATGAGCTTGCAGGGCATGAATTCAATATAAACAGCACCCAGCAACTGGCAAAGGTCCTCTTCCAGGAGAAGGGGCTTGAGGCTGGGAAGAAGACCCAGCGCGGCTATTCCACGGACAGTGCCACCCTTGAGACGCTCAGGAAGAACGGGGGTGGTGAGATTGTGGAGAAAATCCTCGACTACAGGATGCTCTCAAAGCTCAAGAGCACATATATCGATGTACTTCCGACCCTTAAAGGTCCTGATGGAAGGATCCATACATCCTTTCTTCAGACTGGAACGGCGACTGGACGGCTTTCCAGCAGGAATCCTAATCTGCAGAACATCCCTGTACGTACGGATGAAGGACGTCTTATAAGGAGTGCGTTCACTCCCGGACCTGGAAACATCTTCATCAGTGCCGACTACTCCCAGATCGAGCTTGTGGTGCTTGCACATATGGCAGGGGACAGCGAGCTGAGCAAGGCCTTCATAAACGGAGTTGATGTCCATCGCTATACTGCAAGCCTCATATTCGGTAAAAAGGTGGAGGATGTCTCCCATAGTGAGAGACAGATAGCAAAGACGATCAACTTCGGAATCATGTACGGCATGTCCGCCTTCCGCCTCTCGAATGAGCTTTCGATTCCAAGAAAGGATGCCCAGGATTTCATAAACCTCTATTTTGAGCGCTACAGCGGGATCAGAAGCTTTGTGGACAGGACTGTCAGAAGTGCAGAGGAGCTCGGCTATGTAGAGACGCTGTTCCATCACAGAAGAACGATCCAGGGGATAAACAGCAGGAACAAGACCGAGAAGAATGCCGCAGAGCGTGTTGCTGTGAATACTGTGATACAGGGAAGTGCGAGTGAGATCATGAAACGTGCGATGATAGCCCTCTCAGAGAAGGACAGGTCATATCTTGTGCTTCAGGTTCATGATGAATTGATTTTCGAGTGCCCGATTTCCGAGATGGAGGAGGTTGAGAGCCGCGTGAAGAGTGTGATGGAGACCACTACACGTCTTTCCGTCCCTGTCAGAGCTTCTGTGGAGCATGGTGGATGCTGGGGGGATATGCACTGATGGTGATAGGATTGACCGGGAGAAGCTGTGCAGGAAAGGATGAGGTGGCTTCAATCCTTTCCTCTTTGGGGTTCTTCATAATCGATGAGGACAAGCTGGGACATGAGGCCCTCGATGCCAATAAGGAGAAGCTCGTCTCTCTCTTCGGAAGCGGAATACTCACAGACGGTTCTGTGGACAGGAGGAAACTCGGCTCCATCGTCTTTGGCGACAAGGAGAAGCTTGAGCAGCTTGAGGCGATAAGCCATCCATGGATGGTAAATGAGAGCAGGAGACTGGCGGAGGAGGCTGAGGAAAAAGGCATGGATGTGGTCATAAACGCCGCGATACTCAAGCGTCTCGGGCTTGATGGGATATCTGATGAGATACTCTTCATTGATGCCCCTTTTGAGCTCAGGGCCAGGAGGGCTGAGGCAAGGAACGGAACGAAATACGAGGATTTCCTTAAAAGAGAGCAGAATCAGGAAGATATTGTTTCGACTTTTGAAACTTTTGGCGGTAGAATTGTTAAAATTATAAATGATGGAGATAAATCAACTCTTTGTCGACAAGTCAAAGAATATTGTGATACTATTTTAGCAAGAGGTTAGTTATGGGTAAGAAATTACGATACATTATTTTGTCTTTCTCCGTTGTGCTGGCGATTTTCGTTTTTGCACTTTTATGGCAGGTACGACCTGAATTCGACAGCTCTGTGCTGGATGATGCGAGAGAGAGGCAGAATGCCCAGCTCGTGAATGTTAATCAGCCTCTTGAGACCAGTGCGGATGCAAGAGCGGATGAGGAAGCTTTGATCAGGACTGTGGTTGAAAGGGTGGAAGGTGATGAGCAGTTCGTCTCTTCCCTTTCTTCTGACATCGAGGAAAGCATAAAGGCATATGTCGATTCAATCGTCGTGGATCCTCCCACTGCTGAAGCAGTTGCCGAGAAGGTGCTTGAAATTGTCTTAAGTGATGAGGATGTGGAGTCCAGGATTGCATCATATGTCGATCAGGCGATAAGCGCGAAGGAAGCAGAGTATGCAGAGTATATCGATAACGCCATAAAGGAGATCAATACAGCAGTCGTTTCCGACGTCGAGGCCGTTGCAGTCAGGAATGAGATTGAGAAATATGTCAGTGAGAACCTCCCATACGCTAACGACATCATTGACGAGAGGATCCAGTCCTATGTAGATGCCAACATCGGCTATATCGACACGGCAGTGAATGATGGAATCAACACATACGTGAATGAGAATCTTCCGTACGCAGAGGATATCATCGACAGCAGGATCAACCTCTATGTGGAAGAAAACCTTCCATACGTAGACCAGATCATCGACGATAGGATCCAGTCCTACGTCGATGCCAACATCGGCTATATCGATACGGCAGTGAACGATGGAATCAACACATACGTGAATGAGAATCTTCCGTACGCAGAGGATATCATCGACAGCAGGATCAACCTCTATGTGGAAGAAAACCTTCCATATGTAGACCAGATCATTGACGATAGGATCAATAACTATGTAAATGAGAACATGGTTTATGTCGACGACATAATCGATGGAAGGATCCAGTCCTATGTTGATACCAACATCGGTTATATCGACACAGCAGTAAGCGATGGAATCAACACATATGTGAATGAGAATCTTCCGTATGCAGAGGATATCATCGACAATAGGATTAACCTATATGTGGAGGAGAACCTCTCATACGCTGATCCAATCATCGACGAGAGAATCAACAACTATGTAAATGGAAATATCGAAGCTCTTGATGCAATCGTATCCCAGGTTGTAGATGAGTATTATGCAGCTAACAAGGATGTCATCAATGAAGCGGCAAGTGCATATGTCGCATCCAGCCTTCTTGCTGCAAGTGGAGACAACAGCGGCTCGACAGTATACGATGAGGTCGTATACAATGTTGCAAGCGATATCGCAGGTGCATTCGCAGGAGAGGATGCCAAGAGATATGGAGACCTTTCCTCTTATGAGGACAGCGTGCTTACGACAATCGAGAATATTGTCCTCGAGGTCCTGAACCGTCTGGATGAATATGTGCTCGTCTCCGATACTCCGAGTGAGAGCTCATACGTTGATGAAGGTGAGGGAATCATCGATCAGGAGCCTGTAAGAATAATCAAGAATCCTACATTCAGCTTCGATGATTCATCATCCATGGCGAATCAGAGCAGGGAGGATGTGAGAAGAGCTGCAATCAGAAGCGTTCTCGATTCCCTAAATCGCTGATTCATCCTTCTCCGGATAATCCCTCTTCCCTTGGAAGGGGGATTTTATTTGCCATAAGCCATCCTTAAGGCCAATGACATAGTTTTCTGTGAGGATTACCTTTCCTCCTCCCTCGGGGAGATCTATGGTGTACTGCGGCATTGCGACGCCGCTCAGTCTTTTCCTCAGCTCCTTTTCTATTTCCAGACCCTTTTTCAGAGAGCATCTCAAATGGGCTGTTCCATCAACCATGTCCCCTTGGAAGAGATAATACGGCTTTATCCTGTTGTAAAGCAGTTTGTTAGACAGCTCCTCAAGCGTGTCTACATCATCATTGACACCTTCAAGAAGTACTGCCTGGTTGAATGCGGGAATACCCATATCCACAAACGCACTTACAGCCTTTACGGCTTTATCATTCAATTCCCTTGGATGGTTGAACTGACACATGAGAAGGAATGGCGCCCCATGCATGTGTTTTTTTATGATTGACATCAAAGCAGGAGTGAACCTCTCGGGAGCGGAGAAGAGTGCCCTGGTGCAGAGCCTGTAGATTATATCCTCCCTCGCTTCTTTCAATCCCCCCAGGAGTCTGTCGATCTCTTCATCACTTAAGGTGAACATGTCTCCTCCTGTAAGGAGGACTTCTTTTATTCCGGTGTGCTCTCTCAGGTATCCGGCAGCTTCATCCAGCTCCTCTTTCGTTATCTTCCCGTCATCGTTTGATGTGAATCTCCTTCTGAAGCAATGTCTGCAGTATGCATAGCATCTTGAAGTTACAAGAAGGGCCGCCCTGTTATGGTAGCGGTGGATGAGCCGCTCTGTCTTCGAGTGCTCCACCTCCCTCAGGGGGTCGATGCTCTCCTTGCTGGTGATGTTCTCATACTTGGTGGGTACGAACTCCCTTCTGATGGGGTCATCCGGATCATCCTTATCCATTACGGAGAGTACATTGTCGGAAATGAGCATGGAGAGGCTTGGACCTGTCTCCCGCCATTCCTTTTCATCTTCTTTCAGTGTCAATATTTTTGATAATTGCTCAAGATTAGTTATAGACATTGCTAGATTTTTCTAGCACTTTGCCTTCTTCTTTTCAAGGAGTATATGGTAAGCTTTGTCTTGGGAGGCTTTATGGAAGCAGTTAAGAAGGAGAAGAAAAGTCTGAAAGGTTACTGGCTTACGACATTCCTGATCGGACTCGGCTTTTTCACAATGGGACTCATGGATCCCTTATATGACAACTATGTACCTATCTTCTTAGGTTATTACATTGAGCAGAACAGCCTTATCGGGCTTGTGATGACGCTGGATAACATCCTTGCAATCATTCTCATCCCGATATTCAGTGCTCTTTCCGATAAGACAAGGACCAGAATAGGGCGCAGGATGCCTTATATCGTAACTCTGCTGCCGATCAGTGCAGTATTCTTCGCCCTTGTCCCTGTAATGGCATATAAGAGCCTTATATTGCTTGTAGTGACCATCTTCATGCTCAATATCTCAAAACAGGCCGTCCGAGGCCCTGTCGTGGCGCTCATGCCTGATATGGTCCCCGGAGACCTTAGGAGCGAAGCAAATGGTGTTATAAACACAATGGGAGGAATTGCAACAATCCTCGGTACGATTCTCCTTGCACGTCTGATGGATGTGTTCATCCACGTCCCCGGGCTTGGTAATGTGGATAAGGTTCTTGCCTTCCCTGTGGCTTCGGTCTTCGTAATCCTTGCAGTAGTCCTTCTCTTTGTATTCGTAAAAGAGAACAGAAGCAAGGTCAGCACGAAGGAGGACAGGGAGGAAAAGAACAATGAGCCGATAATAAAGAGCCTGAAGGCTGTTATCGGGGAAAAGGAGAAGAGTGTTCTTTTCATCCTCCTTTCCCTCCTTTGCTGGTTCATTGCCTATCAGGGGATATTGCCGTTTGTCGGGAAATATACCACAGAGGTTCTTGGCACAAGTGCAGGGACAGCTGCCCTTTCCTCAGGTATGGTAGGTGTTGCATATGCGATCTTCGCCGTCCCGTCAGGGAAATTTGCACATAAGCATGGAAGAAAGAAGACGATCAGATGGGCTCTTATTGCGATTGTCATAGTGCTTCTTCTTGTCTTCATACATTCTGCTTTCCTTACGAATCTTCCATCGATGGTCAGGCTTCTGAGCTTCTGGGTCCTCCTGTTCTTCTTCGGAATCTTCTGGGTCACAGTAGTTACGAACTCATTCCCGATGCTGTGGCAGATGGCGGATTACAAGACAATAGGGATATATACAGGGCTCTATTACTTCTTCTCCCAGGCCGCTTCGATAATAAGTCCTCCACTTGCAGGAGGAGCCACAGACCTCTGGGGATATCCTGCCCTGTTCCTTTACGGACTTGTTTTCATGCTCATTGCATACCTCCTTATGAGCAAGGTAAACAGGGGAGAACCCGAAGACGATTGATGAAAAATTTCCAGAGCTTCTTTCTTATTTTGAGAGAAGCTCTTTTTGTATAAGAAATTATCTTCTTTTCTGACAGTTTCCATTGACTATGTAACGAAAATCCTATTTAATCATTTATTGTTGTGAAACCAACAAAATTTAAATTTTCTGTTGGTTTTTGAAGAGGTCAGAAAAGTAAGTGAAAAAACTATTCTATATATTGGCTATTGCAATAGTCTTGTTGTTTTCTTCGTGTCCTGCGACTCCTCCTTCGATAACCCCAAGCGGTCTGGATCCTCATCGCACCCCCGATATACCTGAAAACGTACAGGTGGTAAGTGGTTTGAAGGATAAGATCATCATTTCATGGGATGCCGTTGAGAATGCGGATTCATACAGGGTCTTCTATGTTGATGCAGGTAATCCATCGGGTAAGGAGATGGTACTTACTCCAAATGCAATAACAAACACAAGGGTATCTGTGGATTTGACTTCAAATAACAGCCCTGAGTTATCTTCAGGGACCAGTTATTATTTCTATGTAACCGCATATCGCTCTCTTGATGGAGAGCAGTTTGTCTCATCCCCCAGCAATTATGTGGAAGGTGCAATTGCTCCTCATACCGATGATATTTTCTACCATGGCTACATCACTGGAACAAGGATAAATCTCTATTGGAACTGTTCGACACTGTTTTCCACTGATGATCCGGATGAGATGCTTTATGGAGCGGACTTTTCCCTTGAATACAGAGCTAAGGGAGAAAATAAATGGAATCCTATAGAAAGCAGTACGGAACATGGGCCGGGAAATCCATGGCTTAATGAAGTTCTGAACTTAAACAGATGGCCGCAGGATACAACTCTTGAATTTCAGATCAAAGCTGCAATAACAGCTGGTGACGGAACTACAAGCAACGTTACAAGTAATGCGTTTGAAGTGCTTGTATCTAATGACATGACTCCATCCCCTGTAGAGAATGTAAACTTTACACAAGGTGATTCGGTAGATGGAATCACACTTTCCTGGAGTATTCCCGAGTGGACTGGAGGTCTGGAAGATGCCGGTGCAAATTCATACTTCAAGATTGAAAGGGCGGAATCTGGAGCTTCTGGTTTTGAAACTCTTGTAGATGAGATATCAACAAGTACTCATGATGTGAAAATAACAAGAGGTCCAGATAATAAGTGTACTTTCGTTGATAATAATGTCGAAGTAGGAAAGAGATATATCTACAGGATTGTCAATGCCGCAGAGAAAGATGGTTTGATTTATATCCAGAGCGAACAGGAATACTATGTGACAGGGGAAGCATATCTCTTCGATGATCCAGGAATTACAGAATCTAAAGCAGCAGTAAAAAAAGAAAACTCAGCATCTGCTTCAATTACATTTACATGGAACTATGTTAATAAAGAGAATCTTAAATGGGCGATAGAAAGGACTATCATGCATCCGGATTCTAATGTTGAAACGTCCTATATCGAGCTTCAAATAGATGAGAGCACCGGAAACAAGGCAAGTGCAACATTTACAGAGACAATGACATGTACGACTTGCGAAGATTCTGCTCATAAATACTCATATCGTCTCTGCCTTGTAAGAGATGATGATACTGATACTCTATATTGGAAATCAAGTGAGGACTTCACTCTTACTGAAAATGGCGCACCAATAACAGATAATAAACTTGAGTTAAAGACAGAACCTATTATTGAAAATCTTCAGATTATAAAAAGAATA
>DVIF01000013.1 GCA_018711525.1 Candidatus Ornithospirochaeta stercorigallinarum
AGACAGTTCGGTCCCTATCTGCCATGGGCGTTGGATGTCTGAGGGGGTCTTGCTTTAGTACGAGAGGACCGAGCAGGACGGACCTCTGGTGCACCGGTTGTCGCGCCAGCGGCAGGCGCCGGGTAGCCACGTCCGGGAGGGATAACCTCTGAAAGCATCTAAGCGGGAAGCCCGCCCCGAGATTAGACATCCCATGTCTCTAGAAGACACTGAAGGAACCAGGTAGACCACCTGGTCGATAGGCCGGCGGTGCAAGCGCGGCGACGCGTTCAGCCGACCGGTACTAATGAGCCGTGAGGCTTGACCATATTGTCGTTCTCGTCTCCCGAGAGCGGGTTGAGGATGCATGCGAACACTCGCATGAGCACCTGAACCTTCCTGGTGGCCATAGCCGGGCTGAAACACACGTTCCCATCCCGAACACGTAAGTGAAACGCCCGCACGCCGATGGTACTGCGGCACGTCCGTGGGAGAGTAGGTAGCTGCCAGGTTTTTTTATTTCTTTTCTTTCCCTCCTGTTCGAGGGATTTTTTTTCAGATATCCTACTTCCATATCTCTTCTATTTGTTTCTTGATTTCCTCCATTGAAGGAAGCTCCTTCATCTCCTTTTCTTCTCTTTGAACGCTTATGGAGCCTAATTCATCAGGTGTCCTTCCAACTGTGAAGGTGTATTCAAGTTTTGAATATAGTTCCCTTATGTTGCCTTCCCACCTGTAATCGATCCATGGAGTGATGTCCTTGATTTCATAGCTGCCGTATTTTTTCATCAGTTGTGCTTTTTTCTTTTTCATCAGCTCTGGAATGTCTACCTTCCTCTCCCTCAGAGGAGGAAGGGTGAGCGTAATCACCCCTATCCTTGATAGCAGGTCCTTTCTCACTTTTTTCTCAAGTTCACTTTTCTCCAGGCTTGAAGCCGTAATCAGTTTGAAGCTGACTTTAATCTCCCTATCAGAACCAAGGGGGCGCATCACACCATCTTCAAGCACTCTCAGAAGCATTGACTGGGCACTGTACGGCAGATCCTGCAGCTCATCCAGGAACAGAACCTTTCCATCTGCTTTCCTGCATAAACCCACTCTCTCTGACTCTGCTCCTGTGAATGCACCTTTTACATGTCCAAAGAGTGCATCCATCGCTAATGTGCTGTCGAGATAGGAGCAATTTAGAGATATCATCTCCCTTCCCCCTGCTATGTATTTTGCCAGCAGTGTCTTTCCCGTTCCCGTCTCTCCTGATATATGCACACTTATATTGTTTCTTGTCACCTTTTCCGCTATTTCCCTGATTTCAAGCATCTTCTGCGTCTTTCCCCAATAGAACTCAGATGCTACCGGATTCCTTTTCTTCTTTATCCCAAGCTGCTTTGCTGCCCTCATAAGGCTGTTGATGCCGAATCTTTCCGCTGTAATCACTGTTTTATTGATGCATATGGGATTCTCTATCTTTTCTTCTGTGAAATATATCAGGTACAGATCCCTGTCGGAAAACTCCTTCCTGCATCTTCTCCTGTCTTTGAAGTCCGATGCTATGATGACCAAAGATCCGTCTTCAATCACAGATAGGTCCGCACCTTCCTTAAGGTGCTCCGACTTACATTTGAAAATTGCTGATATCAAGGCGGAATCCGATTCCGTCATGTTTTGGCTGAGAAAATATGCTTCCAACTTGTCCTTCCTTTATCTGAATCTTGCTGGAAACTGTCTAGGGGCTTTCATACTACCATAATAATTATTTGATGTGAATTTCTTTTTCATGTTTTCTGAAATAAGGTTATAATTTTTTCCATGGTTTCTATAGAAAATGATTTTATAAAGGCTGAGTTCGACGAGTCTGACGGCATGACATGTACTTCCCTTGTATTCAAGGGTGATGAGTATGTGTATTTTGATGAGAAAAGGAAAGAGAGCGGAGGGACATACGGCATCCCGATTCTTTTTCCGACCCCTAACAGGGTCCGTGGTGGTTCCTATTCCTTTGGCGGACGTAAGATTGTAGGGAACAGACATGGAAGGCTGAGGCATATGCCTTTTATGATCATTGAGAAGAATGATGAAGAGGTGAAAGGAAAGGTCTCTTTCTCTCCTGAGGATGACGATTTCCCCTATGATGCAGATTTCATCTTATCCCTGAAGGTGGATGGGGCTTCTTTAATTTGGAGGTTTGAAGTCAGGAATAATGGGAAAGAGGACTTGTCATACGGTCTGGCTCTTCATCCCTATTTCAATAAGAGCGGATGCAGGTTTCTCAGCGTGAATCTAATCAAGCGTATAGACCTTGATGATGAGAAATACCCCAGTGGCACGGTCAGCGACGAGATAGCCTTGGAGAAAGATGTCTCCAGACTGGACGAGGATGCCCTTTTCATAACGAATGGAAGTATCGATGCTGTTCTCACTTATGAGAAGGCTGTGATGCATCTTACAGCAAGTGATGATTTCAACCATGCTGTAATCTATACATCCCCCTCGATGCCATCGATTTGCGTAGAGCCTCAGACATGCCTGACTGATGCGCATAACATGTATTTTAGAGGTTATAGGGAACTATCGTCCCTTATAATCTTAAAAGGAAAGGAAATTCATGATAGTATGGTGAGGATTGGTTTTACGGAGGTATGAAATGGTGGATAACAAATATTTCTGTTTGTCGGAGGAGGTGGAGGAGATATCTCCATCCGAGGGACTTACTCGTAAGGTGCTTTCATATTCGAAGGACCTGATGGTTTGTGAGCTTCATTTCGACAAGGGAGCATCTGCAGCTCCACATAAGCACGTGCATGAGCAGATAAGCTATGTTGTAAGCGGAGTATTTGAGGCTACAGTAGGAGATGAGAAATCTATTCTGAAGGTCGGGGATACTGTCTATGATCCGAGCAATGTGATCCATGGTATCGTGTGCCTCGAGGAGGGTATCCTTCTGGATATCTTCACCCCCATGAGGGAAGATTTCGTATAAGCACTTGCACAAATATTGAAAAACATTCATAATCAGGCAGTCTGGTGACCATAGCAGAGTTGAAACACACGTTCCCATCCCGAACACGTAAGTGAAACGCTCTCACGCCGATGGTACTGCGGCCCGTCCGTGGGAGAGTAGGTAGTTGCCAGCTTTTTTTATTTCAGTGCATCTTTTATCGCTCAAGCTGATTTAAAATATATCATCCATTTGATAATATATTTACACTATGGAAATTACATTAAAACATCTTAGACGTAACTACGGCGCACTTCATGCCGTTGACGACGTATCATTGAATATACCTTCCAATACGGTCTTTGGAATAATAGGACGCTCAGGGGCAGGCAAGAGTACTCTTGTGCGTCTCATTTCAATGCTTGAGCGCCCTGATGAGGGTGAGGTCTATTACGATAGAGAAAGAGTTGACAACCTTGATAAGAAATCCCTGATAAAGGCTAGAAGAAGAATTGGTATGATATTCCAGAACTTCAATCTTTTCTCTTCCAGGAATGCAGCTGAGAACATCGCATATCCGATGGAGATCTGCGGCATGGATAAGAAAGATATAAGGGAGAGGGTTGATGAACTTCTGGATCTTGTCGGCCTTTCAGGGCGTGGGAACGCTCCGATATCCACTCTTTCAGGGGGACAGAAGCAGAGGGTTGCAATAGCAAGGGCTTTGGCTGTAAATCCGGATATCCTGTTCTGCGATGAGGCTACAAGCGCACTCGATCCGCAGACGACGAGGTCGATTCTCTCCCTCATAAAGGAAATCCAGAAGAAGATGAACCTTACCGTTGTAATGATCACCCATCAGATGGAGGTCGTCCGTGATTCCTGCGACTATGTTGCGGTTCTTGATTCAGGAAGAATAGTGGAAGAGGGTGCGGTGGCCGATGTGTTTGCAAACCCCAAGAGTGCGACGACAAAGGATTTCCTCTCCAATCTCACGAGTTCTCACGATTCCGTTGTAAGGTGGTCTGAGGATGGAGGAAGATACATCCTTCGTTTCAGAGGCAGTCAGACGGATGCTCCAATACTTTCTACTGTGTCGAATGAGACCGGCGCAATCTTCAACATCAGGGCCGCTGGTGTACAGACTGTCAATGGTGAGGAGATTGGAATCATGGTCTGTGATATCGGTCCTGATAAGGAGAGGGAGGAGAAGGCTGTGGCTTCTTTGTTGGAGAAAGGTATTGTCGTGGAGGAGGAGAAATGAGCAGAATGTTTGATATCGTGTTCTCATCTACTATAGAGACACTGGAAATGGTCTTGTTTTCGACCATATTCTCCGTCCTGATCGGACTTCCTCTGGGCATAATACTGCAGATTACGGATTCTGAGGAGCACGGAGGACTTATGCCGTCTCCTGTCATCAATACGATCCTGTCGAGGATTGTAAACATCTTCAGAAGCTTTCCTTTCATCATCCTCATCATATTGCTGATGCCGCTATCGCGTATCATACTTGGAACAGCTATCGGAACAGAGGCTACGATTGTTCCTCTTTCGATTGCCGCTGCTCCATTTGTGGCGAGGATAGTTGAGTCCGCACTCAAGGAGATAGATCCTGGTGTCATTCAGGCTGCAAGGGCGATGGGGTCGACGAACAGGCAGATAATACTGAAGGTCATGATTCCAGAGGCGATGCCTTCCCTTGTCTCGGGCGTCACTCTTACAATCATAAACCTCATAGGGTATTCAGCTATGGCAGGAGCCCTCGGAGGAGGAGGTCTTGGGGACCTGGCAATCAGGTATGGATATCAGAGGTTCAATCCTTCATATATGGTGGCGGCTGTGGTCGTCATCCTTGTTCTTGTCGAATTGATCCAGGTCGCAGGTAATAAGATCAGCAATCATCTGATTGCAAAACGGTGATGTTGGGACATGACGGGCGCTACACTGAAAAGGATTCTGTTTTTCCTCTCTCTGATTCTTCTGCCTCTTATAGTGTTCCAGCCTGTCTATCTCTTCCATGAATCGAGCTATAACGCTCCGTCTTCCAAAGGCTCAAGATATCTTGATGCTGATTATCATGTCATTGAAAACGGCAGTGTGATATCCCGTAGCCTTCCTTTCTATTCCCTATCTTTTCTCAAAGGAGGTGAGTATTCTGTTGAGTTCTCCCTTCCTGTTGTCAGGGACGGGGAGGCCCTTGCCTTTCAGACGAGGGGCTGCGGGCTACGGGTGTATGTCGATGGAGAAGAGATATACTCATATGTCTATCCTGGAGGCTATGCATATCCTTCCGTGAGAATGTATCACTCGGTTCCGCTTTATGATAGGTATTCCGGATCTTCGGTACTTGTCGAATATGAAGGAGGTGCAAGCGGACCTTTGATGTTTGAGATCTGTGTCCCTGTGATAGGAAACACAAGTTCCAACTACCATTATTTCTTCGATCCCTATAAATGGCCGTCGGTCCTGTTGATTTCCATGATATCGCTAGGTGTCATGCTGCTGATCCTCTCCTTCCTGTTAAAAGGGGAGAAGAGGAGGAAATTCCTGATTTTCAGCCTTTTTGTCCTTGATATAACACTTACGATATTCCTTGAGTCCCTGCTTTCGGAGCTTCTTATAGGGAATCCTCTGTTTTCTTCCCTTTCTGCTGTCTTCCTTCGTACCCTCACCCCTTTTCTATGTTTATTGCTGCTTAGAAGCAATTTCTCTGATATAAAGGAATTCGCACCGTACTCGTTCTTAAGTTCTCTTGCCGCCTGCATAACGCTCTTGTTCCCTATATTCTCATTACTGAGCTTCTTCCGCCTTGCGGATTTCAGCATGATCTATCTGTTGCTTGAGCCATGTACGATAATATTCCTGACGGTCGCTTCGATTCCGCTCTTCAGATTCAAGAGCAAGAAGACAGGGATTTATCTTATCATCATGCTTCTTTTCCTCATAAAGAACTTTCTGCGCCTGATGCTGGCACCTTTCCTCTCTGAAGGGGTTGTCTTTGATGTGGTGAACATCATCCTCTCCTCTGTCTCATTCATAATCTGTGTCTTTGATGCAGTAAGGACGTATGCGGAGGAGAATGAGATGATAGTGAATATAAATGCCGTTTTGAGCAAAAGCCATATAGACAGCCTTTCGGGGCTTGAGAATGTCAATTCCTTCAAACTGTATCTGGAGAAGATGAAGGAGGAGCGTGGCTGCTATTATGTCATGTTCTTCGACCTGGACGGCCTTAAGGCGGTAAACGACAGCCAGGGACATCTCAGGGGTGATGAGCTGATACGGGATTTCGGATGCGTGGTGAAAGAAAGGGTGTCGGATGGCATTTCTGCATTCCGTATCGGAGGGGACGAGTTCATTGTCATCATAGAGGGAGGGAAAGACGGGGAGAAAATCCTTTCTTCAATTGTTTCAAAATATGAGGCGATGGATGAGAGGTATGGTGTAAGTGGTATGGGAGATGTCCTTGACCTCTCTGCGGATCCTGATATAGCAGCTTTTTTCAAAAAGCTTGATGGCAAGGTGCTGCGTATGAAGAGGGAGAAGAATGAAAGCCGATAGGAGACATATCATAGCATCATGCATATTCCTTCTCTCAATCATAGCATTGATTGCAGCTCTTTCTGTCTCGTCCTATGCTACTCTGAGACCTGTCTCAGGGTATGCAAGGGATTATGATGGCCCTGTCATGACAACCATAGATGGTGAGTATGTGGGTATGGAGTACACCCCGATCATAAGAAAGTACCTCAGACCTTTTGCCAGACTGATTTATTCGATTACGATTCCTGATTATGTGAAAGACGGGGAGGCTGTCGCTATAAGGCTCAATTCGACCAAGTTCAATGTATATCTTGAGCAGACTCTCCTGTATTCATATTATCCGGAGGCAGGAGAGGAGGGAAGACCTGAATACGGATATGGAACAACATTCTACATCCCCCTTCCTGATTCATCCGTGAATAAGGAGCTCAGGATTGAAGCTGTCGTGGAGCCTGCAGTAAGCGGAATCAACCTTGCCTTCATCAAATTCGGTGATTTCGCAAGCTTGGAGGTCGAAACACTGTTCTGGGAGATTGAGCCTCTGATCATTTCATATACCCTGTCATTCATGGCTTTCATCGCCTTTTTAGCCTTCTGTTTCGCAAAAGAGGCCGATACTCGTAAAAGCCTTCTTTCATCTGCATTCCTGCTTATGCTGCTCTCCCTATGGCTCTTCTTCCAGTCCCGCTCGAGACAGTACATTGTGGAAAACACAGTCCTGCCTGCAACTGTATCTAATTTCTGCATATTCTTCCTGCCATATGCACTCTATAATTATTTCATATACAACTATCCCCTGAGAAAGGAGAGAAGGCTCAGAGGGTTCTATTTTACATCCCTCTTCTTCATAGCCTGCTACTACATAGTGGGAATCCTTTCTTTCATCGGTGTGTATGGTTATTCCGAGTGTCTTACCCTTGCGACGACTTTCGTCCTTGCATATGCGGCTCTCCTCTTCCTATATGTCTGCTATCTTTTCTTCGCGGAAAAAGAGAAGGTCGGGATCTTCCTGATAATCATCTCAATAATGATCGTAAGCTTCCTGATCGAGTGGATTCTGCTGATTCTGAAGATTGGATTGAATACCTCTGTCACCCTTGAGGTGCTTGCATGCTCTACGGTCGCCATCCTTTTCAAGAGCCTCTCCGTATATCTGCTTGAGACGAAGGAGAGGGCGGAAAAGGAAGCTGCCCTTACTGCGGTCTACAGGGACCCTCTTACGATGCTTAGAAACAGAAGCAGCTATGACAGCATAATCACTCAGCCATGGCATGGTGAGAGGTTTGTCGATGTATATGTCATAGACGTCAATAACCTGAAACAGGTGAATGACAGTCAAGGCCACTCTGCGGGGAATATGCTCCTGAAGGAGGTGGCGGAAGCAATAATCGAGACATTCCCGTATTTCAACCAGCTTGGATACAGGACGGGAGGGGATGAATTCGTCGTCTTCTCCCCCTCATCACCGGACAGGAGCCCGGAAATCCTGACAGAAAGGCTTAAATCGAAGCTGAGTTCCAAGCATGGGGATGATGTCGTATCAATCGGATATGTGCGCATAAATACGAAAAAAGTGAAACTCAGGGATGCTGTAGACCTGGCGGACGGTAGAATGTATGATGATAAAAAAAAGTGAGAAAAATTTCTGATTTTGCATATTCATGCATTGAATAATGAATTTTTTTAAGTTATAGTTGACTCATCTTAAGAAAAGGAGAGTGATGAAAATGACATATTCCAACATTTCCATGATGCACATGCTCTCCATGATGATGCCCGTCAGGGCATAGTATTTCATTTATTATCAGGCACATTATTATCTACGTAACTTAAAATAAAGGCTTCGGCCTTTATGATACTTGAATTTCAGACAATCATCATAAGGAGAGAAAGATGAAGAAAATATTGGTAACATTTTTGGTTTTAGTTGTTCTGTCTGCATCCGTTTTCGCAAACGGAGCCAAGGAGGCTAATGAGATCACAGATACAATCAGGGTTGGAGCTACTCCAGATCCCCACGGGGTAATGCTTTCCCTTGTCGTAGATGACCTTGCTGCTGAAGGCTACACGCTTGAAGTCGTTGAATTCACAGACTATGTGACTCCTAATGAGGCCCTTCAGTCAGGTGAGATAGATGCTAACTTCTTCCAGCATCTTCCTTATCTCGAAAGCTTCAACGCAGAGCGTGGATACAACCTTGTAAGTGCTGGAGGCATCCATATCGAGCCTCTCGCTCTTTATTCAAAGACATATTCCTCACTTGATGAGATTCCAGAAGGGGCGATGATTGCAATCCCTAATGATCCTACAAATGAAGGCAGGGCGCTTCTTCTTCTGCAGTCCGCAGGTCTTATCACACTGGCAGAGGATGCCGGTCTTGAGGCTGTTCCCCAGGATATCGTAGACAATCCCAAGGGTCTTGAATTCAGAGAGATTGAAGCTGCAACACTCCCAAGAATCCTTGAGGATGTCGATGCTGCTGTAATCAATGGCAACTATGCAATCCCTGCAGGACTCATCGCAACACGTGACGGACTTTATGTGGAGGGTGCCGACAGCCCATATGTGAACGTAATCGCCGTTCAGCCTGGGAATGAGGAGAGCCCGGCGATCCAGGCTCTCGTAAGCGCACTTAAGAGTGACAAGGTCAAGGATTATGTCGCTCAGAGGTATCCTAACGGGGAGGTCGTTCTCGTAGACTGAGAACCGCTATCGGTGTTATGAAGGGTATGGCATATGTCGTACCCTTTTCTTTTTCTGAAAAGTTTTCTTTTTTCATGCTATTATCTTTTTGGTACGGATAACCATCCGTAAGGAGAGCTTGTTTCTATGCAGACATTGGTATTGGCGCTGATTGCTACGGATTTCCTTCTCATCATAGCATTGATCATTGCTATGGTGACCATAAGGAAGATTAGAAGATCCTCTTCAGAAGGGGAAGGGGAGAAGCTTATGGCGCTGGAAAGCAAGTTGAGGATATATTTTGAGAACATGGAGAGAGATGGCAACGAGTTCAGGAAAGAGGTTGCATCATATCTTGAGAAGAACATGGAATCATCACTTTCTGCTACCAGAAACCTTTATTCACAGAGTGAGAGCCAGAGCAAGAGCCTGAATGCTTCCATCTCCACCATGAATGAGAGGCTCTCTTCCTCCCTGATGGATCTGAAGCTTGCATCAAAAAGTGAGATGGAGGCCTTTTCAAAATCACTTCAGGGGGAGTTTGAGAAGATAAGGGCAGAGAACGAGAAAAGCATCACCAACATCTCGGAACAGACCAGGACCCTCGTCTCTCTTGTGAGGGCGGATATGGAGAAGATCCGCTCAGATAATGAGAAGAAGCTTGAAGAGATGAGGAAAACCGTCGATGAGAAACTTCAGAGCACCTTGGAGACCAGGCTCACAGAGAGTTTCAAGCTTGTTTCCAACAATCTCGACCAGTTGCGTTCGGCTCTGGGGGAGATAAACAAACTCAGCAGGGATGTAAGTGATCTGAATAAGATTTTCGGCAATGTCAAAAGCCGTGGTGTCTGGGGGGAGGTGCAGGTCGAGGCAATCCTTTCCGATATCCTCTCTCCCGAGCAGTATGTAAGGAATTTCCATCCAAAGGCCAAAGGTTCTGAGGTCGTGGAATTCGCAGTACGCCTTCCTGGAAAGGATGACGGACAGGTGTACATACCCATAGATTCGAAGTTCCCGAAAGAAGATTATGAGCGTTATGTCGATGCTGTCACAAACGAGGATGAAGAGGCTGTGAGGCTCTCCCTAAAGGCTTTGAGGGAGAGGGTGAGGAAGGAGGCGCAGGATATTTCCGAGAAATACATCAACCCTCCGCGGACTACCGATTTCGCCATCCTGTTCGTTCCCACAGAGAGCCTTTATGCCGAACTCTTAAGAGACCCGGGGTATGTTGACGGCATACAGAACCGCTACAAGGTCATCATAAGCGGCCCTACGACATTCTCTGCTCTGCTTATCAGCCTCGGCATGGGATTCAGAACGCTTCAGATCGAGAAGAAGACTAAAGAAGTCAGGGATCTCTTTGCGAAGATAAAATCGCTTATGGCTAAGTTCTCCGAGGAGCTTGTACAGACACAGAATGCCATTGGAACAGCAGGAAGGAGGATCGAGTCGGTCATAAAGAGAAACGGCATGATAGCTCAGAAGCTTCAGAACATAGAACTTTCCGATGATGGAAGCAATGGTATAGATATACCTTTAATAGAAGAGAATCCTAGTGAAACTGAATAAAAATACAATAATACTTGACTGTTTATTGTATAAATATTTAATATTCAAATAAAGGAGGAGGTTTTATGAATCTAAAAGGAAGAAGCTTTCTGACTCTTCTTGATTTTTCAAAGGAAGAAATTGAATATCTGCTCTCTCTTTCATTTGCACTTAAGGCGAAGAAGAAGGGTTTAAGTCATATCAAAGAGGTCGATGGAAAACTCTTGGAGGGAAAGAACATCGTACTTCTTTTCGATAAGACAAGTACAAGGACAAGGTGTTCTTTCGAGGTTGCTGCACATGATGAAGGGGCTTCTGTTACTTTCCTGACCAATTCACAGATGGGGAAGAAGGAGAGCCTTGAAGATACCGCGAAGGTCCTTGGCCGTCTTTTTGATGGAATCGAATACAGAGGCTACGAGCAGAAGGTCGTCGAGGACCTTGCATTATACAGCAATGTCCCTGTGTGGAACGGCCTGACAGACATAGACCATCCTACCCAGTTCCTTGCGGATATGATGACGGCGATGGAGCATACAGGAAAGAATGCGGAGGATATCAAGTTTTCATACGTCGGAGATGGAAGGAACAATGTGGCAAACGCCCTGATGATCGGGTGTTCGATTCTCGGCTCTTCTTATTCCGTAGCAACTCCAAAGAGCCTCTATCCGGATGATGCTCTTCTTGATAGATGCAAGGCCAATGCTGCAAAAAGCGGCGCTGCGATCACTGTCACCACAGATCCTCTAGAGGCTGTCAAAGGTGCCGATGTCATCTATACGGATATATGGTGTTCTATGGGTGAGGAAGATAAGATGAAGGAGAGGATTGAGCTCTTAAAGCCTTACCAGGTGACCATGGATCTGCTCGATGCGAGTGGAAATGACGGTGTGATTTTCGAACACTGCCTTCCTTCGTTCCATGACCTGAATACTGCAATAGGACAGGAAGTCTATGAGAAGTTCTCCCTAACGGAGATGGAGGTGACGGACGAGGTCTTCAGAAGCGCAAGGAGTGTAGTCTTCGATGAGGCTGAGAACAGGATGCACACCATAAAGGCCGTCATGGTCGCAACGCTCTCAGATACGCTTGAATATTAGAAAAGAAAAAGCGGCTCCCTTTTGAGCCGCATACCATGGGATTCGACCTGCAATCAGACTTCCATCTCGTAAAGTCCATGGAGGTTGCAGAACCAATAGAGCTTTCCATGCTTGTCTTCATCAAGACAGAACCTGACCTCTTCATTCGGTTTGAAGTATCTGATCTTCGTTGTTCCGCATTTGCATTCGAATGCGATGAAGGCGAAATAATGCTCGTCTGTCTGTGGATGATGGGATGTGTAGATTCTCTTTCCATTCTCAACCTTCACATCAAGCTGATGCTTCTCATTCGGCTCTCCTGCGACTTCCAGGGGATTCCATGTCTCTCCGCAGCAGTTCACTGTTGCTTTATTAACTGATGTAAATACGTTTCCACACTCTTTGCAAAAATAAAATACAGCCATTTAAAGTCTCCTTATCTATTATAGAAGATAGTTGAGTTTCCATAAATTGTCAATATTTGATATCTGTTATTAAATAATAATTATTATTAATAATTAATCCTGACAAAATACTTTATTTTTGTCAAAATACAGTGTATTATTTTCTTATGCCAAAGAAGATAGATCATGAGATGCGTAAGGAGAACATCCTGAAGACGGCTCTCGAAGTTTTTGCAGATGTCGGCTACAGGGAGGCTAACCTTTCCCTGATTGCGGAAAAGGCGGGGCTCTCGCGTCCAACCATCTATCAGTATTTCAAAGACAAGGATGAAATCTACTATTACGCGGTCAAGCTTGTCACAGGACATCTGTTCACGGAGCTCTCCGCTCTGGCATTTGATGAGACTATCGGTGATGAGATCGACAAGATAATCGCAATCTGCACCCGTATAATCGACTATGCCATCTCTGCTGAGGCTGAGCTGACACGTCTTATGGAGGTGATGCTCCATGAGAAGGAGTTCAATAAAGATTTTTCAGAGATAATATACAAACGTACGGCAAAGCTGTCGATACTTTTCAAAAGGCTTCTTACGAGAGGGATGCAGAAAAAGACTATTTCCCCATCCTGCAATGTGGACATGACGTCAAGGCATATATTCTCCCTTATGGAATCGTTCTGTTTCCAGATTGCTTTTTTCAAGAATTTCAACAGAGAGGAGAGCATGGATTTCGTAAAGAGCTATTTGAGTTCCTTCAAAAGCTGTTGATTCTTGCCGATTTCCCCATCTCTTATTACATTACTCCTGTGTGATGATGCTTCCATGATGTTTGGAGGTTTATATGAATTTCGACAAATATACTTTGAAGATGCAAGCGGCGATAAATTCGGCTGTATCAATGGCAGAGGACAAGTCTTCTACTGAAATAACCACATTCCATATCCTTTCTGCTCTGTTATCTGATAAAGAGGGGATAATCATCCCTCTTTTTGAGAAAATAGGTGCACCTGTGGAGGATGTAAGGAATGAGATTGATTCTTATCTAGAGCGTCTTCCCAAGATCTATGGGGATGTGAACAGAGGTGTATCACGAGCACTTCAGAAGGTCTTTTCAAGGGCCGAGAAGGTTTCTGTGGAATTCAAGGACGAGTATGTCTCCACAGAGCATTTCCTGCTTGCAGCATTAAGGGAAGACCCGGATGTCAAGAGTATCCTTGAAAAATATGGCATCAATGAGAAAAGTGTTCTTGAAGCACTCAAGAGTGTAAGAGGGGATAAGAAGATCACATCAAACGATCCTGAGAGCGGCTATCAGGCACTTGAGAAGTACTGCCGTGACATGACCCGCCTTGCTATGGAGGATAAGCTTGATCCTGTAATCGGAAGGGATGAGGAGATAAGACGTGTCATGCAGGTCCTCTCAAGGAGGACGAAGAACAACCCTGTCCTCATTGGAGAACCGGGGGTGGGAAAGACGGCTATCGTGGAAGGACTTGCGGAGAGGATTGCAAAGGGCGATGTCCCAGAGAGCCTCAAAGACAAGAGACTTCTTTCCCTTGATCTCGGAGCCCTGGTCGCAGGAGCGAAGTTCCGTGGTGAGTTCGAGGAGAGGCTCAAGGGGGTTGTTAATGACATTGCAAAGAGCAACGGCAGTATAATCCTCTTCATCGATGAGCTCCACACAATTGTCGGAGCAGGAGCTGCAGAAGGATCTACAGATGCCTCGAACCTGATCAAACCCGCACTTGCAAGAGGGGAGCTTCATGCCATCGGCGCAACTACGCTTGATGAATACCGTAAGTATATCGAGAAGGATAAGGCCCTCGAAAGAAGATTCCAACCTGTTTATACCAAGGAACCGTCGGTAGAGGATACCATTTCCATATTGAGAGGGTTGAAGAACAAGTATGAGGTACATCACGGAGTAAGGATAAAGGATGAGGCTCTTGTGGCTGCCGCTGTACTCTCTGACAGATATCTTACCAATCGTTTCCTTCCAGACAAGGCTATCGACCTCGTAGATGAGGCTGCAAGCCAGATCAAGATCGAACTTGAAAGCCAGCCGGCAGAGCTTGATGGAATAGAGAGGAAGATGCTGCAGCTCAACATTGAGAAGCAGGCGCTTTCAAAAGAAGATGATGAGGCAAGCAAGGAGAGGCTCAAGAAGATAGAAGAGGAACTCTCTTCTTATAAGGAGAGATACGATGCGATGCATCTTGAATGGATGAACGCCAAGACCAGCATCTCGAATCTCAGAGAGAAGAAGGCTGAGCTCGAGAGACTTAATGCCGAAGAGGAGATGGCCGAGCGTAACGGAGACCTCTCGAAAGCGGCTATGATCAAGCATGGTACTATTCCAAAGCTCCAGAGTGAGCTTAAGGAGGCGGAAGGCAAGGTACAGAGCCTGGGGGGCATTTTGAAAGAAGAGGTCACGGATGACGATATAGCTAAAGTCGTCTCAATCTGGACTGGGATACCTGTGTCCAAGATGCTGGGGTCGGAGAAGGAGAAGTATCTCAATCTCGATAAGACCCTCAGTGAGAAGGTCATCGGACAGGATGAGGCGATAAAGGCTGTAAGCAATGCCATAAGGCGTAACAAGGCGGGAATCTCTGATGAGCACAGGCCCCTTGGCTCGTTCCTTTTCGCCGGTCCTACAGGAGTGGGTAAGACACTTCTTGCGAAGCAGCTCGCATTCCTTCTTTTCGATGATGAGAAGGCTCTTACAAGGATCGATATGAGTGAGTACATGGAGAAGTTCTCTGTATCACGTCTTATCGGAGCTCCTCCAGGATATGTCGGATATGAAGAGGGTGGACAGCTTACAGAGGTCGTAAGAAGAAGGCCTTATTCTGTAATACTCTTCGATGAGATAGAAAAAGCCCATCCTGATGTGTTCAACATACTTCTCCAGGTCCTTGATGACGGTCGTCTTACAGATGGACAGGGAAGGCTTGTGGACTTTACGAACACGATCATCATAATGACGAGCAATCTCGGATCGGAGTACATACTCCGCGATAGCGAGCATGCGAAAGAGAATGTGATGAATGCGATAAGAAGTGCATTCAAACCCGAGTTCGTGAACAGGATAGATGAGATCGTCGTATTCAATCCTCTTGGAGAGAACGAGGTGAGGAAGATTGTCCGCCTTGAGCTTACAAATCTGAAGGAGAGGATGGCGAAAAAAGGTGTCGACCTTACATGGGACGATAGTGTCGAGAGCAAGATAATGGAGGCGGGATTCGACCCGACATTTGGAGCCAGACCTATCAGGAGAGCCATACAGAACGAAGTGGAGAATCCTCTTTCTGTATTCCTCCTTGGCTCTTCAGGCGCGGATAGCGCAAAGGATGTCCATCTAACGCTTGTTGATGGTGCCGTCCATGTCGAGTAGCTCTTCGTAGCGTTCCTTCGTATCTATGTCGAAGATACATCCTATGGATGCGGGGTATTGGTATATGCCCTCGTCCTCAAGATAGACTTTGAAAGGCTTTGAGCTTGTCTCAAGGCCTTTTTTCAGTCTTCTTGGAACGAAAACGGGATGGCCTGCCATGCCGTCGAAAGTTGGACGGGCCGGAAGGTTGAGGCTTATGTACCTCAGTCCCTCCACCCAGTCGTCATTCCTTAAAAGAGGAAGATCTCCTGGAAGGATTGCAATGTCGTCCCAGATGCCGCATAGCCCTGTGAGTGTGCTTGACTTCTGTCCTTGCTTATAATCCCTGTTGACCCTTATTTCGATATCATAGCCTTTGAGTGCATCCCTCATCCTCTCTTCTTCATATCCCAGCACCGCTATTATCCTGTCGGAGAATGTCAGTGCTGATTCAAGGGTGCTTTCGAAAAGGTATCTGCCATGATAGGGGAGCAGAAGCTTGTTCCCTCCCATTCTCTTTGAGAGCCCTGCCAGAAGAAAAACAGTAGTCATAGAGCTATTATAATCTTGCTTTTGAAGGCTGGAAAGACTTATTCTCTTTTCCATGATAGCAACGATTATCAATGCATCGGCAGTTATTATAGGGGCTTTCCTGGGGCTTTTCTTCAAATCCAAGATAAGCAGTGAGTTCAAGACGGTTGTGATGACATCATCGGGTCTCATCACTCTTGTGCTCGGTCTTGATATGGCCTTTGATGCTCCCGATACCCTCGCCGCACTGTTCTCCCTTATCCTGGGAGGGTTTGCAGGTACGGCACTCAGGATTGAGGAGAGGGTGCTTTCATTGGGGGAGAGGTTCGCTCCCAAAGGGGAAGGGGATGATGTATCCTTCGGCATCGGCTTCCTGAATTCCAGCCTTCTTTTCTGCTCCGGTGCGATGAGCATAGTCGGAAGCATAGATGCGGGAACTGTAGGCGACTATGAGCTTATTCTCATAAAAAGCGTGATGGACGGCTTCATGGCAGTCGTCTTTGCTGCGGCCTATGGAAAGGGTGTGTTCCTATCTGCACTTACGATAATCGTCTATCAAGGGTTCTTCACTCTTGCAGGAGGTTTTTTAAGCCCTATGCTTGGAGATGACGGGATTGCGATGATTAGTGCAGTAGGCGGATACCTTCTTATCATGCTTTCGCTCTCCCTTCTGGAGATAAGGAAGATAAAGACAGGGAATTTCCTCCCTGCCTTGGTCTTTGCACCAATTCTCCTTTTCCTGTTCTCATATCTGCCTATTTGAAGGCTCCCATAGATCAAACCACTCCTCCTCTTGATCCCGTATGATAAGTAAGGTTGCCAGGAGTTTTCGAGCCTTTTGGGGATCCTGCAGCATTCCGATCAGGCTCTCTTCATGATATTTAAAGTTCCTTCCTTGCCATCTTTCATCCTCCCTTCCTCTTTCTATGTTGAGAAAAGTCAGGATGAAATTCTCTCCGCTTATCTTATCCCTGAACTCAATGGTGTATGTTGTTGCATCTTTCTCAAACATGTTCCACAGCATGAGGTAGAATATTCTCAGCTCCGAGTGCTCTTCGCCTTCCTCATTCCTGATTTGAGATACGAAACACTCCAGGTCCTTTTTCCCTCTGTCCATGATCTGCAGAAGTCTCATGTCTGGATTATCGGACCATTTCTGCTCTTTCCTCACCTCCATCTCTTTTTTCTTTGCAATGGCTTTGTTGATGCTGATGTTCTGTCTGATTTTGTCTATTTTGATTTTACCGTCCTCTCTCATCCAGAGATACACATCAAAATAATCATCCTCGACCTCGGTCTCCGAGCCGAAACTCACAAAGAGCCTTGCAACCATCCGTTTTCCGTCTTCCATCTTTTTACTCCTTGCATATAGAAAGCGGAAAGGTCGCAGATGTGTAAAAAATTTTCTGTGGATGCTTAAAAAAAGGCCTGGCTTTTCGCCAGACCTCGAAGACTGTGTTTCTCTCTTTACTTTACGTCCTTGTTCCTTGCGTCTTCAAGAACCGTATCGTCCTTTGCCTTCTTCACTTTGCATGGAGAGACATTCCAGATGTCCTTTGCATACTCCTTTATGGTCCTGTCTGAGCTGAACTTTGCAGATGCCGCAATATTGAGTATCGCCTTCCTGTTCCATTCCCTCTGGTTCTCCTTGTAGAGCTTCTCCGCCTCCTCATGTCTTTCGTGATACATTCTGAGGTCGGCAAACAGGAAGTACTTGTCGCCGTAGTCGAAGAGGCTCTTTCTGAGAGGTTCGAAGATATTCGGCTCATGGATGTTGAAGTAATCGGACTCGATCAGAGCGAGCATCGATTTAATCTCATCGTCTTTTTCAACCCATTCATATGGGTTATATGTCTTTCCCAGTTCTGCAATCTGCTCTTCTGTGTGACCGAAGATGAATATGTTGTCCATGCCGACCTCTTCTGCCATCTCTACATTGGCTCCATCGAGGGTTCCAAGTGTGAGCGCACCATTGCACATGAACTTCATGTTTCCTGTTCCTGATGCCTCTGTTCCTGCCGTGGAGATCTGCTCTGAGATGTTTGTTGCAGGAATCACGTTCTCTGCCATCGTCACACGGTAGTTGGGCATGAAGTGGACCTGGAGCACCTTGTTCACCTGGCTGTCTGAATTGATTACAGCTGCGATGTTGTTGATGAATTTTATTATGAGCTTTGCGTTCACATATCCAGGGGCTGCTTTTCCACCGAAGAGGAACGTCGTAGGTGTAAAGGAGTTCCTATATGCCTCATCATTCTTCATCCTGTTGTAGATCATAAGGATGTTGAGCGCGTTCAGAAGCTGTCTCTTGTATTCATGTATTCTCTTGATCTGTACATCTACAAGCGTGTCTGGATTGAGTGTTATTCCGCAGTCTTTCCTGAGGAACTCTGCCGCATTGAGCTTCGCCTTGTACTTGATCTTGGAGAAATCCTCGATGAATGAATCGCTATCGGCATAGGATGCGAGTTTCCTGATCTCCTCGAAATCCGTAATCCACTTATCTCCGATGGCGCTTGTAATGAGCTTCGCAAGCTCCGGGTTCGCATCCAAAAGCCATCTCCTCTGTGTGATTCCGTTTGTCTTGTTGTTGAATCTTTCAGGATAGATTGTATAGAACTCAGGGAACATGCTCTTCTTGAGCAGCTCTGAATGGAGTGCTGCAACTCCGTTTGTGCTGTGGCTTCCGATGATCGAGAGGTTTGCCATCCTTACCATCTTCGGGTTGCTCTCTTCAATCACAGAGACCTTTGCAATCTTGTCGGACTGCATCGGGAAGAAGGAGACTGCCTCGCTGATGAATCTCTGGTTGATTTCATAGATTATCTGCATGTGGCGTGGAAGAAGGCTCTCCAGCATAGGAAGCGGCCATTTCTCAAGGGCCTCCGGCATGAGGGTGTGGTTTGTGTAGCCCATTGTCTTTACTGTGATCTCCCATGCCTCGTCCCATCCGAGTCCTTCCTGGTCGATAAGAAGCCTCATCAGCTCAGGAATTGCCAGTGATGGGTGGGTGTCGTTGAGCTGGATTGCCGTCTTGTCCGGGAAATCCTTCCATGCGATTCCATCCCTCTTGGCTCTCCTGATTGCATCCTGAAGTGAGCAGGATACGAAGAAATACTGCTGCTTGAGCCTCAGTTCCTTGCCCATGTAGAGGGTGTCGTTGGGGTAGAGTACCTGGGAAAGTGTCTCTGCGTTGATCTTGTTCCTTACGGCCTCTGTATAGTCTCCGCTGTTGAATTCCTGGAATGAGAATCCCTCTGGGCTCATCGCACTCCATAGTCTCAGGGTGTTGATGGTCTTTCCGCCGTAGCCTACGATAGGTGTGTCGTAAGCCATACCGTTCACCTGCTCTTTCGGTTCCCAGACGAAGATGTCCCTTCCACTCTCCCTGTATGATTTAACCTCTCCTCCGAAGTAGACGGGGAATACGAGGTCTCTTCTCATGATTTCCCATGGATTGCCATCCTTGAGCCAGTTGTCCGGCTGCTCCACCTGCCAGCCGTTCTTGATCTGCTGGTTGAATATTCCATAGTTGTAGCGGATGCCGTATCCGTATGCAGGAATCTCAAGTGTCGCAAGGGAATCGAGGAAGCAGGCTGCAAGCCTTCCCAGTCCTCCGTTTCCAAGTCCAGCATCCGGCTCCTGGTCCCTCAGTTCCTCCCAGTCGTATCCAAGGCTCTTGAGTGCTTCTTTCACCTGTGTCTCAAGCCCGAGGTTTATGACGTTGTTCGTCATAGCCCTTCCCATGAGGAATTCGAGTGAGAGATAGTAGACCCTCTTTCCCTTCTTTTCCTTCTGGGTCTTTCTCGTTACATCCCACTGGTGGATGATCCTGTCTCTGATTGCTAGGGAGATAGCCTGATATCTTGCCTGATTGTCTCTGTGATAGACGTCGGAATCAAATGTATATTTGAGCTGCTCAGCAAAATCCTGAGCGATGTCCTTGCTGACTCTTCCGTAGCGTGTCTTAGTTTCTGTTGCCATAAAAATCTCCATGTCTCTTGTGGAAAATGTGCCTTATTATATTAGATAATTTTTTATAATATATTCAACTGTTCAATTCATGTTTATGAGAATTGATTTACATCCCATCCATTTTTGATGCTGAATAATGTTATAAATTCCTTATAAATATTGCTCTCGGGATATGTAATTTCAGACTGGACTGAAAATTGAATGGGATATATTGACAAAATATGCCATCTTTTGCTATCTTAGCTGTTGCATGTTTTATGAACATGGTTTTTGTCCATGGCTGGATATGTGAAGAAGACGCCCTTGTAGCTCAGTGGTAGAGCACCACCATGGTAAGGTGGGGGTCGCCGGTCCAATCCCGGCCGAGGGCTCAAAAGAAAATAACGGTTCATACCGAGGAGAGATTTTATGGCAAGTTCAAAGAAGAAAGGACCTGTAGAAAAGATCGCTTTACAGTGCACAGAGTGCAAGCAGAAGAACTATACAACTGAGAAGAACCGCCGCAATACGCCTAACAAGCTTGAGCTTATGAAGTATTGCCCGTTCGAGCACAAGCACACCCTTCACAGGGAGACAAAGATCAAATAAAATAAGGAGTGGTCGGCTCAAGGCTCGTACAGGTCAATAGCTCCAATGGTAGAGCGGCGGTCTCCAAAACCGCATGTTGGGGGTTCGAGTCCCTCTTGGCCTGTAGGATCCTTGAGCCTGATGCTCTAAGAGGTTCCAATGAAGAAGATTATCAGATATTTCAAGGAATGCTTTGCAGAGATGAAGAAGGTCAGCTGGCCTACAAGAGCGGTTGTCCTTCAGTCAACGGCTGTAGTAATCGTCTCGACAGTCATCTTTGCTATTGTTCTTGGCCTTGTAGACGTACTTCTCGGTCTCGGCCTCGATTTACTTTTCTAGGATTGGTTTATGGCAAAAGGTTGGTACGTTGTCCACACATATTCAGGATATGAGCAGAAGATAGAGAGAATCATCAATAAGCTCAGACAGAATGATCCTGAATTCGAATTATACTGCACAGGCGTTAACGTTCCCATGGAGACAGTCGAAGTCCTCAACGAGAAAGGGGAGAGGAAGATTGAGCAGAGGAAGGTCCTGCCTGGCTATATCCTTGTAGAGCTCGACCTGGAGGAAAAGAACTGGAGGGCGATCACCACGAAGATCATCAGGATCCAGGGTGTTACGGGATTCTTAAGTGCAGATAAGTCAGGACTTGTTCCACCGACACCGCTGAGCGCAAGAGAGCATCGTTCGATTCTTGAGCGCACCGGAGAGATTGCTCCAGAAAAGACATTCCGTCCAAAGCAGGATTTTGTGAAGGGGGAGGAGGTGCTTGTTACAAGCGGTCCTTTCGCATCCTTCAAAGGTACTGTGGAGGACATCGACCTGCAGAAGGGCAAGCTTCGCCTTTCTCTCGAAATCCTCGGGCGTTTCACACCTGTGGATGTAGATTTCTCACAGGTTGAGAAGACCGTCCAGTAAAGCTGGATGGCTTTTGATTTTTTGCATAGTTTATTTTATAAGCTATAAAAACTCCCTTGCAATAGCAAGGTGGGAGCCTGATCGTAGACAGGCGTTAATACCAGCGCGCGGCCCGAACATTTCCGGTCAACCCAGACCAGGCCGAAAGCGTAAGGAGATTGAATATGGCAAAGAAGAAGGTTACTGCAATAATCAAGTTGCAGTGTCCGGCACAGAAGGCCACACCAGCGCCACCAGTTGGCCCTGCTCTTGGTCCTCATGGTGTCAGTGCCCCACAGTTCGTTCAGCAGTTCAATGACAGGACAAAGTCATTCGAAGCTGGACTCATCGTACCAGTTGTCATCACAGTTTATCAGGACAAGAGCTTCTCTTTCGAGCTCAAGACTCCTCCTGCTGCAGTGCTTATCAAGAAGGCACTTGGGCTGGAGACAGCATCCGGCACTCCTAACAAGGTGAAGGTTGGAAAGCTTACAGATGCTCAGCTTACTGAAATCGCAACTACAAAACTTCCGGATCTCAATGCAAACGACATCGAAGCTGCAAAGAGGATTATCGCAGGAACAGCCCGTTCAATGGGTGTAGAGGTGGAGAAGTAAGATGAAAAGAGGTAAGAAATATCAGGAAGCTGTAAAGAAGATCGACAGAACCAAGACTTACACCCTCTCCGAGGCGGTCGCTCTCGTAAAGGAACTCTCTTTCGCTAAGTTCCCTGAGACAGTTGAGGTATCTGTCAAGCTCTCTTTCAAGAAGAGTCAGTCCGTCAGAGACACTGTAGTTCTTCCAAACCAGTTCTCAGCCCAGAAGAAGATTCTCGTCTTCGCAAAGGGAGAGAAGGCACAGGAAGCACTTGATGCAGGTGCTGCTTACGTAGGAGATATCGACCTTATCGAGAAAGTCAGAGGCGGTTGGCTCGACTTCGATGTAGCTGTCGCAACTCCTGACATGATGAAGGATGTCGGTAGACTTGGACCGATTCTCGGACGTCGTGGACTTATGCCTAACCCGAAGACTCACACTGTTACAAACGACATCAAGGAGGCTCTCGCAGAGCTTAACAAGGGTCGTGTCGAGTTCCGCTCTGACAAGACAGGTGTAATTCATATGGCTATCGGCAAGGTAAGCATGGATCAAGAGGCGATCGTAGAGAATGCCCGTGTCACAATCGATGAGATTGTCCGCAGGAAGCCAAGTGATGCTAAGGGGGATTTCGTACTCTCTGTAGCTGTCTCTTCCACAATGGGCCCTGGTGTCCATGTCGATGTTAAGGATGTTCTTGCATCCAACAATAACTAGGAGTAGAAAATGGAAGATTACAAGACAAGAATCACCCAGGCTAAAGAGGATGCTGTAAAGGCTCTTCAGAATGAGTTCGAAGGGTACAGCAGCTTTATCTTCACTGATTATAGAGGTCTTACAGTTGCACAGATCACAGACATCAGAAAGGCTCTCCGCCAGGATGATGCTGCATTCCGTGTCGTAAAGAACCGCTATGCAAAGATTGCCCTCAAGAATATCGATAGAAGTGGAGCCGAGGAGCAGATGATTGGACCGACAGCGGTTGCTCTTGCAAAAGGGGATACAGCCAATGTCGTCGCAAAGAAGCTCTTCGAGGCAGCTAAGGACAACGGCAAGCTTCAGATCAAAGGCGCTTTAGTCGACGGGGAGCTCATGACCCCTGCTCAGATCGAGGCACTTTCAAAGCTTCCTACAAAGCTCGAGCTCATTGCATCCCTCATGGGTACGATGAAGGCACCGGTACAGAAGCTCGCAGCAACACTGCTTGCTTATGTAGAATCAAAAGGTGGAGCAGCAGAGGCTGCTTCAGAAAACTGAAAACATACGGTTTTAGTCTACAAGTAACCTGCTAAACCGTTAAAAAAAGATAAGGAGTAGATAATATGGCTACAAAAGAAGAAATCCTAGAGTCCATTGCAAACATGACAGTAATGGAAGTTTCCGATCTTATTAAGATGATGGAAGAGAAGTTTGGTGTACAGGCTGCAGCTGCTGCTGTTGCTGTTGCTGGAGCTGCTGCTCCTGCTGAGGCTGCTGCTGAAGAGCCTACAGAGTTCAACATCACTCTCAAGAGCGTAGATGCTGCAAAGAAGATTGCATGTATCAAGGAAGTCCGCGCTATCACAGGTCTCGGCCTCAAGGAAGCTAAGGACCTCTGCGAGAACGGTGGTGTGCTCAAGGAAGGAGCCAGCAAGGAAGAGGCTGCATCCATGAAGGAGAAGCTCGAGGCTGCTGGTTGTGTAGTTGAAGTTGCTGCTGCTAACTAAGCTTCTATGATTTTCACCTGGGGCTTTTGCCCCGGGAACATGCCATCGGAGACCCCGATGGCATAACGTGTCTTTTTAGATATCATTTATTTTAGTACTTCGGTGCTGAACAAGATGGGATTTTCCCCATCCTATGGAGGTACAGGAATGGGTTCTAATGGTAAACCCTTGAAGAGAATGGACATCGGCTCTGAACTGCCGGAAGTCTGCACATTACCAAACCTTATCGGAATTCAGACTGAATCCTATAAGAAATTCTTACAGCTGGACAGACTTGAAAAAGGTCTGGAGCCAGATCCATCCTACGGTCTGGAGCATATTTTCAGAACTGTATTCCCTATCAAGAGTCCAAACGATGACATGATGGTCATCTATAACGGCTACACAGTCGATATGGACGGCATTAAGTACTCTGAATCCGAGTGCAAGAAGAAGGGAAGAAGCTATGGTGTGCCTGTAAAAGCCAAAGTTACATTGAGCCTTAGAAGCGGAGAGATGAGGGAGAAGGAGATCTTCTTCGGTGATTTCCCACTCATGACAGACCGCGGCACATTCATTATAAACGGAGCAGAAAGGGTAATCGTTTCACAGATTGTCCGCTCCCCGGGAATCGTATTCAAACTCGGAAAGAGAATGGATGCTTCATCTGTTTTCTACGGGACGCTATATCCATATGCGGGAACAAAAGTAGAGTTCGCGCTTACAAGAAAGAACGAGAAGATCGATACCAAGAAGAGTGGTGATGTCTCCTCCAATCAGGAGAAGAAGAGGGTTAACAACATCATCCAGGTGAGCATCGGAAAGAAGCCTTTCCTCGTAACGTTCTTCCTGCGTGTGCTCGGAATCGACACCCGCGATAAGATCGTCAGTGCTTTCTATACAAGTCAGAAGATCAGCACTGCGGAAGACTATGGTGACCAGAAGTTCTATTGCTTCAAGGACCTCCGTGTCGAGGATGACCTCATTCACGCAGCCGGAGATGAGCTTGGCACCATCGAGCTCAGAGAGCTCAACAACATGGGAATCGAGGAGGTTGAGGTCATCGATGCAGGTGGAAAGGATATCGACCATCCTGAGCTTGCTGTAATCAAGACACTCAAGAGGGAATCCATCCTCTGCCCGCATTACAGGAATGAGGAGTCTGAGGAGTTCCAGAACGAGTATATCAACCAGATCGTCGATGCTTGTAAGAACGCTCTTCCCCAGAACCTTAAGACATTCCCTGATCCGAACAGGATCATCAGCTATTTCCAGGAGATGTTCCTGCATTCCAGAGGTTTCGACCTTTCAAACATCGGTCGCTACAAACTCAACAAGAAGTTCTATGGCATGAACGAGGAGGAGTATAAGACCAGCACCTCTTTACTCCCTGAAGATGTCATAGAGACAGTAAGGAATCTTGAGCTCTTCTGCGAAGGCGGAATCAAGGAAGATGATATCGATGCTCTTGGAAACAGGCGTGTAAGAACTGTCGGAGAGCTTCTTCAGAACAATATCATGGATGCATTCTCCAGGATGGCGAAGACTGCCAGGGAGAAGATGAACATCGCCGATGACACTGTGAAGCCACAGGAAATCATCTCGATCAAACCGATTGTCGGCGCGATCAAGGAGTTCTTCGGTTCTTCCCAGCTTTCACAGTTCATGGACCAGGTGAACCCCCTTGCAGAGCTTACACACAAGAGAAAGGTCTCTGCCCTCGGTCCTAAGGGAGGACTTTCCAGAAGCAGCGCACGTGCCATCTACGAAGTCAGGGACGTTCACTATACCCATTATGGAAGAATCTGTCCTATCGAGACCCCTGAAGGCTCCAACATCGGACTTATCCTCTCTCTTGCGAACTATGCACGCATCAATGACCTTGGATTCATTGAAACTCCATACAGGAGGGTTGTGAACGGTATCGTTACCAATGAAGTCAAATATCTTGATGCCAACGACGAGGAGAGATGCAAGATTGCTCAGGGAAACGCAAAGATCGACGAAGATGGTCATTTCCTTGAGGAAGAGGTATCTGTAAGAGAGAACGGAGACTATGGAACAGCACGTCCTGAGGAGATCGACTGGATGGATGTCTCTCCTAAGCAGGTAGTATCTGTCGCTACATCCCTCATCCCGTTCCTTGAGCATGATGATGCAAACCGTGCCCTCATGGGATCGAACATGCAGCGTCAGGCTGTACCTCTTGTATTCCCAGAGGCCCCAAGGGTCGGAACAGGTATGGAGCAGAGGGCTGCATACGATTCTGGAGTCCTGATTAAGGCCAAGAGGTCTGGAACTGTAAAATACGTCTCTTCTACAAGGATCGAAGTCCTTGTGGATAAGGCCGAGGCTGAAATCGAGGGTGACATCGATACTTACGAAGTTCATAAGTTTGAAAGGACGAACCAGGATTCCTGTCTCAACCAGAAGCCCATCGTATATGTTGGTGACCATGTTGATGCAGGTGATGTCCTTGCAGATGGTCCTGCGACAGACAAGGGTGAGCTTGCACTCGGCAGGAACATCCTTGTAGGTTTCGTTCCTTGGAACGGCTATAACTATGAGGATGCTGTCCTTATCAGTGAAAAGGTTGTCCGTGAGGATATCTATACATCAATCCATATCAAGGAGTTCAGTGTGGATATCCGCGATACAAAGCTGGGACCTGAGAAGCTTACAAAGGATATACCGAATACTTCGGAAAAGCTTCTTGAGCATCTCGACAGTGATGGTATCGTCTGCATCGGAACATACGTCCGTCCGGGACACATTCTGGTCGGAAAGGTAACGCCGAAGAGCGAATCAGATACCACACCTGAGGTCAAGCTCCTCAATTCAATCTTCGGAGAAAAGGCCAAGGAGGTCCGTGACTCCTCCCTCAAGGTCCCACATGGAACAGAGGGAACGGTTATCGACATCCAGCACCTGCAGAAGAGCGACAAGGATGAGCTCCAGCCAGGTGTAGAGCATACAATCAAGGTTCTTATCGCCACAAAGCGTAAGCTCAAGCAGGGTGATAAGATGGCAGGAAGACATGGAAACAAGGGTGTCGTATCGCGCGTCCTTCCAGAGGAGGATATGCCATACATGGAAGACGGCACACCGCTGGATGTATGTCTCAACCCGCTCGGTGTTCCTTCACGTATGAACATCGGACAGCTCATGGAGACTCAGCTCGGATGGGCAGCCATCAAGAACGATGTCTGGTACAAGACCCCGGTCTTCCAGTCTGCATCCATGGAGCAGATCGAGGCTGAGATGGTGAAGGCGGGATTGCCGAAGAATTCGAAGATCCGCCTTTACGACGGCCGCACGGGTATTCCATTCGTAAATGACGTATTCTGTGGATATATCTATTATCTCAAACTCCATCACCTTGTCGATGACAAGATGCATGCCCGTTCCACAGGACCTTATTCACTTGTAACGCAGCAGCCTCTCGGAGGTAAGGCTATGTTCGGTGGTCAGCGTCTTGGAGAGATGGAGGTCTGGGCATTTGAGGCATATGGTGCTGCGAACACCCTTCAGGAGCTTCTCACAATCAAGAGTGACGACATGAAGGGAAGAGTGCAGATTTATGGTTCTATCGTCAAGGGTGAGCCTACCAAGACAAGCAGTATGCCTGAGGCATTCAATGTTCTTGTCCAGGAGGTAAGGGGTCTTGCCCTCGATATGTCCGTATATGATGAGAACGGCAAGCAGGTTCCACTTACAGAGCGTGATGAGGAACTTATTGCAAAGAAAGAGAAAGGTACTTTCTAGGAGGAGAGAATGAAGGAAAATCAGGATTTCAGCACCATTAGGATCAAGCTTGCATCTCCCGAGCAGATTCTTGCATGGAGCTACGGTGAGGTTAAGAAGCCGGAGACTATAAACTACCGTTCTCTCCGTCCGGAGAGGGATGGACTTTTCTGCGAGCGTATTTTCGGTACTACGAAGGAGTGGGAATGCTATTGCGGAAAGTTCAAATCCAACAGATACAAGGGTGTCGTATGTGACCGCTGTGGTGTAGAGGTGTCTGATACGAAGGTACGTCGTGAGAGGATGGGACACATCACTCTCGCAGCCCCTGTCGCACACATTTGGTTCTACAGGTCGACACCATCAATCATGAGCTATCTTCTTGATATCAAGAGGGCGGAGCTCATGGAGATCCTCTCATATGAGAAATATGTCGTAACAGATCCAGGTACTCATACCGATGAGCTTAGGAAGAACCAGGTTCTCACAGAGGAGCGTTATGAGGCCCTCTACGACATGTATGGTGATACATTCAAGGCGGCAATGGGCGCTGAGGCTATCTATGACCTTTTGAAGGATCTGGACCTCAAAGCTCTTTCCGATGAGCTGAGGGCACAGCTGAGTCAGAAGGAAGGTGCGAACAACAAGATTGATTCCAAGCTCCTTTCCCGCATACGCTACTGTGAGGATTTCCTCTCAAGCGGAAACAGGCCTGAATGGATGATCCTCAAGGTCATCCCGGTTATTCCGCCAGATCTGCGTCCTATGGTCCAGCTCGATGGAGGACGCTTTGCCACAACGGACCTCAATGAGCTTTATAGAAGGGTCATCAACAGGAACAACCGTCTTGACCGCCTTATAAAGATCCAGGCTCCGGATATCATCATCCGCAACGAAAAGAGGATGCTTCAGGAGGCTGTTGATTCACTCTTCGATAATGCAAAGACCGCCAATCCTACAAAGGGTTCTTCAAAGAGGGACCTCAAGAGCCTTTCAGATGGTCTTAAAGGTAAGCAGGGAAGATTCAGACAGAACCTTCTCGGTAAGCGCGTAGACTACTCTGGAAGATCTGTAATCGTTGTCGGACCTGAGCTCAGGATGCATCAGTGTGGTGTTCCTTCAAAGATGGCTTTGGAGCTCTATAAGCCGTTCATCATGAAGAAACTCGTACAGGATGGCGTTGCACAGAACATCAAGAGGGCGAAACTCCTTGTTGAGAGTGAAGCTCCTGAGGTATGGTCGATTCTTGATGATGTAGTAAAAGAGCACCCTGTAATGCTTAACCGTGCTCCTACACTCCACCGTCTGGGAATCCAGGCATTCGAGCCTGTTCTCGTAGAAGGGAAGGCCCTGAAGCTTCATCCACTCGTATGTCATGCCTTCAATGCTGACTTCGATGGAGACCAGATGGCTATCCACGTACCTCTTACACAGGCTGCACAGCTTGAATGCTGGACACTCATGCTCAGTACAACGAACCTTCTCGACCCTGCGAACGGAAAGCCTATCGCATTCCCAAGTCAGGACATGGTTCTCGGAATCTTCTATCTGACAAAGGAGATGCTTCCTCTTGAGGGCGAGGAGAAGAAGAGATTCAAGCACTTTGAATCGATTGATGAGATCGAAGCTGCAATCGATGCAGAGAGTGTCACATATAACGAGAAGATCTACTATCGTTTCAAGAAAGGACTTGAAGTGGTTGATGAGAAGGGAAATGTAACTATAGCCGATGGAAAGAGCTGGACTGCGACAACCGCAGGAAGGATCATATTCAATTCCGCCATTCCAAAGGGAATTCCTTTCCAGAACTACTGCTTAGGCGATAAGCAGCTTAAGAAGGTCATTGGAGAGACGATCAAGAACCATAAGCCGAGCGTTGCTGTAGAACTCCTTGATTCCGTAAAGGACCTCGGATTCAAGTATGCAACCCTCTTCGGTGCTACAATCGGTCTTTCCGATATGATTGTTCCTGAAGCAAAGAAGGAGCTCATTGAAGAGGCTAATGAGCGCCAGGCACAGGTCGTCGAGCAGTACAACGAAGGTCAGATCACCCAGGAAGAGAGATATAACCGTGTCATCGAAGTCTGGACAGAGACCAACGAAAAGCTCACCAATGTTCTTATGGATGAGCTTAAGAAGAGCCAGAGGGGCTTCAATCCTCTCTTCCTCATGGCGGACTCAGGTGCCCGTGGTAGCAAGACCCAGATTCGTCAGCTTGGTGGTATGCGTGGCCTTATGGCTAAGCCTAATGGGAAGATCATCGAGCTTCCTATCAAGAGTAACTTCAAGGAAGGTCTTTCGATCATCGAGTTCTTCATCTCCTCAAACGGAGCGAGAAAGGGTCTTACAGATACTGCTCTCAAGACTGCTAAGGCTGGATATCTTACACGTAAGCTCGTCGATGTCGCTCAGGATGTCGTTGTCTCGGAAGAGGATTGCCAGACAATCAATGGAATCTGGACAAGTGCTGTTCATGATGGAGACCAGGTCATTGAGTCTCTTGCAAGCCGCATAGCCGGTTCCTGTCCTGTAGAGGATGTCCTCCATCCACTTCTCAAGGATGAGAATGGAAGGCCTGTCGTCCTTGCCAAGGCAAATGAGGAAATCAGCGATGAGACTGCAAAACTCATCGAAGATGCAGGGGTTGAGCGTGTTCTCCTTAGAACTGTTCTCACCTGTGAGAGTGAGCATGGTGTATGCCGCAAGTGCTATGGCAGGAACCTTGCAACCAACAGGACAGTTGAAATCGGTGAGGCTGTAGGTATCATTGCAGCTCAGTCGATCGGACAGCCTGGTACACAGCTTACGATGCGTACATTCCATGTCGGAGGAACTGCAAGTACATCCACAAAGGACAACAAGCTCTCATTCGACTATCAGACGATTGTCAGGGAGATCAAGGGACAGGTCATCAGAAGAGCTGATGGCACCAACCTCTTCCCAAGGAAAGGTCACATCACAATCTCCAAGGTTCTTGAGGAGATTACAGGACTATACAGCAAGCTTCTTGTTGAGGATGGTTCTTCCGTAGTAAAGGGCTATCCGATGTATGTCTCAACCGGTGGTACTGAGGTCATCAGTAAGAACAACGGTAGGCTTACAGTCATTGGAGATAGGACCTTCATCCTCTCAAGTGCCAATGAGTATAAGGTGCCTGCAGGAGCGGAGCTCCATGTAAGGGAAGGCCAGGTCGTAGATGCAGGTGAGGCAATCATCACATTCGACCCGTTCTCCAGTCCTATAATCACCGATGTGAGTGGAACTGTCATCGAGATGTCCGACTTTGTTCTTGACAAGTCATATAGAAGAATTGTCAACGAAGCAGGTGAGTCTGAGCTCCTTGTTGTTCCATCTGCACAGCTTGGACAGTTCCATCCTACAATCATCATCGAGGATGCAACCGGTACACAGTACAAGTTCCCGATTCCCGGCGGATCATACATGGTCGTCAAGGAAGTAGGAGAGGTTGTCGAAGCAGGAGACACACTTGCTAAAGAGGCAATCGACAGTGCGACTACAAAAGATATCGCAGGAGGTCTTCCTCAGGTCGACTCCCTCTTTGAAGCACGCCATGGTAAGGTTGCCTCATCCAATAAGGTCAACCCGATCATCCTCTCCCGTGTCAACGGAACAGTCGTCAAGATCGACACCAAGGGAGGTGGTGGTTCAACGACCGTAGTCATCCGTGATGTCTTCGGTAAGGACCATCCTCATAAGGTATATACCAAGGATGCACTCCTTTCTGTAAGGGAAGGTGATGAGGTCAAGGCGGGAGACCAGCTTTGTGATGAGACAGTGACAAGCCGCGAGGTCCTTGATGTCCTGGGTGAGAACGCAGTCCTTTCCTTCCTCGTCGAGGAGATTCAGAAGGTCTACAGGATGCAGGGCGTTGAAATCAACGAAAAGCATCTTGGAATCATCATCCGTCAGATGCTCAAGAAGGTTGAGATCGTACGTGCTGGAGATACGCAGTTCGTAAAGATGCAGAGGGTAGACAAGAACCTCTTCAGGCGTGTCAACGATGAGGCGAAGAGGCAGGGTAAGCAGCCTGCAATCGCACGTCCTGTTCTTCAGGGTGTGTCGGAGGCGGCACTGAGTGTAGACTCGTTTATTTCTGCAGCTTCGTTCCTAAGTACGACTAAAGTCTTGACAAATGCAGCTATTGCAGGTAAAAAGGATGAGTTGCGCGGTCTCAAGGAGAACGTAATCATCGGTCACCTCATTCCGGCTGGAACCGGTATGAAGAGGTACAGGGATGTACATCTTGATGATGAGCGTCTCCTCGAACTCCAAGCCGAAAAGGACAAGGAGAAGAGGATGAAGCCAAGTGAGGTCACAAGTGCTGAAGAGCGCGAGATCGAGGATATCGCAGATATGAAGACTCTGGGAGAAGAAAACGCAGAGGGAATGGAAATCGTTTCCGACGAGGAGTAAGGCTTCGTTGCGTCGATTCTCATGCTGACCAGAGTTTTAGATATAGCCGGTGCCTGTGCACCGGTAGTTCTTCCTCTTTTGTGAGGAGAGGGAGGGAAAAATAAGGAGCGTATCGAAAGATGCCTACTATTAATCAGCTAATTAGAAAGGGTAGACAGAGCTCAAAGAGTAAGACGAAGAGCCCTGCTCTCGAAGGATGCCCACAGAAAAGAGGCGTTTGTACCAGGGTTATGACAGTAACTCCTAAGAAGCCTAACTCAGCTCTCAGAAAGGTTGCTCGTGTTAGACTTTCAAATGGAATTGAGGTTACAGCATACATCCCGGGTATTGGACACAATCTCCAGGAGCACTCTGTAGTTCTCATCAGAGGTGGAAGGGTCAAGGACCTTCCTGGTGTTCGTTACCACATCATCAGAGGTAGCAAGGATACCCTCGGTGTTAACGACAGAAAGAGAAGCCGCTCTAAGTACGGCGCTAAGAAGCCAAAGGCCTAAGGAGGGAGTAGAGTATGTCTAGAGGTTTGAACGTCCCAAGAAGGTCTACAGCTGCAGATGCCGTATATAACAGCGAAGTCGTTGCAAGATTCATCAACAGGATGATGGTTGATGGAAAGAAGAGCATCAGCACTGGTATTCTTTACAGGGCAATGAACAAGATTGAAGAAAAATCAGGTGAGAAGGCTCTCGATGTCTTCACAAAGGCAGTTGAGAACGTAAAGCCTGTCGTTGAGGTTAAGAGCAGAAGAGTTGGTGGTGCAACCTATCAGGTTCCTGTTGAAATCAAGGAAGGAAGAAGGGAAGCACTTGCAATGAGATGGCTCATTAACGCAGCACGCGCTAGAAACGGAAAGACAATGGCTGACAAGCTCGCAGATGAGCTTATGGATGCATACAACAGCACAGGTGCAGCTTTCAAGAAGAAGGAAGATACACACCGCATGGCAGATGCAAACAAGGCATTCAGCCACTTCAGATTCTAAGAAGTGCTTTCATAGTGGAAAAGGTCTCCATAACGGAGGCCTTTTTTGTTATCATTCATGTATGTACACACCTGATTATGATGAATATTACTCACTGAAGAGTTATGCAGATAGGTTTGTAAGTGACAGCGATGAAGTGATCAAAGTTTATTTCTCGCGCCCTTCTACATTGAATCTCATTACACTCTGGGAGATGAAGAACGGTAATGAGATGTTC
>DVIF01000014.1 GCA_018711525.1 Candidatus Ornithospirochaeta stercorigallinarum
CGGAGATATGAGGGGAACTTCGGGAATCTGATGTCGAATGACGGAGGGATGGCCTTCCTCGATGATGTTGAATGGACCATCCGCTCAACAGCAGTCATTGCCTTCTGCGAGGCAAGATTTCGGATTTCACCATAATGCTCGTCAGCCACATCGATAAGGAACGAGAGGGCATCCTGATATATGCCGATGGTATCGAGAAAGGGCCTGTATTCATCTATGATCCTAGCTTCTCTTGATACCATCGTCCTCATAATATTATTTTACCTTGTTGAATAGTATTATACCATGGCCTTCGGCTATATCCGCTATCACCATCTTATGGAAGATGGAGTATGCGCGGATAAACTTATTAATCAACACAGGCTGAGGATAGAGCCATGTCTTTACTCCAAAATCCTTTCTCATTTCGTAATCTCCTATCTAACGCAGAAAAAAGCGAGCCCTGAGGCCCGCTTCACTATGCAGAATCATCCTATCATTTCTTCTTGAGGTATTTGATTGAGTCAAGAGAAACAGCTGCGATGATGATGACACCCTTGAATACGAACTGGAGGTTCGTGTCTATTCCAAGGAATGTAAGACAATATGTGAGACCGGTGAATATGATAACACCTATCGCCGCACCACTTATCTTACCGATACCACCATTGAATGAGATTCCACCGACAACACAGGCTGCGATAGCATCCATCTCGTATCCCTGACCGGTTCCTGCAGAAGCATTGGCCCTGAATGCCTCAAGGAATGCACCGCATCCATAGAAGATACCAGCCATGATGAAAACGCACATCGTGACCTTGAATACGGAGATACCCGATACAGCCGCCGCCTCTCCGTTTCCGCCGACAGCATACATGTTCTTACCGAATGTGGTCTTATTCCATATGATCCATGCGACTATGACTGCAATAACGGCAGGTATAATCAGTTTCGGGAATGTGACGAACTCACCGTTTATGACACCAAGCTCCCATCTTCCTCCGATAAGATTTCTTATTGTCGAATCGATTGAGCCTACAGGCGTACCGGTCGTTCCATAGAAGAGCATTCCATAGATTATGAGCTGGGTCGCCATTGTCGAGATGAACGGATGCATCTTGAGCTTCGCAGCAAAGAATCCAGAGAAAGCACTGAATGCAGAGCAGAGGATTACTGAAAGTCCAAGGCTCATTATCAGTCTTAAAAGCATTGGGATGCCCGAGAAATCCCATGGCCCCATTCCGAAGAACGTGACGATATTCATTCCCGGATGGAGGATAAGGCCGGTTGTTACAGAACCAAGGGCGACCATCCTTCCGACAGAGAGGTCCGTTCCTGCAAGAAGAATCAATCCAGCAACGCCGAGAGCATAGAACATCCTTGTCGAACTCTGCTCCAAAATAGTGAATATGTTTGGAAGAGTGAGGAGATTTCCATTACCTCTTATCGGAGCAACTATGATACATACGATGAAGAAGATGAGGATTGCGATATAAAGTCCATTCGTGAGGAAGAACTGTGTCGCATCGAAATTGAAGATGAAGTTCTTGTATTTGAGCTTCATGTTCTCAGCGAAATTGGTCTTTCCGTTCCTCAGTTCCCTGTTCTTCTGGATATGGTCGACATAAGCCTGGTTCATTGCAGCCCTGGCCTTGTCAAGCTCCCTCTTATAGCGGCTCTTTGAATCGAAAAGAGCACTCTTGAGCTCGTATGCTGCTATATCGAGCTCACTCTTGAGCTGCTGAGGGTCCTTGATGGAGGAATGCAATCCCTCCTTTCTCTTTTCCGCATCAGCCTTTATCTGCTCTACTTCCTTTACGTAGAATTCCTTGGCCTTGGCCATCTTGGATTTCTGACGCTCTGTTACAGCCTTCTCGATTTCCGCGGCCTTGGCATTGACATAAGCGACAGCTTCCTTGCTCAGAGCATCGATTTCAGCCTTGTTCTTCTCTTCTACGGCCTTCGCCTTCTCGATTTCCGACTGGAGCTCGCTTATCTTCCTGTTCTTCTCCCCTTCGTCCATAAGTTTGTTCTTCTTAAGGGCGACTATCTCCAGACGGCAATCGGATATCTTCGTTATACCGTCTTTTCTGAGATCTCTCAGTCGGGCGCTATAATCCTTTACTTTCTGATCTTCCTCAATGGAAGTTATGTTATTTACCATGTTCTCTGCCATATTCCCCTCCTACAGATATTTAGCTGAGAGTCTCAAAAGCTCTTCCTGATCCGTTTCCTTAGTATTCACGATTCCAGCCAGACGATGATTGCTCATTACTGCAATCCTGTTGGTGATACCAAGGATCTCAGGCATCTCGGAAGATACTACGATAATAGTCTTACCTTCTTTCGCCATCTGGATGATCAGCTGATAGATCTCATACTTCGCACCGACATCGATACCTCTTGTCGGCTCGTCCATCAAGAAGATCTCAGGACTTCTTTCCATCCATTTTCCGATAATGACCTTCTGCTGGTTACCACCGGAGAGCGCGGAAATAAGCTGCTCTGGAGAAACACACTTCGTGTTCATGACCTTTATCTGCCTTGTCGCAGCATCCGTCATCTTCTGGTTGGATAGAAGATGGGCTTTCTTATAGGAACCGAGGTTCGTAATGACTGTATTAAACTTGATCGTGTCCTTTCCGAACATGCCATTGAGCTTTCTTTCCTCTGTTACAAGTGCAAATGAGTAGTTCATTGCATCCTTGCTGCTGTGGAAATGAAGCTTCCTGTCCCCTACTATGATATTTCCGCTTGCAATCGTCCTTATTCCGAAAAGTGATTCGAGAAGCTCACTTCGACCAGCTCCGACCAGGCCGTAGAGACCGAAGATCTCACCTTTGCGGACTGTGAACGTTATATCCTGGAGGACTGGGTCGAACTTGGTATTCAAGTGCTCGACAAAGAGGTAATCCTCCCCTGGTGTGTTATCCACATCAGGATACCTCTTATCCAGAGAACGACCTACCATCGCAGAAATGAGTTCGTTCATATTCGTCTCTTTCGTACTCTTCTTGAAGATCATCTTACCGTCTCTGAGAACGGCGACGTCATCGCAGATTTCAAAGATCTCATCCATCTTATGTGATATGTATACGAAAGAAACACCCTTCTTCCTCAGGTCATCCACAATTGAGAAAAGCTTCTTTACCTCGCGCTCTGTAAGAGACGAGGTGGGCTCATCGAGTACGATAAGCTTTGCGTTATAACTTACAGCTTTAGCTATTTCGACCATCTGACGCTGAGAGACACTCATGGTCCTCATCACCGTCTTTGGGTTTACATTCATATTCAGCGATGCGAAGAGCTTGTTGCTCTCCTTAAGCATCCGTGCCTCATCAACCATGCCGAACCGTGTAGGATAGCGGCCAAGGAAGAGGTTATCCTGTACGGTGCGGTCAAGACACTGCTGCAGCTCCTGATGCACCATTGCAACTCCATTCTCAAGTGCATCCTTAGGGTTCTTGAAATCTATCGGCTTGCCGAATAGGGATATCTGTCCTTCGTCTTTAGCATAGATTCCGAAAAGGCATTTCATCATCGTGCTCTTTCCTGCTCCATTTTCGCCCATAAGACCGCAGACAGTTCCTTCCTCGACGGTAAGATTAATACCGTCAAGAACCTTATTCTTGGCAAATGACTTCGATAGGTTCTTTATTTCAAGTACTGTCTTTCCACTCATTTTATTCCCTTTTTTATAAATCATCATTGAAAAATACGAATAATGGCGGAAGGAAGCCTTCCGCCACCGTTTAATCCCATATCGGGTAGAACTAGTATCTGAGCTTCTCTACGTAGTCAGGACCACTGTTCGTTCTAACCATGTTGATTGCATAACCATCATAGTTGTTGAGGTTTGTGAACCTGTCGAGACATACACTTTCGTTCTGTCCATCGCCCTGTACGATTGTGAGTTCGATGTTGAGAAGTGGAGCATAGTATCTGAGAGCAGGGAGATAAGAAGATGAAAGGAAGTTATCAGCACTGTTGTAAACAGTGAGAAGAACCTTCTTAGCATCTGCTGTTGTCTGCTTGATGCCAGGATCCCTTGTTCCCTCTGTATATGACTGCCAGTTGGATGAGTTGACACCTGTGTTCTGTGCGAGAAGGGCCTTTGTCTCCGGCAGATATTCCATAGCTGCGGAAATCTTGTTTCCATACTGGTCGGCTTCTGTGATACCTACTGTCCATACGTCCTCTCCTGTAAGTCCGTCAAGAAGGTTCCTCAGGACCTGGAGGGTAGCTGTAGCCTGTGCGTCAACGTTCTGGGATACAGTTCCTGTGAGTCTGCCCTGTCCGATAGCTTCGATGGCATCTGCGTTTGCGTCATATCCGAAGATTGGAACGCCTGCCGGGTAATTGGAAGCCTGGAGACATCCCATTGCCATACCGTCGTTGTTGGAAACGACCATATCGATCTGGTCTCCGAACCTTGTAGCCCATCCGCTCATAGCGTCTGTTGCTGCGTTTGCATTCCATGTGGAACCGTCCGTACCTGTCATAGCTCTTCCCTCGAGCTCTACAACCTTCATCTCTGTTCCGCCGACATTAGCACTTCCTTCCTGGACAACACCTGGGTCTGTAGAACCTGCCCATGTTCCGAGTGCCTTTCTGATGCCTTCTGTCCTAGCTCTTGAGTCGTTGTGTCCTACATCTCCGATGCAGAGAACATATCCGATGACTCCGTCTCCGTTGCGGTCTACAACTGCAGGATCTGCAGATGCGAGATAATCAACAATGAGCTGACCCTGGACTGCACCACCACCGGCTGCGTCGAATCCTACGTAGAATGTGGAATCATTCCAGTTCATTGTATCCATATCGATTTCACCAGAAACAGGATCTGATGGCTGCCTGTTGTAGAATACTACAGGCTTGTCAGCATTACGAACTACTGTTGCGGCTGCGCTACCGGATGCCTCCTGGGCTCCGCCTGCGAAAGCGAAAGAACCAATCATCACCATAACAATCATGGCAACTAAGAATTTCTTCATTTATTCCTCCTTTTGAAATTCCATCGGGGATATATCCCCATCTGTTTCAATTAGAACATTGAAGAAGGCATAAAGCAAGAAAAAGTTTGTTAAATCGGTCCATTGGAACTGTTTTCAGACAAGAATGATGAGAAAATATTAATCAAGCGACAAAAAAACGACCCCGAGCAGGGCCGTCATCTTCAGTCTTCATACTAAAACGATTTTCGCGTATCTCTTCTTCCCGCTTTTAAGGAGGAAGGAGTCGTCCTCATCTGCATCTGCGACAGAGAAGGTCTTCTTAGGATCTGTGATTTTCACTCCATTGACCTCTGCTCCACCTTGGGTGACGATTCTCCTGGCCTCCCCGTTTGATGCCGTTATACCTGATAGAGTGAACATCGTCAGTACACCCATGCCCTCTTCAGGCCATTCTTCCTTCTTGACTTCCTTAGCAGGAACAGATGCTTTATCCGCACCTCCATAGAAAAGGGCCTTTGCCGCGGAAAGAGCCTTATCGGCCTCCTCCTCTCCATGGATTATCCTGGTGACCTCGTATGCAAGTTTCTCCTTAGCCTCGTTTATATTACGCTTAGGATCCGAGTACTCTGCAATCTCATCAAGGCTCATGAATGTGAATATCTTCATGAACTTCTCGACATCTGCATCTGCTACATTCCTCCAGTACTGGAAGAAGTCATATGGACTGTACAGCTCAGGATCAAGGAATACCGCACCCTTCTCGCTCTTGCCCATCTTCTTTCCATCAGCCCTCATTATGAGGTTGAATGTAAGGCCGAAGCATTCAGGGCCCTCCATCCTCTGGATCAAGTCTATTCCGGCGACGATGTTCCCCCACTGGTCCGCCCCTCCGATCTGAAGGCGGCAGCCTGTGAGCTTATTGAGCATATAGAAGTCGTATGACTGCAACAGCTGATAGTTGAACTCGATGAACGACAGACCTCTCTCAAGGCGCTGCTTCACACCTTCAAACGTCAGCATCCTGTTGACGGAGAAATACTTACCTATGTCACGAAGGAACTGGATATAGTTGAGGTCTACAAGCCAGTCGGCATTGTTCATCATCCTCGCCTTGCCATGTCCCTCCTTCGGAGACTCGGAAAAGTCTACAACCATCGACAGCTGCTTCTTTATAGCCTCGACATTGGAGTTGATCTCCTCCACTGAAAGGATCTTCCTCATCTCCGTCTTTCCCGAGGGGTCTCCGATAAGACCTGTACCACCACCGACAAGTGCTATTGGATTATGCCCGGCCTCCTGGAGGTGATGCATGGCGAAAAACGGTACGATATGGCCTACATGAAGACTTCTTCCTGTAGGATCGACTCCGCAGTAGAAGGTCACGGCCTCCTTATCCATCAGATCGGAAAGGGCATCAAGAGCGGTACAGTCCTTGACGAATCCCCTGTCATATAGAACTTTCAATCCCTTGTTCATCTCTTATACCCTTTCGTATGCCTTATCCGCATCATGAATGAAGGAAGTAATCTGATCGACGCTGATTCTCTCCTGCTTCATCGAATCACGATAACGAACGGTCACAGTGTTGTCCTGCAGTGTCTGATAGTCGACTGTAAGACAATACGGCGTTCCAATCTCATCCTGTCTGCGATATCTTCTTCCAACCGCTCCGCTCTGATCGTAGAACGTCTTGAAATCGGCCCTGAGCCCATGCTCAAGCTTCTGAGCATATTCTGCAAGGCCATCCTTTTTCACAAGAGGAAGGACGGCGACCTTGACAGGTGCAATCGCAGGATGGAAATGAAGAACCGTCCTGACATCCCCTTCCGGAGTCTGCTCCTCATCATATGCATCACTTAATACCATGAGTACGTTTCTTGTAAGACCTGCGGAGGTCTCTACTACATACGGGATGTATCTCTCATTGGTATCTGGATCGAGGTATGTAAGGTCCTTACCGCTGAACTTCTGATGCTGTGTAAGGTCATAATCGGTTCTGGAATGAACGCCCTCAAGCTCCTGCCATCCCATCGGGAAGAGGAACTGGATGTCATATGCATCCTTTGCATAGAACGCAAGTTCATCCGGTCCATGCTGATGCCATCTCAGGTGCTCAGGATGGATTCCCATCTTCTTATAGAACTTCATCCTCTCCTCCCTCCAGTACGGGAACCATTCATCCTCGGTACCAGGCTTGCAGAAGAACTGCATCTCCATCTGCTCGAACTCACAGGAGCGGAATATGAAGTTCTTTGTCGTGATCTCATTTCTGAAGCTCTTTCCAATCTGAGCGATTCCAAACGGGATCTTCACCCTGCTGGACTGAAGGACGTTCTTGAAATCGACATAGATACCCTGGGCAGTCTCCGGCCTGAGGTATACGACCGATGCATTATCCGCATTTGCTCCGATATGTGTCTGGAACATCAGGTTGAAGTTCCTCGGCTCGGTAAAACTGTTCCTGTTCCCGCATACAGGACAAGGTGCGTTCAAATCAATCTGGTCAGCACGGAACCTGCTCTTGCAGCATTTGCAGTCCACCATCGGGTCTGTGAAGTTGGAGACATGTCCTGAAGCCTCCCATACCCTCGGATGCATGAGGATCGAGGCATCGAGTCCTACGATGTTGTCGTGCATCTGGGTCATCTCCTTCCACCAGAAATCCCTGATGTTGTTCTTGAGTTCCACACCCATCGGACCGTAGTCATAAGCTCCGTTGAGTCCGCCGTATATCTCACTTGACTGGAAGATGAAACCTCTTCTCCTGCATAGTGATATGATTTTATCCATTGTTACTTCTGCCATCTTATTTCTCCTTAATCATCCTTAGTGCACGCTCCAGTCTCCTCTCCGCCTCATCAAGACCAAGCAGCGAGATCGAGTCGAAGAGTGGAAGGGAGACCTGACTGTTTGTGATTGCAACCCTTATAGGCTGGAACACCCCGTTCACCTTTATCTCAAGGTCCTGTGAGAGCTTCATGAGAGCCTCTTCGATCTCCTCATCCTTCTTTCCTTTTCTGAGCATGGAGAAAAGAATCCTTCCACCATCCTCAAGTGCAGCTTTCGTCTTCTCCAGGTCCGAGCCCTTTGCGACATACATGCTCTCATCCTCTACAGGCTCATCAACGAAAAGGAATCTTGAAAGTTCGACTATATCGGAGATGACCTTCATCCTCTCCTTTGCAGGCTTCACAAGCTTCCTGATCTTATCATTCTCCTCCTCTGTCGGTGGATTTGATACAAAGCCGGCATTCACAAGGTAGGGAGTCATAAGGGACGCGATCCTCTCATCGTCAGCCATCCTTATGTACTGGCTGTTGAACCAATCGAGTTTCTTATAATCGAACTTCCCAGGGTTCTTGTGGATGTTCTCCATCTTGAAACACTTCTCAAGCTGTTCCTTGGAAAGGAACTCAGTGGAACCGTCAAGCGACCATCCTACCAAAGTGACATAGTTTATGATCGCCTCTGGAAGATAGCCCTTCTCCCTGAACTCGCGTACAGCTGTGGAGCCATGACGCTTTGAAAGCTTCTGCCCATCTTTTCCCATGACCATGGGAAGATGGCAATATGTAGGCACATCCCATCCGAACGCCTGGTATAGAAGCACATGAAGAGGACCGGAGGGGATCCATTCCTGAGCCCTCATTATATGCGTAATTCCCATCAGGTGGTCATCTATCACATTTGCAAGGTGGTATGTAGGGAAGCCATCACTTTTTAAGAGGATCGGATCGGGGGAGATATCCTTGTTCTTCCTTGTGATATCCCCCATGATGACATCATGGAAAGTCGTCTTTCCCTCTGTAGGCACCTTGAGCCTTATTACAGGTTTGATCCCCTGCCTCTCATACTCAGCCCTCTCCTCATCTGTAAGGTTCGCACAGTGCCTGTCATACCCCTGGTACTCGCTCTTACTCTTGACCTGCTCCTCTCTGAGCTTCTCCAGGCGCTCAGGTGTACAGTAGCAGTAGTATGCCTTGCCTTCCTTTACAAGCTGCTCGGCATATTTCTTATATATATCGAATCTCTCAGACTGGATGTATGGGCCATAAGGGCCTCCGACGACAGGGCCTTCATCCCACTTGATTCCAAGCCAGTCGAGAGTCTGATAGAGGTCATCAAGGGACTCATCGCTATAGCGCTCCCTGTCAGTATCCTCGACTCTTAAGATGAACTTACCTCCGCTTGATTTCGCAAAGAAATAGTTGAACAGTGCGGTGCGGATTCCGCCAATGTGCTGAAGCCCGGTTGGAGACGGGGCATATCGGACACGAACACTCATAAAAAACTCCCAAACAAATAATAAGCACCGCGTGGAAAGCGGCTGAATCCATACTATGATTTTTTTACGTTTTACTCAACCGATGGAAATGAAATAGGCCCGGCAAAAGCTGGGCTTGAAAACACATTGAAAAGGAAAATCAACAATCACGATTCCTTATAATTCATTGCTCCATGCAGGAATCCTCTCATCAAGGAATTCCAGAGTCTCTGCAAGGACAGCCATTTCAGCTTCAGGAGCCTTGTCATACGGCATGTAATGGGTACCCTTCTCTATCTTCTTATAATTCGTGAAATTCTCAAGCACCTTAGGAGTATAAGAGCATAGGGCATCCTCAGAGCCATAGAGATTCATGTACTTCGGATTCTTGAACAGAGGTGCGGCCTTCGACATGGCATCATAGAGATCAAGCATCTGAGCTGGATAGAGATGAGACCAGTACTCTGCACCATAATACCCGTCGTCGCATGGGGCTCCGTCATAATGCAGATGATACGAAGGATCGCTCTGCCAGGGGAGATCCGGGATCCTACCTTCCATCTTCAGCTGCTTGAGGAGGGCTCTCCTCACAGGATGCTTCATCCTCAGCGGAGGAGCGACCATAACAGCCTTGTCGATGCTGCCGCCATCTGCCAGAGCAAGGAGCGAACATCCCATCGAATGCCCGACGGCATACACCTTCTGATAGTTCAGCCTCAGGTCCGAAAGTGCATTCTCAACAAGACCGAGCCAATCAGAAAGGCCGCTTGAAGAAAAATCCTTCCCACTCGTCCCCATTCCAGGAAGACGCGGGACATAACAGTCAAAACCTGCGGAATACAGGTATTCAGCTATGCTGACCATCTCCCCGGGGTATCCTGCATAGCCATGTACGAGAAGAACCGCCCTGTAGAAATTATTACTGAGGGTGAAGCTCCTTGAGCTCCTTCTCTCTCCCACTCTATCCCTGTAAAGGCCGTAATACCAGCTTGAGGGGACCGAATATATCACCAGGAAGCCTCCTCAAATAGATTCAAGAGATCGATACGGCATCTTACTCCCGTCTTGCTGAATATGTTGGCTATGTGGTTGTTGACCGTATTGACGCTGATGTTCAGCTTTCCTCCGATCTCCTTGTTCGTAAGTCCGGCTTTTATAAGCTTGATTATCTCGACCTCCCTTTCCGTGATATGGAAGCTCTCGATTATCTCATCGGCAAGTCTGCTCTTGTCCTTTTCTATCTCTTCATTCTTCTTCTCACTTCTCTTCTCCTGATTATCGATGGCAACAAAGAGGAATACCAGAAGCATTATGAAATAAAGCAAAGCCACAAGAGGGAGGATGGCAGGGGAAAGGGAAGGGAAAAAGAGTGAGAAGGCGAAAAGCAGTATGACGAGAGCGGAGACCGAGATTATCGTAACAGACACCGCTCTTACACTCTTCTGCTCACTCTTTGTGTAGTTCAGAGACATTATTACAACCGTATACACGATGACAAGGAGAACCGGAATGTATTTCAGATAGCTGAACACCCCATCTCCCACTATTGCAGAAATGATGTAGCAGGCTGCAAAAAGTGCTGTGATTACAGAGAACATCACCTTCTCATATACAGGCATGGGTCGAGCTATGACCCAGTTCATGAAAAGGGGTATGAACACTATCAAAAATCCGATATCAAGATGGAAAAGCACATCCCATACATACCGGAAGACAGTCATGGCAAGGGAATCCTCGAAAAGATATGAGAACTGAACTATTGCATAACTGAATACGACGCCAAGGAGGGTTGATGCGAATACAATGAGGAATCTAGACCATTTTAAAGAGGCCTTCCGCCCCCATATGATTGCGAGCGAAAGGTCCATCGATGATATGGAAATAGCCAGTATGCAGGCTATTACAGTCAATGCCTGCATTACTTGAATGCCTTCTGGTTATGGCTCATGTCAGCCTGTCCGCAGACATTCTGGATGCATTCGTCGAAAAGCGGCATCGTTGTAGCTTCAAGCCCTGTCTGTATCTTGACGTTGTCATTGTAGTTCCTGGCATTCAGGTCAGCTGTCGCATGACGGCTGAACAGCTGCAGATGCAGGTTCAGTCCTCCGGTGAGCAGGTACTCAGGGGTCATCTCAAAGCCTTTGATCGCTCCCTTCACCCTCTCTCTGATCACCTGGGCATCAGATACATATGCATTCAATGCTCCAAGATGCAGTGCGAACCAGAGCTCAAAGCAAGGATTGAACCAGCAGAGGTTGATCTTCTTGCGCTCTGCATATTCCTGCATCTCCTTCACTTCTGCGATATCAGCCTTGACTTCATCAAGTCCGAAAAGCGCCCATACGAACTGATAGCGTCCTGCAAGCTTCTTGCGGCTTGTAACATCAATCAGGTGCTTAAGGTCGAGATTATCACTTCCTGCCCACTCGACGGTCAGGTTCATGTATCTGCAGTCCTTCCTCATCTGATTGAAATATATGGCTTCTGCCCTTGTTGCTGTAACAAGGAGGATGGTGCCTTTGGCTTCTGTTATATTCTTCTTACGTTTTGCCATTTTAGTTCTCCTCCTTCTGCTCGTTCTCTTCTTCCACATCGTCTACAGGAGTTCCATCATGCACGAAGTAGAAGTCGCTTGTGACAGGAAGAGCTCCGAAAGCACCCTGTAGATAGCGGTTGTAGTTTGATGTCCTGCTTCTTCCTTTGAAATCGGAAAGGCTGTAGAAGACAGTACTGGATTCGTTATCCTTCTGAGCGAACCAGATAGCATCCTTCCTGAGAAGTCCATCTTTGAGGAGGGAAGGATTGCAATCGACGACAAGCATCTGGCTGTGCTTGTTGCAGGACTCGAAAATCTCTACAAGATGACATAGCACATCAGGATGTAGAAGCTGTCCGAAATCATCAATCAGAAGTACCTTCTCACTTACAAAGCTCGTGAAGAACGCGATTCCGATAGCCACTAGTCTTCTCAGTGAAAGGCTCTCCATGAGGAACGAGTTGGAATATCCATCGACCTTCTTATCGTTTACATAAACGTGAGTGAAAACCACACTCCTCGTGCCGTCTTCCTTCTCCCTTACTCCGACCCTTCTGATATCCGTGATATCCAGAGCCCAGAGGTAGTTGACGAGCATATCGCCCCAGCCGGGATGCTTCTTAAGGGCATCTGCTACAAACTGCTCCGCCTGGGTACCGACACCCATCGGAAGGATGTTGAGTGTGTTCTTGAACCATAAATACATCTCACTGCTGGTCTGTCCTCCGGCAAGAGCACTCTCGCTGAGGAACGTCCTGCTCTGAGGAAGATGCTTTGCCGCCCTCTTCTTGTCTCCACGATAGAGCTTGCCGAAGCGGTAGGCGTATCCGTCCTCGCCTTCGATCTTCTTTCTCTCGAACATGAGTTTTTTGGAACCGTTCACGATATAGTAGAGGGACTCCTCATATACCATCTCACGGTTTGCAGAAAGCAGGTATCGACCTATGATCGTAGGATCCTCCTCGTTTCCCTCCGTTCCCTTCTTAAGCAGAACGTCGATGCTGATGTTGGCAGGAGTGAGCTTGTCGATTCCGTATGCGAACACCGTTCCAGAAAGGCTTGATGCAAGAGGATTTTCAATCTCACGAGGGGAGAGGACAATCCTCCTAAGCACTTCAAGAGCTCTCACGAAGGAGCTCTTACCTGCTCCGTTCGGACCGATAACGGCACTGGTCTTAATCAGATTTATCTTGTCGTTGACCTCGATAATCTTACTTGGATCCAAGCGATTATCCTTAACGGCTTCAAAACTGATAGTCTGACTTGACTTGACCGATTTGAAGTTTTCAATAGTCATGCTCAATAGCATTACACGACCTCCTTAAGATGACGGGCCAGAAGGCTCATCTTTCTCATTATATCTGGATGGCTTGATATCATCTGAGCCAAATCTACTATATCTTTCTTTTCTCCATGGCAATCGGAAGCGAGAATGTCTACAAGACCTCTTAGGACATACTCCTCCGCCTTACCACCTTTTGCCAGGGCCTTGGCATTCACTTGTATCAGATACCCTCTCCTTCTCATCTCCGTAACAGCATCACTTTCCGGACTGAGCCATTTATAACGCTCTATGTGTGCTATTATCGGGACAAGGGGATGAAGGCTCTCAAGTTTCTGGAAAAGGGAGGATGGCGCATACTCAGTGGGGAATTCGACCAATGCATACCGCCCCATCACAGGCAGTCCCTTCACCTCTTCCTCATCGAGGACATAAATCTCACTTGCCAAAGACGAGAAGAGTCCTTTTTCCTCGCATATCTTCTTTGCCTTAACCCACGCTTCACGCAGTGCCTTCACATCTGTCGTGACATACGGATCATATAGATGGGGAGTGAAGATGAGACCTGAAAAACCGCAGCTTTTATACAAATCAAGGTAAGACCCCAGCTCGCTCCACTCTACAAAGCCATCGTCAATATGTGGTAGAAGATGGCAATGCATATCATACAATTCCATATTAAAGGTATTATAGCAAGAAATCTGTAACAAAACAGCATTATTTTGTATTTTTAGGCCATTGTTATATGATAGTACAAAAAAACAAAAATAATATAAAAAAATGAAGGAATATTTAACCATATTCCTTCAAATTAGCATTTTAAAATTATTTTACAGGATATCAATATAATTTTTTCTTCAAAAACATATCAACGGATGTTGAGTAAAAGGTCATCTATATTATCTATTTTCATGGCAACATTGCTCACTCCCGCCAGACTCTCACTCTCCTTTATTATGATATAAGGCCCTTCGAAATCCTCTGCATGGTCTTTCAGCCACATCATGAACGACGAGACATCCTTGTCTTTGAAGGCATCTGAAAGCCCCTCTATCAGGATGAGGCGGAAGGAAGCGGTGCTGATCCATCTCTTTATCTGGCTTATACCGCCCTCCCTGTCTTGAATGTTCTTGACTAGGACATCGGTCCTGATCGGATCAGGAGAAAACGACAGGACGGCACTCTTTACCTTCCTGAGCACAGGCTCGACATCATCTTTCCCGTATAGGAATATCTTGTTCAACCCTCTACCTCCTTAGCGCATCATAGATGCTTGAATAGTAGGAATCATCCAGATCCCTCTCTTTCTCATTGCTCCCCTCTATCTGACGGATGCTCTCCTCGTTGCTCCTCTTTATCGAAGCAAGCCTCGAGAGAAGCTGATACACCTCTTCACTTCCGCTATCATTGTATACACGGGAGGCGATTTCGATTGCCCCATCCACATCCCCTTTTGCCGCCGTGATCAGAGCTGCGTTATATCCGCTCGGCACATGCCCTGTCGATTCGTAGTTCTCCTGGAAAAGCCCCAGGGCGGAAGAGAGGTCCCCGTCCTTTGCATAATCATATGCAGCATTCACAGCTTTCACCTCCGGCTTGTTATCCATCAGTGTGATCTCGACACTGGTCCTGAGGGGAACCAGCTGCCTTGTGATGCGGCTCATCGTGGAGTCGATCATGTTTGCAAAAATCCTCTCGGGATAGGTGAAGATGAAATTGTGGTTGCTTATCCTGAAATTATCCGTATCCTCGACAATGAACCTCCTTGTCGCGACGATCCTCTCGGTTTCGACATCGACAATCGTATAGGAATATGAAAGGTAATAGTCGGCATCATAATAGAAACGTGTCGTATCGACTTCGTACTCCTCCCCCTTGCTGTTCTCCCTCGTCTCGACAACAGTCTGTGAATAGATGTACTCATCCACCGACATGCTCTCTATGCGAGGGATTATCACAGCATCCACACCTCTCTTCATGAACTCCTTCCTGGCAGACATACCTATCGACCCTGCATCGAGGATCTTATCTGTGACATTTGGAGGGAGGATGCTGAAGTATCCGGAGGCCGAGAGGGTGGACCATAAGCTCTCTGTCGCATAATCAGCGACCTCATCCTTGAGTCCATAATCATAGGTGCTGAGGATATCGGCATAACCGAACCTGGCAAGACTGCCTACGGTCCTGATATATCTTGCAGGACGTGCAAAGCCATAGTAGGGAACGGTCGATGAGATGGCGATGTTCCTGTAGTTTCCCATGTCTATCTCGCTTGGGACCATATATGATATGCCTACGGAAGTCCGGCACGAGCTGAGAAAAACTGTGATTACGAGGATGAAAGATATAAGCACTTTCTTCATAAATAACCCCTTTCTATGATCTTCGTAATAGAGAGAGATGCCTTGATGGATTCCTTGGGAAGCCTTACGGCGTTGAAATACCAGAACGGGAGGCCGAAGTATATCGACAGGTCATCTGAGTGTCCGAGGGATGAGAAGGCGAGGACAGCCCTTCCCTTTTCAAGCCCACCCATCTCATCTTCTCTTATGATGCGCACTTCCATACCAATGTCTTCAGCACTTTTCAAGACTTCGTCATAGATACCATCATCAACATCCTCCTTCACAAGGACAAATGGAAGGTCCCTTCTGAAGAACGAATTCGCTGTGAGGCTGTCGATGTTTACCAGACGGTCCATGATAGCCTCCCTCGTACGCTCAAGGGTACGGGGATACGGGAATATCCTTCTGCCGTCAGAAGAGAGGATCAGACGGAAAAGGACATTCGGCTCAGATGCATGAAGAAGCTGGTCGTAATACCTCTCATGATTACCGATATATAAAAAGGTAAGACAGGGAGAGTTCTCCATGATATGCATGGAGACAAGGAACGGGGAGTCCTGCATCGAATCGAAGAAAATCATATTCTCCCTCTTTTCAACCGCTTCAATCAAATCTTCCAGATTGTCGACAAAAGATGAGAAAGGAAGGACGATATCGTTTTCATCTGAAATCCTCCTCACCTTCTCCAGGCTCCCGACAAAGACTACATCACCTTTATACTCGCTCATTCTAAATTCCAATTCCTTCAGAATGGGAACGATGTCATCATCCTTATCCTCTGCAATAGAGACAACCATGTAATCCGTCATGAGAATATGCTACCACAAATATTTCAATTTAGCAGTATTAGTTCTATTATTGTTTCATGGCACTCTATTTTGATGACTTCCTGGATGAAGATGAACAGGATGAAGAGAAGGAAGGTACAAGCACGATCCTTGTGGATTTGAGGAAAATCGTCGAAGAGATGGACGATGTGGAATCAGTCTATGAGGACGAAGAGGATGAAGAGGAAGACCTGTACTTCTAAAAAGTATATCTTTTGCATAAATATGCACCTTGTGAATATTGAAGTGAATTTTTCTTTACGCTATCATTTTCTCAACACAAATAAACAGGAGGTTGGGGAAAATGAAGAAACTTATTGCTCTTTCCCTTGTTCTTCTTCTATCATTCTCTGCTTTTGCAGGTGGAGCAAAGGAAGAAGGCGGAGAGGATTCGTACCTGATTGGAGTATCTAAGCTCATGAGCCATGCGGCGCTTGATGCTGTCGAAGAGGGGATGCAGGACTATCTTGCCACGACAGGACTGAGCGTCAGATATGATTTCCAGAATGCAAATGGAGACATCTCCACAAGTGCTACAATCGCACAGCTTTTCAAAGATGAGGGGATCGATGTCGCAGTAGGAATCGCAACACCTACAGCTCAGGCACTTACAAACGTGTTCACAGACGTACCTATCGTATTCGCAGCTGTCACAGACCCTGTGGATGCAGGCCTTGTTCCTTCCCTTGAAGGAAGTGAGGATACAAACGTATGCGGAGTCTCCGACTTAAGCCCGGTGGAATCCCAGATAAAGCTTCTGATGGATATCACAGGTGCAAAGGTCATAGGCAACATCTATGCATCCGGAGAGGCGAACGGAGTGGCACTGAGGAATATGGCCGAGGAAGCTGTTGAGAAACTCGGAGGCACGTTCGTAGATGCTGCAATCACGAACTCTTCAGAGGTCATGATGGCCGCACAGTCGATCATCGACAGGGTTGATGCAATCTATATCGCAACAGACAATGCTGTAATCTCAGCTCTATCTGCAGTAGACCAGGTCTGCTCCCAGGCAGGAAAACCACTTTTCAGTGCAGATCCAAGCGGCGTCGCAGGACTCGACTGCCTGATTGCATGGGGATTCAACTACTACTCGATCGGAGAGGCTACAGGCAAGGCTATCGAACAGATCCTCAATGGAACGAATGCAGGGACAATCGGAACAGTAATGCTCACCGACCCTGCAGATTTCGAGCTCTGGTTCAATCTTGATACAGCAAAGGAACTCGGAATCGAAATTCCTCAGGAATACCTTGATATGGCTGCTGTCATAATTGAAAATGGGGAAACAATTACAAAATAAGCAGTCGACACTCTTGATACAGGCCACTATTTGTGGCCTATTATTTTTATATTGAGGTTTTAAATGATTGAAGGAATTTTCGTAGAAGGACTTATTTTCTCGATAATGGTCCTAGGTATCCTGATAAGCTATAGAATTCTTGACTTAGCAGATCTTACCTGTGACGGCTCATATGCGACAGGAGCTGCTGTCGCCACAATGTGCATAGTCAACGGACTTGGAATCACTGTCGGTCTTGTTCTTGCATTCCTGGTCGGAGTACTTTGCGGTATGGTGACTTCCGCCATACATACAAAACTCAAGATCCCCGGACTGCTTGCATCCATTCTTACAATGACCATGCTGTACTCCATAAACCTGAGGATCCTCGGCAACAGGGCCAATGTCCCTATCCAGAGGACAATAACAACACTATACAGGATCTTCCCTAATGCATTCCCGTTCCTTTCAACGGCTTTCGCAAGTCTATTTGGAACACTGATCATCGTTTTCGCAATAAAAATCGTAATGGATCTTTTCTTCAGGACGGATCTTGGACTTGCAATCGGAGCGATGGGAGGAAACGAGCAGGTTGTAATCAGCCAGGGAATGAACCCATCCACTCTTAAGCTCATAGGGCTTGGATTCTCAAACGGCCTCATAGCCCTCTCTGGAGGCCTTCTGGCCCAGTATCAGGGCTTTGCAGATGCAAACCTTGGACAGGGTATGGTCGTACAGGGGCTTGCTGCGATAATGCTGGGGGAATTCCTTTTCTCCTCCAACAGGATCTCTCTCATAACACTCAGGGCGATCTTCGGAGGCATAATCTACAAGGCGCTGATGTTCTTCGGAAGAAGATACGGCTATCTCATCGGAATCACACCTAACGATTTCAAACTTCTTACAGGCATCCTCGTAATAATCTCACTCGCTGTTGCCAAGACACGAAGCGCGGCAAGCGATGCAGGAGCGAAGAAGAAGGCGATCCAGAGAACTCAGCAGAAGGGGGATGAGAATGCTTAACATAGAACACGTAACAAAAGTTTTCTTTCCTGGGACGATCAACGAGAAGGTGGCTCTTGAAGATATAAATCTGTGCGTCAATGAAGGTGACGTCGTCTGTGTTATCGGTTCAAACGGCTCAGGTAAGTCGACACTCTTCAATATGATTGCAGGAACATTCCCTGTCACCAGCGGCACAATAAAGCTCAAGAACAAGGACATCACCCATCAGAGCGAGCATAAAAGAGCTTTCGAAATCGGAAGAATCTTCCAGGACCCGACAAAAGGCACAAGTGCCAACATGTCCATTCAGGACAACCTCATCCTCGCCTCGAAAAAAGGGATGAGGGGACTTAGATTCAGTCTGAACGCAGAGAAGAAAGAGCAGTTCAAAGAGCTTCTTGAACCCATTCACCTTGAGAACAGGCTTGAAGACAATGTAGGACTTCTTTCAGGAGGACAGCGTCAGGCGCTTACTCTTCTGATGGCAACCCTATCCCACCCTTCCCTGATGCTTCTTGACGAGCATACTGCAGCACTCGATCCTGTCAATGCCGCAACTGTAATGGACCTCACAAAGCACTATATCGAGAAGGATAAGCTGACTGCGATGATGGTAACACACAATATGCAGTTCGCAATCGATTATGGCAACAGACTCATCATGATGGATGAGGGACACATCATCTTCGACATAAAAGGAGAAGATAAGAAGAAACTCACCGTCCCCACCCTTGTGGAAATGTTCAGAGACATAAGGAAGAAGGAATTCGCATCCGATGAGACACTGTTGACGGATGAATAAAGAAGAGAATTTCCTGTTAAATAAAACAAAAGGGCTTTCAGAAATGGAAGCTCTTTTTTTAAACTTTACATCTTCCGCTTAACACACATAAAGTTTTTCTCCTTATATAATCAGTAGAAAAATAAAGAAAAGCATTCAAATCAACACCACACTCGTCCAGAAGGACAGGCCTACCTGGCAGGAGGCCGAGAAGATAGGAGGAGGTGGAATCAAGTACCATGCATCCGATTGGGATACGAGGAGTAAAGAATAATGGGACACGGCAGAGAGCTAGGCGGATACATCAAGGAGGTAAGAAGAAGCCGAATGAACAAAGGGCTTCAAGATGGTATGAAAAAAAATGGCATGGAAGATGCTATCAAACTGATGCTGAAAAAGAAAATATCCAGTTTATCTGAAATTGCCGATGCTTTCGATATGCCCCTCTGAGGTAGAGGCTATTGCCAACAGGTTATAAGCTTTAAAAAGAAATCTAGAAGATATACTGTGAAAATATCTCTATTCGCCTGAACCTTCAATTGTTATTAAAAATGCCGCCTGTTTAGAGACGGCATTGATATTACACCAAGGAATTTGTTATCTATCGAATCCAAGATTGAAACGGATTGTGAAAGCATCGAGACCATAGTCTCCTGCAGTCTCTCCGAACTCCTGCCAATAGTAGGCGGCATCAATCTTGATCGCCCATAGGTCTATTCCAGCACCAAGAGTCCAATATCCCTGGTTGATACCAGCACGGACATCAAGGACACTTAAAAGCCTGAACTCAGCACCTATCCTCAAGTGCTCGACAAAGGACCTCATGTTCATTTCGTTTGAGAAGAAGTCGATGAAATCTACGAAATCGAGAGCAACTGTCGGAGAGAAGAATCCATTCTCCCACTTCCAGCCGAAACCAAGGTCGAAGGAAGGATCCATCTTGAGAGTGAAATCAGCCTTCTCGGAGAATGTATTCGAAACGATTCCCATCGCATCGGACATCACAGCATCGATATTCGTAACCTGCATCTTATATCCGACGGCAGAGCCAAGAAGATTGCGGCCGACTGCACCGACGCTGAAACCAAGAGGAAGGTTCACATTAAGACCGACATTGAGAGGAACTGTCCAGCCGAAGGCTATATTCTTACCTTTTAAAGCTGCCATGGGGTCTTCTTTAGACATAACATCGAGAGCTTCTTTTACCCCAATTAGTTGAGTATAGCCAAGAACGCTCACACCACTGGAAATACCGACATCGATTGAGATGGAAGGTGTGATATCGAATCTCAAACCAAGGGCTGCTAGGATATTCACATTCAGCTCATCGAAAAGATTGGCATCCAAACCGCCTACCCCGTTACCGAATGTATGAATCGTATCTTTGACATGCAGGCCTAATGCGAATCCACCGCCACCAAGGTTTATACCGGCCTCCACTTCAGCGAGCTTTCCCTTTCCAGACTTGATGGTCTGCAGGAATCCTGTAGCAGGTCCTGCTATATCTGTCATCTCTCCGGAGTTCATCGCGTCCATGATATCATCTACGATGCTTGTTCCAGTTGATTCATTCTTCTTGAGAAGATCATATGGATGGTAGAGAGATACCTGGGCATATGGGAGGGAGATAAGAGTTCTTCTTGCAAGAAGAGCCGGGTTCATATAGAAGCTGTCACTCCTGCCACCGACTGCAACTCCAGCACTTCCCATGCCGAGGCTTCTGGCACTATGTGGATATGAGCTATCTGTCAAAGCAGATAAAGAAGTGTTGATTGATGGATCGAGTTCACTTACCTCAGCAGCAAAGACAGAGGAAGCCAAAACAAAAACAGTTAATGCAACTACAAGTATTCTTTTCATCGTCATCCTCCTTACTCCGCATCATTTCCTTCAAACCATGCAATAGCATCTTTGAAGAAGGAATGGAAATCGATATCATCACCAACAAGATTTGTAATGCTGGAAAGATTTACCACATCGACCATCTTATCCAGAGTATAAAGAGCAGAAAGTGTCTGTCCGTTTGCAGCACCCTCTCCCTGGATAAGAGCGCTGATACGCTCTTCAAGTGCTCCTGCACTATCCTGATTCTCTTCACTTGAGAAAGCCTCGACAATTGCGGAAATCAAATCCTCAAACTGATCTGGAACATTGAAGTGATATGGTCCCTGGACCTTAGAATCCGTAATCCAAGGATTTGCCTTCACACACTCTGTTACGAAATACCAGAAGTTATGGCCTTCAAGCGATGCTTTTTCATCTGTCAAACCCATTCCTGTCAGAGCAACATAGACCTTTTCATCCGTCATAATCAGCGTGTAGTATCTGTTTGCTTCTGAAAGAGTGACGGCAACAGCATACTTGAAGAGTCCGTCAAAGCTTGCAAAGCTCTTGAATGCATTCTGCTGATGAGCATCCAAGAGACCGGATGTAGAAGCGATGTTCACATATGTCTCATAAGCACCTTTATGAAGAGTAAGGGAAAGAAGATTCCTGTTGAAATCCGCTTCATTGTTTCCTGCTACTGCAGAAAGGGATTTATAAAGGCTTCTGATCACATCTGCATATGAAGTGAGGTCTGCCTCCTCGATTCTCTCTATGAAAGACTTCTCCTCATCGCCTTCTGCATATGTCTCGACAGCAAGACTTCTGGACTCCTCCCCTTCAGAATTCATCGCATCCATGACACCAGAGATGATCGACTGGAGGTCAAGGTTGAACTTTGTCGCACTGCTGAGTGAAGAAGTGACTGTAGCAAGTGTGTTTGCACTGCTTATGAGAGATGAGATGTCGGCATCTTCCTTTATGCTTCCTGTCTCATCTACACAGGCGACTACATCGGTTGCAAATGACTCGATAAGCTGAAGTGTTACGACATCACCTGATGTCACATTCCCAGATGCAACTTCAGCAAGGCTTCCCTGCAGGGAATTGAGGGCATCAGAGACAGCGGACATCACAGAGCCATCCTCTGCATCCCCCATTTCACTATCGATCTGCTCCTTATATGTCGAAAGAACAACGTTCATGACAGTTGCAGTACCCTTTGCAGCTTCTGCAACCTCCGGCTCCGGAGCTTTCTTCATCTCATCAACAAGCTTTGCCGTGCTCTGCTCGTTCTTAAGGGCAGATGCAATGTCATTTACAACATTGTCTTTAATCTTAGGAAGCATGGAATCTACTCCAGAAAGATCGCCATCAACCTCTACTTTGAAGTCTCCTATTGAAATAGAAGTCTTTCCTGTATCTGTTTTTTCAATACGGTCCTCCGCTTTCTCAAGCGAATCCTTGCTGACCTTGGCACTCTCCACGGCCTTGTCAGCAGAGCTGGTATCAGTTCCCATAATGTTATTACCCATCTTGCCCATGAAATCAATCATTCCATCGCATGATGAGAAAGAGAACAGCATGATTACTATGACTAATAGTGACAATATCTTCTTCATACTAACTCCAAACGCAAATAATATACCTTACAGGAGGTAAAAAGTAAACAAAGCCATCTTGCGAGACAGCCTTAATTTCCATATATTTTTTTGTTTTCCGGTAAATTTAAAATGAGATGAGAAAATCCGTATTTTTCACAATTCCGTCTATTTTTTTAAAAAGTATTAACAATTTCTTAATTTAAGAGTAATAAGAAATTGACATGAGCAAAGCCATCGATAAGAAAGAACTCCTTTTTGACAACAGATATCTCTTTACATTGATCATCCCGTTGCTGATTGAAACGATTTTGAATGTCACAATCGGTATGATGGATACCATAATGGTCGCATCCGATGGAGAGGCGGTCGTCTCCGGGGTGTCCCTTGTAGACAGCCTGGCAAACCTCTTCGTATTCCTTTTCAGCGCATTCGCAACAGGAGGGGCTGTCGTATGCTCCCAGTATCTGGGTAGAAAGGACAAGGAGAATGCATCATCCTCTGCCAAGCAGCTGATCTACCTCTCCCTTGGCTTTGCACTCGTCATAATGGTGTTCCTCCTTATCTTCAGGGAAACGATAGTACATTTCGTATTCGGCTCGATAGAAGAGAGCGTCCATAATGCGGCAATCATGTACCTTCTGCCCATTGCAATCTCCTTCCCTTTCCTTGCAGTGACAAACAGCTGCAGCGCAATATGCAGAAGCATGGGTAAAACGAACATCACCATGATTGTAGCCTTTGTGATGAATCTCATAAACGTCACAGGCAATGCCATAACGATCTACGGACTCGGACTGAGCAGCCTTGGTGCAGGGCTTGCCTCCCTCCTTTCCAGAATAGTCGCCGCCATCATCATGATAGCTGTGATCATAAGTCCCAGGCAGCCTGTCAGGGTGACAGGACTCATGAAGGTGAAGATCAGAGTCGACATGATGAAGAGGATAATGAGGATTGCACTGCCATCGGGAATAGAGAACGGAATATTCCATATCGGAAAGATCCTGGTCACATCCACAATAGCATCCTACGGTACAGCATCAATCGCCGCAAATGCCGTATATAACAGCCTAGGGACATTTGCAAACATCCCAGGCACTGCGATTGGAATGGCGAGTGTTACAGTAATCGGACAGTGCTGCGGTGCAGGAAAGCTTGAGCAGGCGAACTACTATGCGAAAAAGCTCCTCTCGCTTACATATCTGATGATGGGCATAACGTGCCTCGGCATGTTTTTCCTCACTCCGCTCTTCTCAGGTTTCTACAATCTCAGTGATGCAGCCTACCAGATGGCTGTGGACTATACAAGGTTCAACCTCATACAGACGATGCTTTTCTGGCCTGTGGCATTCACAACACCGAACTTCCTGAGGGCTGCAGGAGATGTGAAATTCACAATGGTTGTCGCAATATGCTCGATGTGGGCTTTCAGAGTGATGGGAGCAACAGTCCTAGGGACATGGCTCGGAATGGGTCTACTGGGTGTATACTGGGCGATGTGCATTGACTGGTATGCACGTGGGATCTGCTTCTCATGGCGATGGCTGAAGGGAAAGTGGAGGGAGAAGAAGGTAATATGAAAGGCCCCCGGAAGGGCCTTCACTCAAAGCTCCTCGGTCTTCTTCCAGAGCTTTTCAAGGTTATAGAACTCTCTGAGCTCGCTGCTCATCAGATGGATTACGATATCGCCGCAATCAATCAGTTCCCAACCATCATCCCCAGGGCTCTTATGCCTGTTGGCTACTTCCATGCCAAGTTCATTGAGCAATCCCCAGATCTGATGGACTACACCTCTCAGATGCGCCACAGATGTCACTGTTCCGACTACGAAGCAGTCGGTCCATGAGCACTCGGGGGTCAAATCCATGATTACGACATCCCTGACCTTATGGTCTAAAAGGAATGCTTTGATCTTTGATGACTTCTCTTCTATCTCTTTTCTCATATTCACCTCATCAACTCCTCCACCCATATTGCGATGAAAGCCTCAACTTCATCATAGGCCTTGATATTATACGAGAGAACCGGGCCCAGGCTGTATTCATAAACCCTTTCGGCACTGATTGTTTCGTCAAGAAGCCTTTCATCGTCAAATGATGCGGAAAGCTCATTAATAGTATTAATAAAGTCGGTTTTCCTCAAGTCTTTTCCGTATTTATTTAAAGCTGCCAGAACACTTTCCTCCCCTGTCACCCTCAGAAGAATGGAGAATATCTCATCGCGCCTGAGATAATCATTTTTATCGACATATACGGCATCGAGTGAAAAAAGTGATGATATCACATCCTTGGGAATGCCTTCTCCTATCTCTGAAAGATATTCCATTGTCCTTTCATCCACTTCTATAGATACGACCTTCCCGCCGTTTCCAAGATATATGACAGCCTCATCCTCTGTTACAAGGGCTGCTTTCATACCATCGGAACAGGAAGGGAGGAAGAAGAGGGATAGCAGGATGAGAATTGCGAGCTTAATCTTCAAAACGACCTCCCCTTGCAAGGAATGAATAGAGCTCATCCGTAATTGATGCATTCCTTATCCCTTCCTTCCTGAAATACTCATTCTGCTTCTCGATTATATATCCCACCATCTCCTCAAGGCTTTCATGTGAGTAGATCCTTTTTCTCTCTTCCTCATCAAGGTGCTTACGCCCCGGCTCGGAGTAATCGGCAATATATACAGCAGCACCGAGCCTACCCATCTCGGGAGAGCCGAGGGTATGGAAGCGCACCGCTTTCACATACGAGAGAGGAACAGGTCCGACATCATCCCTCATATGGTAGGCGGCTATCGGGGCATGCAGGAGATTCTCATTCTCCTCTTCTTCCTTGTAGATGAAGATCCCGTATCTCCGGACTTCGGACAGGGCCTCATCCTTTGAGATATAACGGTAGGCATCATGGTACATCCCTGCAATCAGGGCACCATCGACATCAAGGCCGAATCTCACGGCAAGTGTCATTGCCGTCTCAGCAACCCCCAGGGAATGAATGAATCTTTTCCTGGGAAGCTTCTCCTCCATAAGTGCCTTAAGCTCTGTATAACCCATTATCTTCGACATATCTTCTGACCCTCGCTGAGAGCATATCCAGCACTCCGTCCCTGACGGATGAACTGGAGGAGACCACCTTCTGGTTATTGAAGAATACGATATCCGCATCTTCGGGATATCTGACGGCCGCACCTTCCCTCTGGAAGCATAGGAACCTCACATGATCCCTTAAAAAGGGATACTCATGCCATTTATCGAGGTTCTCCACAAGGTCATCCCCGATGATGAAATTGATCTTATCCTGCTTTCCATAAAGGGGAAGGAAATACCGTATGGTATCGCTTGTATATGATATCCCACCCCTCTCTTTCTCAACAAGAGAAATCTCAATCTCCACATCATCTGAGGGGAAGATATCCCGGTAATCTGCTATGGCGAGCTCTATAAGCTTCACCCTCTGCTCAAAAGCAAGAGGATGCGATGACCTTTTGAAATTTGAAAGAAGAGCGGGAATAAGCACGACCCTTTTAATCGAAGCAAGGGAATATGCATCATGAATGAGATGAAGATGCCCTATGTGCACCGGATTGAAAGACCCTCCCAGGAGCGCCGTATCACTCTTCATCCCTGTATTCCGCATCGTTATCCATTCTGCTCGTAAAGCCGCCGTTCTCTTTTTCCATCGCCTCTTCTTTGGCAGAGAGGCTCATGAAAGCCCGTTTGACCGGCTCGAGAAGCTCATCCATATAGATTGAGAGTGGAAGGACTGTCATGCCGGGGTATTTCTTCTTGATCTGATCGAAACGCTGCCATGCATCATCCCCTTCATCCATCTTGGTTGCGATGATTATCGACTTCTTGGCGGCAAGCTCCTTTGAGAACTCACTCAACTCCCCTTTCAGGATATCGAAGGAATCAAGATAGCGCTCATCGCTTATATCGACAAGATATGCAAGACCGTTTGTCCTTGAGATGTGCTTGAGGAATTTAATCCCCATTCCAAGTCCACTCGAAGCTCCTTCTAGGATTCCAGGTATATCTGCAAGCACTATGTCCCTATCATCATATCTCATGACCCCGAGCTGTGGGATCTTCGTCGTGAAAGGATAGCCCGCGACCTTGCTCCTGGCATTTGTCAACATATTGAGAAGGCTGCTTTTTCCTGCATTGGGAAAACCTACAAAGCCGATGTCTGCAATGATCTGAAGCTCGATGCCGACCCTCATGCTCTCGCCTTTTTCTCCCGGCTGGGCGAATTTAGGAGCCTGTCGGACTGCGCTTCTGAAATGCCAGTTTCCAAGCCCTCCCTTTCCGCCTCTTAAAAAGACGAATCTATCAAGACCGGTCAAATCCTTTATCAGCTCTCCTGTCTCCGCATCCCTTATCACCGTCCCTGGAGGGACTGGGATCTCGACATCCTTTCCATTACGGCCGAAACATCTGTCCCCCTGGCCGTTGCGGCCGTTCTCCGCCTTATATGTGCGGACGGCCTTGAGGTGTCCGAGTGTTCTCAGATTGTCTTTTACGACAAATACAACATCGCCCCCTTTTCCGCCGTCCCCGCCATCGGGGCCGCCCTTGGGGACGAATTTCTCACGGTGGAAGGAGACGCAGCCTGCGCCTCCGTTTCCACTTGCTACATCAATGTATGTCTCGTCTGAAAACCCGAACATTACTCTTGGCTCTGCTCGACGATGTTGCAGTACTTGCGGTTCTTTCTTTCCGAGAACTGTACTGTTCCCTTGACGAGAGCAAAGAGAGTGTAGTCCCTTCCAAGGCCGCAGTTAGCACCCGGATGGATCTTGGTTCCCTTCTGTCTTACAATGATCTCTCCGGCGTTCACAAGCTGTCCACCGAATCTCTTAACGCCTAAGCGCTGTGCGTTTGAATCTCTTCCGTTCTTAGAGGATCCGCCACCTTTCTTATGTGCCATTCTACTCCTCCCTTAACCCTGTACCTTGGAGAATGTGATCTCCTGATACTGTTCACGATGTCCCTGGGTCCTTCTGTAACCCTTTCTTCTGTGGAACTTGTAAACCTTTACCTTCTCGCCCTTCTTGACTGCTCCTACTGTGGCTGTGACCTTTGCACCCTCGACATATGGAGTACCGAACTTAGCCTGGTCGCCGTCGACAACAGCAAGAACCTTTTCTGTCTCGTACGTGGCGCCCTCTTCAAGATGAAGGAGGTCGACGAGGACGCTCTTGCCCTCTTCCGCCTTGTACTGCTTTCCTAGAATTTCAACTAATGCGTACATTATCGGTTCCTTTAATTTAAGTTTCCCCTTCCTTTTATACCTTTGAAGGAGATATGGGAACAGGAAAAGGGGGAAAAATGGCGGAAGGCGTTGAAAAACCTTGAAAAACAACCTAACGTTTGGTAGATTTTTATCATGACTATAGAAAAAAAGGAAGACATACTCATCAAAAGCGCAAGAATCATAAGCGAGGACGGGATTGAGAACTACTCGATGCAGAAGCTTGCAGATGAGCTCGGGGTGAGGAAGGCAAGCCTTTACCATCATTATAAAAGCAAGGATGAGATCCTTAGGGCGATGCATGACTACTTCCATGCCATGCTGATGAAGAAGGGATACAGGATGATGCTGAGCGACAATCTCGAAGACAACCTCTCAGACCTCGTATCACACTGGCAGAACCTGTTCCTCTCAGAGGAGATGTATGACTACCTGAGATGTCTTTTAATCATGAGGCAGACCGATCAGAGGTCATACGAGGAGTGGCGGAGCATATCCCTTACCATCGAAGGGCAGAGCCAGGTCGTAATAGAGAGGCATGCGAAAAGTGCACAAATGATAAGCCCTCTCTTCTCAGCATTACTGGAGCTGAGTCTTGAGAGGGCTCTTATAAACGGGGAAAGCGGTACGCTTGAAGAGCTTTCCACCTCCTTTCCTGCTCTACTACATAGACTTTAGGAAAGGTATGCCGATAAGGGAAAATCCGTTCTTAAGTGTGATCAGGACCATCTTTGCCAGTGCAAGACGTGTCTTTCTGAGGTCCTCCGTCTCAGCTTTTATTATCTGGTTGTCATGATAGTAATGGCTGAAGGTCTTGGCAAGGCTGTAGAGATAGGATGCGATGACGGAGGGATCGTAGTCATCCGAGGCCTTCCTTACGCTCTCAGGGAATGTGGAGATGAGTTTTATGAGTGCAAGCTCATCCCCCTCCTTCATAAGGCTTCCATCCACCTTGTCTATTGCAATCCCCTCCTCTTCCGCTTTTCTGAGAATGGAGGAGATACGGGCACCCATATACTCCAGGTACGGTCCGGTATCCCCATTGAATGATATGCTCTTCTTAGGATCGAATATCATATCCTTTGAGGGGGTGACCTCAAGAAGGTAGTAGTTCAGGGCTGCGAGAGCGATGCTGTGTGCAGTCTTCTCGACATCCTCGACCAGGGCCTCCCTGCCCTTGGCGACAATCTCATCCTTCGCAAGGCTCTCCAGCTCAAAAAGAAGGTCGTCCGCATCAACGACAGTGCCCTCCCTGCTCTTCATCTTCCCCTCAGGAAGATTGACCATGCCATACGAGAGATGATAGAGCTCATCGGCCCATGAATACCCAAGCTGCTTGAGAATATAGAAAAGGACCTTGAAGTGGTATGCCTGCTCACTTCCGACAACATATATCAGGGAATCGAACGGGTAGTCGTCATGTCTCCTGATCGCCGTTCCTATGTCCTGGGTGATGTATATGGTTGTCCCGTCCTTCCTTAAAAGGACCTTCTTATCAAGGCCGATTGGAGAAAGGTCGATCTGGACAGATCCGTCGGATTCCCTGTAGAAGACCCCCTGCTCAAGTCCTTTGAGGACCTCGCTCTTTCCATACTTGTACGTCTCGCTCTCATAATAGAAACGGTCGAAGGAGATGCCCATGTTCCTGTAGCTCTCAAAGAGCCCGTCAAGAGTCCATTTGTTCATGAGGTTCCATAGTTCTATGACATCCTCCTTCCCGTCCTCCCAGTCTTTGAGCATCGCCTGGGCCTTCTTATCGGGATGGCTTTCCTCGAGAGACTTGACAAGCTCATCATCTCCGGCGCGCCTAGCACTCTCTATCTTCTCATTCCACTCCTTTTCCCATGTGGCGAAACGGACATAGTAGCGGCCCACGAAATGGTCCCCCTTCTCTCCTGTGCTCTCAGGGGTCTCCCCGATGCCGAACTCCCTGTAGGCGAGCATGCTCTTACAGATATGGACGCCGCGGTTGTTTATCAGATTGACCTTCATCACCTCGGCGCCATTGGCTTTGAGTATGTTTGCGATGCTCTCTCCGATACTGTCGTTCCTCATGTGACCAAGATGCAACGGCTTGTTCGTGTTCGGGCATGAGAACTCGAGCATGATTCTCTTTCCCTTGAGGCTGTCGTTCATGCCATATGAAGAGCCCTCCCCTATGACCTTCTCATAAAGGGATGAGAACATATCCTGGACGGAGAGCTTAACATTGAAATATCCGCCGGCTATTATCACTTCTCCATCTGGATGCGCACTCTTCTCGACTTCCGCCTTCAGCTCCTCTGCAATCGCCTGAGGAGCCTTATGCGCAAGACGGGAGTACTGGAAAAGAGGGAATGCGACATCCCCAAGCTCACTTTTCGGCGGCTCCGTCATTGTAAGAGGAGATATTTCCTCTGTATTTAAAACTTTCTTCAAAAGAGACTCGAGCGTCTCCTTCCATTCATTTTTAAGTTCATTAAGCATAGATGAAAATATAGCTTAGAAAAGCTTTCCTCTTCAAGAGTTGTGGAGCGTCACCTCCGCACTGCTGAGCGTCTCCGTAGTCCCGTCATCATACTCGACCACGAGTCTGGCCCTCTCATCGATATCGCGGGCGTACGCCTCCCTTATCGTGCTGAACTTGTTCACGGTGATCTTCCTGCCGAGGATGAAACACCTCCTCCTGTATTCATCGATATAGTCCTTCTTCTGGTATTCAATCACATTGACTATGATCTTTTTCAGCAGGGACAGCCTGTCTAGCGTCCTTCCGCACTCCTCTTTAAGTGTTGTCACAATCCCCCTTATATCCTGAGGGTAATCGGAAATGAGGCTGTTGACGTTCACCCCTATGCCTATGACAGCCCCATCAAGACCGCCAAGCTCCAAGTCGACAATGCCTTCTGTGAGGATTCCTGTGAACTTACGCCCTCCCATGTAGAGGTCGTTGACCCACTTTATCTGGACGCTCCTTTTACTCTCCTCTTCCACGGCAAGGGCGACGGCAAGGGCGGCATTGGTCGTAATCAGGTCCCCCTGAGAGAGCATTGAAGAGGGAAGATGGATTGAAATATAGAGTCCACCTTCAGGGGATGAGAAAGAGCGTCCGAGCCTGCCCTTACCCCCTTCCTGACTTCCTACAACCACACAGAACGGTTCCTTGTGGTTGACTGCGATCACCTTCGCCTCGTTATTGCTGCTGCCTTTCAGGCTATCGTAGTAATAGACCTTGATCACGCCCTTCAAAGCATGGACTACCGCTTCCTTCCTGAAAAGGTCGAATGTGGAAAGGGTGTATCCCTTCCTCTCCTTGACTGAAATGGGATAGCCTTCTTCCTTTAAGGAAGAGACGGCCTTGCTTATCGCCATCCTCGAAACTCCTATCTCCCTTGCAAGGGCCTCTCCTGATACGATCGCACCACCGCTGGAGAGGAGGATATCCAACACACTCTCTCTGGTCATGCCTCCGATTATATCAGATTAAGATGGCAGCAGCCACATTATTATATTTTTCTATGGAAAAAAAAGATGCATATTGCTATCTTAGATGCATGACATACAATTGCGAGCAATTCATCGACGACTACATCGAATCATTCAACCGTACGAACAAGGCCCAGGATGAAAAAAGAGGCCTTTCCCTCCCGAAGATGGAGGATATAACGACACTTGAGAGCGAACTGATGGCCCTTTTCTTCCCCGGTCTCAGCGGCTCGGAGAGCAAGAGCAAGCTCATAAGCGTAGTTACATACCACATGGAGAACGTGACAAGGCTTCTCTTCGATTCGGTCCTCCTTGCACTAAGCTACGAGGATAAAGGTTCAACCCCTCTAAGGGCGCTTGAGGATAAGACAAGCGAGATAGTCGACGACCTTGCCTCCCATCTGAGGGATATAAGGGCGCTGCTGAAGCTCGATGCGGAAGCAGGACTGAAAGGAGATCCTGCGGCAAGAAGCGTACACGAGGTCATACTCTCATACCCATCGCTCCAGGCCCTTGCAGTACATCGTGTGGCACACCACCTATATAAGCTCGGAGTTCCTCTCGTGCCAAGGATGATGAACGAGATAATGCACCGCTATACAGGCATAGACATCCATCCCGGGGCAGAAATCGGAGAAAGCTTCTTCATAGACCATGGAACTGGCGTCGTAATCGGAGAGACGACGGTAATAGGAAACAATGTCAAACTCTATCAGGGAGTCACCCTAGGAGCCCTATCATTCCCGAAAAACGGATGCGGCATCCTCTTAAGAGGGGCGAAGAGGCATCCGACGATAAAGGATAATGTGACGATCTATGCGAACGCAACCATACTCGGGGACGTCACAATCGGAGAGAATTCAACGATAGGATCCTCTGCATGGATCAAGGACGACATCCCGGCAAACACCCTGGTGACGGTCGCACCTGCCGAGATAAGGATGAAATCGAGGAAGATCGAGCCTAAATGACAAGGACGCGCAAAGGGGAGAGGGAAACGATCCTCGCCTTGAGCAGATCCCCTTCCTTCGCTCCAGAGGCGCCATCTATCTCCACTTTCAGATAATTGCCGCTTGTACCATAAAGGCGGCCGCCCTTCTCTTTTTCGACAATGACCTCGACATTCCTACCTTCCTGACGTGCGACATACCTACGGGAGAGGATCGCACTCAGACTCCTGAGCTTCTCAGCCCTTTCATCCCTCACTCTCTCCTCAACCCTGTCTTTCGCATTCCAAAGCATAGTCCCTTCCCTCGGGGAATACGGGAAGACGTGCATAGCGGCAAAGCCTGTCCTGGAGAGGAAATCATAAGTGACCTGGAACGCCTCATCGTCCTCCCCTGGCAGTCCTGCGATTATGTCACAGGCGATGAACGGGTCGTCCTTATACTCCCTCATCCTTTCGATTATGTATTCGATATGCTCGATGGTATATTTCCTCCTCACCCTTTCCAGCACCTTGTTGCTGGCGCTCTGGATTGGAAGATGGAAGTGAGGAAAGATCCTCTCGTCTTTGAAACAGTCGAGAAGTCGGTCATCCACATGGTCGGCCTCAAGACTCGAGAACCTGATGCGCATATCAGGACCAAGCTCTTCAAGCAGACGCTCTGTAAGCTCTCCCAGCCCTCCCGTCTCATGGTTGTACATGGTGAGGTTCACACCAGTGAGCATTATCTCATGAAGCCCCTGACGCTCTATCTTCTTCGCCCTTTTCAAGACCTCTTCCGCATCCAGGGATACCGAGGGTCCGCGTGCGATGGTAGTACGGCAGTAGGCACATGAATTGTCGCAGCCGTCCTGGATCTTCAGATATGCCCGGCAGTGGTATGAGAAGGATGATGCATCGAATATGAAAGGGTCGGTATTCTCATTCTTGAATGCAGCTATCGCATCATTGATATCAGGAAAAGAACCAAGTGACGAAGCAAGGTATGCAGGAAGTTCCATGAGTCCGCCTTTCTCTTTAAGGCCATAGACATGGACATGACTGCCAAGCCTCTCAATCTCAGACCTGTCCATCTCGGCATAGCATCCGGTGACCACTACGGCCTTGGCGCTCCTGGAATAGAGTCTGATCATCCTGCGAGCCTTCTGCTCTGCTTTTGAGGTGACTGTGCAGGTATTTACGATGACAAGCTCTGCATCCTCATCCCTTGGAGCCTTCTCAAACCCGGCTTTGATAAATGCATCCATCAGTGCCTCGCTCTCACACTGGTTGAGGCGGCAGCCCAGTGTATAGACAAGAACAGTCACTCTCCATCCTCCTCTTCTGCAAGACGATTAAGGACCTTCTCAACCGCAACCTGCAAAGAGAGCCTCATCTCCTTTGCATATGGATTGAAACGCTGCAGGTCATAGAAAAGCTGGAGAGGGTCGTTGCAGGTCTGGTCGACAATCGTCATCAGACTTTTATATCCACTTGTGGCTATTTCCGTCGGCTTCATACCCATCTCATGGAGCACTCGTCCCACAAAGTGCGTAACCCCCTGGCTGTATGCGGCCTCCATATCGTGCTTGCGCTCACTCATTTCAAGGACCTTCAGTCCAAGTGAGACGAAATAGGACTTGATTCTCTCATAACGCTCATCCTTTCCGCTGATAGGACACATTACAAGAGGAAGCCCCTCAACTCCGTTTCTTCCGCTGTCGGGACCGAACATCGGGTGTGTTGCTATCTTATATACATCCTGCGGGATGTTCGCCTTCATCCATTTCGCCGGATATGTCTTGACCGAGCATGTGTCGAGGACCACAGTATCCTTGCCGATTCTTGGGCCCACTTTCCTCAGCACCTCTTCAAAAGATGAGATTGCGACAGTAAAGAAAAGATAATCGGCATTCAGCACCTCCTCCTCACTTCTAAGGGCCACACCTTCAGGTGCTTCATGAAGGCTTCTTGAACAAGCAATGACTTCCGCCCCTCCTCTTGAGAGGACGGACGAGAAGAACGAGCCGAATCTTCCTAAACCGTAAACTCCGATAGTCATGGAAGTTATTAAACTATTTCACATGAAAATTATCAAGAGAGGAACAAAATTGCCGGAAAGGGAGGGAAATGCAAGAAAAAATATGGGCGCACATCCCTCCTTTCTCCTTTAAAAAACAGGAAAAGGGTAATATAATTGAATCATCATTTTTAAAACGTTATTTCATTTTCAAGGAGAAAAGAAAAAAAATGAGTGTGTTCAGTGATAAAATGAAGGGCCTTGCAAGGGATGCAGCAAAGACACTCGTACTTGCAGAAGGACTTGAAGAGAGAACTGTAAGAGCGGCAAGAATCATCATGGATGAGAAGCTCGCAAAAGAAGTCATCCTCGTAGGAGAAGAGGCGAAGGTGAAGGAGAATGCAGAGAATCTCGGAGTAAGCCTGGAAGGCATCACGATCTCGGATCCGACGACAAGTCCTCTGAGGAAAGAGTTCGCAAACGAATATTATGAGCTGAGAAAGCACAAGGGGATGACCCCGGAGCAGGCAGATGCAGATATCGTCGATATGCTCAGATGGGGTGCGATGCTTGTACATCTCGGATATGCAGATGCAATGGTCGCAGGTGCTGAGAGCACGACAGCAAACGTACTGAGGGCCGCTTTCAACATCATCAAGTGCAAGCCTGGCATCAAGAGCGCATCATCATGCTTTGTAATGGCAACAGATAAGAAGGAGTACGGAGCAAACGGCTCATTCATCTTCGCAGACTGTGCGACAATTCCAAACCCGAGTGCAGAGCAGCTTGCCGAGATTGCAGAGGCCAGTGCTGAAAGCTGCAGGACGTTCCTGAATGTGGAGCCTGTGGTGGCACTCCTTTCATACTCTACAAAGGGAAGTGCAAAGGGTGAGCTCGTAGACAAGGTCGTGAATGCAACGGCCCTGGTGAAGGAGAAATGCCCAGAGCTCAAAGTGGACGGAGAGCTTCAGGCTGATGCTTCAATGGTTGAGAAGGTTGCGAAGCAGAAGGCACCGGGCTCAGAGGTCGCAGGAAAGGCCAACGTACTCGTATTCCCAGACCTTCAGGCTGGAAACATCGGATACAAGCTCGTACAACGCCTTGCAGGAGCAGAGGCATACGGCCCTATCCTCCAGGGATTTGCAAAGCCGATCTCAGACCTCAGCCGTGGATGCAGCGTGGATGACATCGTAGTAACAGCTGCCATCACACTCGCTCAGGCTGCAACACTCTGATTGACCTTTCAATAACATCTCATAAGGCGGACGATATCTTTCAGCGAAAGGTTCTCCGCCCTTTCTTTTTCATCGATACCTGCTTTTTCCAAAACCTCTTTCAGCTGATCCCTATCCTGTATTATGCGCCCAAGATTGTTCTTGATGGTCTTCCTCCTCTGCGAAAAGAGGGTGCGTAGAAGAAGGAAGAACTTCTCCCTCTCCCCCTTCTCTATCACGCTATCGGCCTTTTTTTTCATGACGACGACAGCAGAGTCGACATTCGGCTGAGGATAGAAGGCGGTACGGGCGATTGTGAAGGAATATGAGACATCGTAATCGAGCTGGGAAAGGACAGAGAAAGAGGAGTACTCCTTTCCTCCCTCCTGGGCACACATCCTCTCTACGACCTCCTTCTGGAGTGTGAATACCATCCTCTCGGGAAGAAGACCTCTCTCTATTATATCCCCTATGATCAGGGAGCCCACATTATATGGCAGGTTGCCTACGATCAGGTCAGGCCTTTCAGTCTCCTTGAAAAGCGTTTTCAACGCATCCCCTTCAACCAGGGAGAACCTCTCCTCATCCGCGAAAGCCTCACTTCTAAGGATCTGGGCAAAACCATGGTCGATCTCAAAAGCCCTTACGAATGCACCTTTTTCAAGCATAACCGATGTTATCGCACCGAGCCCCGGACCTATTTCAAATATGCTCCTGCCCTCGATAGTACCCATCTGGGAAACTATCTTCTCCCTGATCGAGAGCGGAAGCAGGAAGTTCTGCCCGAACTTCTTGCTCATTGCAAAGCCATGCTCATCCAATACCGATATCATCTCTTTTGCTTTCTCGTAATTAAGGTTCCACACGGCTTAAGGATATAGGCTAAAACATTTCTTTTCAAGAAAGAGAGGGCAGGAGGGGAAAGAGAGAAGGCAAGGAGGAGGAAATAGGCCTCCAGGGTGTCGAATGATGATGAGATGAAATCCAGGGAAAGGATTCTCATGATCGTTGCATACAGCAGGGAGAGAACAGAGGGGAAGAAAGGGAAGAATAGGAAGATGAAGAGCATGCCCATATAGATGGTGACGAGGAAATTGACCAGAGGGGAATAGATTATCCCGGAAAGCGAATATGTACCGAAAAGCATGAATGAATATGGAATTGTGAAAACAAGGCAGGAGATGCTGTTGAATACGAATGAAAGCCTCAGCCTTATGATGCGGTATGAAAAGGCCTCCAGAGGTGGGGAAAGAAGAAACAGTCCTGAGATCGAGAGATAGGAGAACACCGCCCCTGCCCTTAAAAGGCTTTCCGGGGATATGGCTGCATGGATGATGAACGTAAGAGAGAAGATACTCTCCTTATCGGAGTCGGGAAAGAACGTAAAAAGGATACGGAAGATCAGGGCACGCAGGAGGGATGCTCTGAAGCCTGAGAGGAAAGTGAAGATGAAAAGAGGGACAAGGACTACCTTCCTTCCGGTTTTATCACCCAGGGCAAGAGAGATGAAAGGAAGGAAGAAAGATGAGATCACACTCAGATGCATTCCTGAAAGCGCAAAGACATGGCTCACACCCTTCTCCCTTGATAGGGATGAGATGAGGGACTCTCCATCATCCGAGAGAGCAAGAAGGAGCATCAGCGAGAGGTTTTCAGCATCACTGCTCTGCAAAGGGGAAAGACGGCTTCTGATGAACGCCTCAGCCTTTTTCCTCATCTCCCTGAAAGGAGACGAGGATGAAGGAATCACTTCATCGGCGATGAAGAAAGCAGGAGAAGAGAATGCGCCGCGGCAGCTTAGCCTGTCACCCGCCCTTACATCCTCCTTCTCTGAGTAGATATACACCTCCCCGCTTGCAGAAGAAAAGAGAGCATCCCCATCAGAAGAATATGTCATTGTGGCAGGAAAGCCGTACTTGCCGTTCTTCTTCACCATTCCATCTTCAAGGGCGACAACTCCGATCTCCTTCACCTCCTCTTCTCTCTGTGTCAGATTGTATGAGGTACGGTCCAGGACAAGGGAAGCTGAAAGGAGGATTGAAAACAAGAGGATGGCTTTCATCCTTGACCTCGGGAGCCAAAGAAACGGAAGAAGGATCAATGCGGGAAAAGGCGAGAGCACGAGGGAGGGCATGGCAAGCATCAGGTAATAGGTTGTTATCAAAAAAAGAAAGCACATGCATATATAAAGAAAAAAACCCTCTCTCCTGTTAAGGAAAAAGGGTGATGTTTTAGAAAATCTTCCTTATAGTGCGCTCTTGAAGTCGCTGACTATCTGGCCAAGCCTCTCCTCAAGGGCCTTCCTTCCATCCGGGCCTTCAGAGAGGAAGATGTAATACTTGATCTTCGGCTCTGTTCCGGAAGGACGGATGACAAGCTTCTCTCCGCTCTTGAAGCGGACAATCACGACATCCGAGAGTGGGAAATCAGTTCCATCCTTGAGAAGGTCCTCAATGCTCTCGATCGTCCTTCCAACGAGAGTATCCCCTGCCTTCAGTGCTCTGAAGCCTGCCATTATGGATGCCATCTTCTCCTTTCCCGAGGCACCTTCATAATCACGGCTGAAGACAACCTCTGTGGAGTAGCCATAGGATGCATAAATCGCATCAAGCCTCTGCTGCAGGCTGATTCCCTTTGAGGCATAGTAGCACATCATCTCAACGGCTGCGACAGCAGATGATACCGCATCCTTGTCATGCACCTCGTTGACGGTCAAAAATCCATAGCTCTCCTCGCATCCAAAGAGGAAGTACCTGTCACAGGAAGGATCGTCATCTATCTTCTGCATCTGCTCCGCTATGTACTTGAAGCCTGTAAGCACATCCTTGCAGAGGGCCCCGTTCTTCTCTGCGATCTTCTTCACAAGGTCGGTGGTTACAAGGCTCTTGACGACCAGAGGGGTCTTTCCTCCCCTGCCCATCTCAAGGCTTGTGACCAGAAGATAGTCGGCAAGAAGTGTCGCTATCTGGTTTCCTGTAAGAAGCTGGTACTCACTCTTCTCGCTGTTCTTAGGGATTGCGATACCAAGCCTGTCCGCATCCGGGTCCGTACCCAGTACGATATCGGCCTTGATTCTCTTTCCAAGCTCTATCGCCTTGCTCATAGCCTCTGCACTCTCAGGATTTGGAAGCTTCACAGTCGGGAAGTTTCCATCGGGCAGCTCCTGCTCTTCTACAACTTCGACATCGATGCCGAGGTCTTTAAGCATCGTACGCACAGGTACGTTGCCGGTGCCATGCAGCGGAGTGTATGCAACCTTTATCTGAGCACTCTCTATGATTTCAGGACGGCGAAGTGATCTCTTCACCATCGCATAATATGCCTCGTCGACATCAGATGGAACAGATGAGAGAATGCCGCTCCTTCTGAGCTCATCCTCATCCCCATCCTTTATGTCTTCCGCCTTCACGGCGTTCGCAAGCTTTGCAATCTCTATGTCATGTGGAGGTGTGACCTGTCCGCCATCCGACCAGTAGACCTTATAACCGTTGTATTTGCTTGGATTGTGGCTTGCTGTGACAACGATTCCCGATGTCGTCTTGAGATACCTTACGGCAAAGGAGAGCATCGGTACCGGATGAAGCGTATCATAAAGATATGTCCTTACTCCGTTTGCAGCGAGGACAAGGGCTGCCGAGTGTGCGAATTCATAGCTGTAGTTCCTGCTGTCGTAGGCAATGACACAGGAAGGACTCTCAATCTTCTTCAGATAATCTGCAAGCCCCTGGGTGACCTTGCGGACCATGAATGTGTTGATCCTGTTCGTCCCCCCTCCGATGACGCCACGCATTCCCGCAGTGCCGAATGCCAGAGCCGTATAGAAGCGGTCATAGAGGTCGTCCCAGTCCCCAGCCTTCAAAGCCTTCTCGACTTCCGCTCTGAAAGCCTCGGTCTTCTCACTTCCGATATAGGATTGCGCCTTCTGAAGAACGTCTTTCTTCATTTCCTCACTAATGTCCATCTTTCCTCCCTTTTAAGTCAAAATACTTCTATCAGTATATCTTCTTTACATGATATTACACAAACAATAATTTCTCCAGTCCGTCTTTGAGAGCGGAAACAGAAGGAAACACCTTCCCTATACCCTTTTCTCCAAGCTCCTTAACGCTTCTGAAGCCATAGCTTACGATGAATGATGGTGCTTTTATGTTCTCTGCGGTCCTGTAATCGACATCGCTGTCCCCTACTATCGCAACTTCATCAGAGGAAAAGCCGTAATGATCAAGTATGGAGAGGCTGAGGGCGGCATCCGGTTTGAGCGCCCTGTTCTCCTTCTTTCCTTCCACGAAAAGAAACGGTATGCGAGGGTAGTATGCGGCACAGAGCTTCTTTGCGACACTCTCATCCTTGTTCGTGAGGACTCCGACCTTCACACCTCTTCCAATGAGAGAGGAAAAGAGACCCTCCATTCCCGGATAAGGTGTCGTATAGTGCATCGCGTTGTCCGAATAATGCCTTCTCAGCAGCGCCAGCATCTGGGGAAACTCATCAGAGATATCCACACTTCCGCATTTATCCGCAATCGCAGCCTTCAAGGCGTTTGCAAAACCGTTTCCCACATATCCTCTGACATCATCTTTCGATGCAATGGGGATGTCGTAGCACTTGAGGACATAGTTTATCGAGCCCCTTATATCCTCAAGAGTATCGAGAATAGTACCATCGAGATCGAAAACAACAAGCTTTATTTTACCCATAGCAGTTGCAATTATACGTCTTTACAACTATGTTTTGAACTATGAACTACAAGATTACAATCAAAGATGGAAAGGAAAAACAGCTTCTGAGGCACCATCCATGGGTGTTCTCAGGGGCGATAAAGAGCATAGAACCGAAATTCGATATCGCATCCTGGGCTGATGTCTACACGGAGAAAGGCACCTTCATCGCAAAGGGCTGGTACGATGAGAAGAGCCATATCGTCCTCCATCTCCTATCATGGGACGAGAAGGAGAAGGTCGGACTGGCATTTGTGAAAAGGCTGGCAAGGGAAGCCGTCATGAGAAGGAGGAGCTTCTTCAGAAAGGGTGCGACGACGAATGCCTTCCGCCTGATACATGGAGAGGCGGACTCTCTTCCGGGGTTTGCGGTTGATGTATATGCATCGACAATCAGGATCATACTATCGTCAAGATTCGCTTCGGCATTCCTCCAGGCTGTCGTGGAAGAACTTGACAGCCTGCTCCACCCCTCTCTCATCGTAGTATCATCGGACCCGCAATACACATCGGTCGAAGGAATGAGCAGCAAGACGCGCTACTTCATCTCCGATGAGGAGAAGAAGATGGCGGAGGATAAGATTGAACCGGTTACAATCCTTGAGAACGGAATCTATTACGAAATCCCGGGTACAAAAGGACAGAAGTCGGGATTCTACATCGACCAGAGGGACAACCGCCTGATTGCAGAGGGCTACGCAGAAGGAAGGACATGCCTCGATATCTGCTCATACACAGGGGCATTCACACTGCACCTTCTCAAGGGAGGAGCGGAAAGCGTAAAGGCGATAGACAGCAGCGAGAGTGCTCTGAGGCATCTGTTATACCAGGTGCATCTGAATGAGGACAAGGGAGCAATTCCAGCAGGCTCACGTGAAAAGGTCGAGATACTCTCAGGAGATTGCTTCGAGCTGTTGAGAACTGAAGAAAAGGACAAGTACGACCTGATCGTACTGGACCCGCCGAAGCTTGCAAAGACGAAAGGCAGCCTTGAGAACGCGATGAAGGCATATAAGGATCTCAATCGTGTCGCAATGGAGAAGATAAAAGACGGAGGAATCCTGATTACATTCTCATGCTCCGGTGCCCTCAGCAGGGAGGATTTCAAGACCGTCCTCTCATGGAGTGCAAAAGATGCAGAAGTCGAGGCCCAGATCCTCAGGACGCTAAGCCAGGGGGAGGACCATCCTATAAGGCTTTCATTCCCGGAAAGTGAATATCTCAAGGGTTATGTTTTGAGAATCCTGAAATAAGGAAAACGAGAGGATGGGGACGTATCCTCATCCTCGCCTGATATTCTTTAAATACGACTCTACATTAACATACTGAACTCGATCTACCAGCGTATCGGGACCACGATAGATGACATATCTGCCTTTTATCCTGCCGTATTGGAATTCAGTCAGGCTGCATTTTTCCTCATCAATAATATGCCGATACTGTTTTTTATCAGTTTTATCACTATGTTTGATTTCAAAAATTTCACAGTCCAATGCCTCTCGGTCGAAAACAACCATATCGAATTCTCCGACAGGAAACTGCAGGACAAAGACTTCTTTTCCCGGGTAGGCTAATGCTGTTTCAAGAAGAACTATGTCTTCCATCATCCTACCCTTTATCTCCCCTCTTATCCGATTGATGATGTAATCTTTTTCGATGACTGAGAGATCTTTGAACATGCTATCATCAAGAAGACTTTCAATCAGGGCATCAGATTGTGCATAACGCAGTCCCGGCTGCGTAATCACAATGCGTTTCGTATTCTTTTCCGGAGCACTCGCATTTTTTACAGGAATCTCATAAATCAAATCAAGCAGCTTCAAATACTCCTTTATTTCTTCTGCATGCTCAGAAGAGACTTTGACAGACTGGAATTCCTTGTTTTTTATCTCAAGAATATCTGAAATCCTCTTCGCAACAACTTCATCATCAATCTCTGCAAGCACTAAAGAAGGATTGATTCTATCATTCATGAGATTCCTTCTGGAGAGGGCTAAATCATTTGATTTGAAATCCCTCGTGAGAACTTCAACAGTGAACCTATGGTTGATATCCTCAACAACACGGTTTATGGCATTTGTGAGCTCATTCTTTTCATATAAATCATACAAAAGATGGAAATGCCCCTCATCCTGATAAAACCTGAGTGAGTGCTGGATGTTTTTTGCTATTGCCGTATCGATATAATCATCAGTCCTTCTGATATCTGAAAACGGTGAGGTGTTATTATAGTTGACACCGGAAATACTCATGGTTCCACCATACCTGATGTAGGTATCAATGCCTTCAAGCCCGAGAGTATAAGAAAACTCACGATATGGAATATATGTCGTATGAATCATGATGCATCTGTCATAGAGCTGATCATCCTCTGCAAAAACAAAACCAAGGGAATCTGTACCTGACAAGACTATCTTCATCCCCGAAGATGCATATATATCTGCAAGGAATGCACTACTTTCGATGAAATCTTCCAAGAATGTGATCTCATCGATGAAAATATAAAGATATCCAAGGGATGATAGTTTTCTTAAATCCTTAGTCAAATCTGAAAGTTTGTCGGAAGGTGCAATATGGATAAACGCTGCCATTTTAAAATCTTTTTCATCCAGAGAAAGAATCTCCTGCCTGATCAAGGTTGTTTTACCTGTTCTTCTGAGACCGAACAAAACAGCAATCCTACCATCACACTCGTTATGGATATACCTATCAAGTTGAGAAAAACATTCACGTCTCTTCAAGTGAAGAACAGGATCTACAAACCTCCTCAATTCCTCCCCTGTCAGAATCTGTAGGGAAAACTCATTCTCTTGATGTTTCCCTGTTTGCTTTTCCAAATCCTTTAGTCTTCTCTCTAATTCCTTACGATGTTTGATTTGTTCTGAAATAACTTTTGCGTCTTCACCACTTACATATTTCTCTTTTCTCTTTCCACCTTCATACCATCGATGATAGTAATAAGTGCCACCATTGATCTTTTTCTCCGTAATTGAGCCGCTTGGCAGATTGGAAATCTCTTTCTCCAGCAAAACCATCTCTTCTTTCATACCACATTCCATTATACCCTTTATCCCCTATTAGTCAAACAAAAGGGGATAAACAAATGTGGATGAAATCAGTCCTTGTCATCACCTTTGAGGACCTGCCGTTTTCTGGCAAGGTATTTCCTCTCGGAAGGACTCTTCTTCTTTATGCTGTTCGCCTTCAACAGCAACTTGTTACGCCTGTCGCTTATCAGATATGAACCGACGAGGGATACAAGGATGCAGACCACGGTAAGGACCAGCCATGCCCAGGGGCTGTCGACTCCCGGGATGTGTATGTTCATTCCGAAGAATCCTGTGATGAAGGTCGGGAACATCAGGGAAAGGGATATCACAGTAAGGCGCTTCATGATTATGTTCATGTTGTTTCCGATGACGGAGGCGAATGCATCCATCGTACCTGTGAGGATGTCTGAATAGATGTTCGCCATCTGGATCGCCTGCCTGTTATCGGTTATCGCATCCTCCAGGAACTCCTCCTCATCCTCGCTGTTGAGTTTGAAGAACGGGGTCTTCTGAAGCTTCTCAAGCAGGATCTCATTACCCGCAAGGCTTGTGGTGAAATATACAAGGGACTTCTGAATCTGCAACAGCTGTATCAGCTCATAGTTCATGATGGACTTCTGAAGCTGTTCCTCAACAAGGTCCTTCTGCCTGTTTATATATTTGAGCAGCCTGATGTACACCAGTGCAGAGCGCCCGAGTATTGATATCACCAGACCTTCCTTCGTATCCACAGGACAGGAGCGTACGCGGCGGCGGGCAAGGTCGTCGATGACCACGCTGTCCTCCTTGGTTATTGTAACGACCTTGTCTGGAAAGAGTATGATTCCAAGAGGGCTGCAGGTCCTGACAAGGGGATTATCCTCATCCTCGTCATCATTTGGAAGACGGCAGATGATTACTGTATAATCATCCTCCTTCTCGATTCTGGCCTGCTCATCCTGGTCCATGATATCCGCAAGGACCTCAGAAGGGATCATATACTCATCTGTGAGCACCGCGATATCATCACGGTCGATATTCCTCGCATCAATCCATGTATAATTCTGCTTTGGTGTCAAATCTGTTCTTTTTACTATCATTTCTCACGCCCCATCATCCGAGGGACGCGAGGAGAGTCTGCGTCCGACGGATTAAAAGAAATAGTTCCTACCAGGTAAAGGATAACTACCGTCGTCCATAGAAAACTCCTTTGATATTCTTCGATAAAGCTTCCAAAAGCCATTAAGCATACTACCACGGAAAAAGAAAAATGGAAAGCTTGGTGCAGAATAATTAACAAGAGCTTAAAGGTAATGACTCTAGATGAAGAGGAGACAAAAAAGAGAGACGCATCGGCATCTTAACCATAATTTAACAGTACTGGAACAGCAAATAAAACCAGTTTCATCAATCGTCTTTGTTAATTATTTATAATAAAACAAGTTACATTATACACATATTTCGATTTGGCTTAACAAGGAGTTAAAAACACAAGCTCATCAGTAAAGAAAGAATTAATCTTTTTGACAAGAAAACGAAAGGACATGAAGAGTGCAGAATCAATATGCTGATGCCAGAACTAAAAAATATCGGAGGATATAATGAAAACCAAAAGAGCATTAACAGTTCTTTCCATTCTTCTTATCTCTCTCAGCCTTTTCGCACAGGGCACGACAGAGACAAAAGAAGCAGTACTCGAGTACACAAGCGATGCAAGTCCTAAGTACATCTTCATGTTCATCGGTGATGGTATGTCATCCCCTCAGACAAATGCTGCACAGGTATTCGGTGGAGTCAACGAACCAGGAAGAATCGAGCTCGACAAGCTCACATTCACACAGTTCCCGGTAGTCGGTATCCAGTACACACAGGATTCGACATCCTTCTGCCCGGACTCAGCAAGTACGGCAACAAGCCTCTCTTCAGGCTTCAAGACCCACAGTGGGGTCATCGGCATGGGAGTCGACCGTGTGACAAAGGGTGTCACAATCGCTGAAAAGCTCCGCGACCAGAAGGATTTCAAGATCGGTATCGTATCAACAGTTACACTCAACCATGCCACACCTGCTGCATACTATGCACATATCGCATCAAGGAACGACTACTATGAAATCGGACTGCAGATGGCAGAAAGTGGTTTCGACTACTTCGCTGGTGGTTCCCTCTTAAGTGCTGATGAGGGCGATAAGAGCCTCTATGAGGTACTTCAGGACAATGGATACACAGTAACAAACGACAGGGACACCATCCTCAGCCTCAATGCAGAATCAGGGAAGGTATATGCCGTAAGCCCTGTTTTACAGGAGGATGGAGCTATGAAGTATGCAGTCGATGCCACAGATGACGAGCTCCAGCTCAAGGATTTCGTAAAGAAAGGTATCGACGTCCTCTACAACGAGACAGGCTTCTTCATGATGGTCGAGTCCGGTAAGATCGACTGGGCAGGACACGCAAACGATGCTGTTGCAAACATCAACGACACTCTCGCATTCGATGAGGCGATCGAGGTAGCACTTGAGTTTGCGATGAACCACCCGGATGAGACACTCATCGTAGTGACAGGAGACCACGAGACAGGTGGTATGACAATCGGCTATGCCGCTACAGGTTACAACACCGCCTTCGACATCCTCAAGAACCAGAAGTGCTCATATGTGGCATTCGATGAGATGGTGAATGCCGAGATTGCGGCTGGAGACTTCACATTCACAGACCTCATGGCAATGGTTGAAGAGAACTTCGGTCTAGTTGCTCCAGGCAAGGAAAGTCCGGTTGATGCCCTCGTACTTGATGAGTATGAGTATGCACGTCTTGAGAAGGCTTACAACGACGCTCTTACAGGAAACACAGACGGTTATGAAGAGAGCCTCCTCTATGGTGGATACAATCCGATCTCTGTAACCCTTACCCACATCATCAACAACAAGGCAGGGATTGGCTGGACAAGCTATGCACACACAGGACTTCCAGTGCCTGTATATGCATTCGGAGAGGGAGCAGAGCTCTTCTATGGCGCATACGACAACACAGAGGTTGCAAAGCGTCTCATGGCTCTCACCGACGTTCAGTAAGAGGAGCATATACTCAAAGAGCGGGGAGGAATCCCCGCTTTTTCTGGTTATAAGGAGCAGCACATCTTGATAAAACCAAACAGAAAAGACCTCATATTCACCCTCGTTTTCCTCATCTCAAGCATAGCCCTTGTATTCATACCGACAGGATTTGAGCGTGACATCTACTACAACGCTGTCGGAGCTGAGGCACTTGTGCTTGAAACAGATGAGAGCACCGTAATACAGACAGGGCTCTTCAGACAAGGAGAGCAGAGATGCCGCGTACGGATACTCTCGGGAAAGCACAAAGGATATGAAGGAGATGCGGTGAACCTGCTTTCAGGGAGCCTGAAAGACGATAAGATGTTCATACCCGGGGAGAAGGCATGGACACTTGTCGAACGAGACGGGGATGATAATGTGATCTTCATAAACATGATCGACCACTACAGGCTCAGCAAGGAGATAGTGCTTGCACTCATCCTGGTCTCCGCTCTGATTGCCTTCTCAAAGCTGAGAGGGGCAAGGACAATACTCTCCTTTGTATTCGCATTCCTCCTGATATGGAAAATCCTGATTCCCCTCACGCTCAAAGGATACAACCCCCTTCTTGTATCATCTGCGGTCTTGATTGTAATGACTATCTTCACCCTCCTCCTGATTTCCGGAGTGAACAGGAGGGCGTTAGCTGCAATACTTGGTTCAGTCAGTGCGGTGATACTGACATTCATCATCTCAAAAGCAATGACTTCATATCTGGGTATACACGGGTCTGTCCTTGAGCAGAGTGAGAGTCTGCTCTACTCCGGCTTCATGGACCTTGACCTCACATCCCTCTTCTCCGGTGTTGTGATACTCTCGGCAGGGGGAGCGATCATGGACCTCTCGATAGATGTATCTGCTGCGATGTGGGAGGTGAAGGAACATGCAAAGAGCATAACAGGAAGAGAACTATTCAAGTCGGGAATGGAAGTCGGAAGAGCCGGAGTAGGTACTCAGTGCACCACCCTCCTGCTTGCATACATGGGTTCATTCCTTACTGTGATGATGGTATACATGGCACAGAGCACCCCGATTCTGAACATCCTTACAAGCAAAAGCATCGCATCTGAAATACTTCAGACAGTAGTCGGAGCGTTATCCCTTATACTCGTCACCCCTCTTACATGCATATTTGCATCCTTCATCTTCAAGAAAAAAGAAAACTAAAAAATTTCTCCTCTCAAAACAGGGAGGAGAAAAAAAGATAATCACTTCATTATTTCAAGCTCTTTTCTATTTCAAGAACTTCTGAAAGCGGCATATTGAAGCTCTTTGAGAGCTGCTCAGGTGTAACCAGATTATCTTTCAAAAGATTGCTTATAGCCTGGACATTCGCCTCTTCCCTACCCTGTCTCTTGAACATTTCAAGTGTCTCACACATCCTCAATCCTCCTTCACTCTTTGCTTCCCTGATGCTTCTCTTGAATTCGCTGCAATATGCTTCTCTCCAGTCCGAACATCGGATGTCGTGTATCACACGCCCCTTCCTGTCATCTCCTCTGTATCCGAGATTTACATACACATAGAGCCCTCCGGCTCCCAAGGGCGTGTGCGTATCGTCATCCCTCACACTGTAAGTATAGACCGCTTCCCC
>DVIF01000001.1 GCA_018711525.1 Candidatus Ornithospirochaeta stercorigallinarum
CCATTCTTTTGGCAAACTCCATAATCTCCCTAAGTCTTGTCCATTGGCAATAACCAAGCGCCTCCATCTCACTTGAAGAGACATAGAACTCCTTGTTCTCATCTTTCTCATATTCCTTGAAAGAGGAAGACATGAGATCTTCATCCCTCATTGGACATGTCTCAGGAAGAGTCCCCTTTTCTTTCTTACTGCATTCATAGTGGCTACACTCTGCACAATAATAGCTATTCATATGTAAAATAATGTATCCAATTCCTACACTTGTCAACAAACAATGTTTATCCAAGGGATATGCTGACTTACCTTATCGCCCTTCTCTCCATTGTTTTCAGAGAGCGTTTATAACAAATATAATGCGCAACAGCTGTAGCAGACCAGGAGATTGGATAGCTTAAAAAGAGCATTTCTATCGTCATTACAGCTCTAAAAGCGGTATAGACCCAGATTACGCGGAAGATACATACGCCAAGGAGTGTGATTATCGTAGGGGCCAGCCCCTTTCCAAGACCTCTCTGCACACCGGCATAGACCTCCATCACACCACATAGCCCATAAGGAAGCATGGCAACCAGGTTCCTTGACATTGCATAGCCTATCGCATCGGAGTCGATGAAGAAAGGAAGAAGAGGATAGCCGGACAAGTACACTAAAGCGCCTAGGACAGTACCGGTTGAAAATGTATAGATAAGAGAAAGGTGTACTATCTTCGGCACATTATCAAGCTTCCCTGCTCCGACATTCTGTCCTGTGAAACTGATGACAGCCTGCATTATGGAGTTTGTAGCGGCATAAATGAAATTCTCCATAGTTGTGGATACAGAACATCCTGCCACCGCAGCAGAACCGAATATGTTGATTGCACTCTGGATCTGCATATTCGAAAAAGAGAACGCCATGTTGTTCAATCCCGTAGGCACTCCAATAACAAGTATGCGTTTGAATATTTTCAAATCGATTTTCAAATCCTTAAGTATAAGACGGGTATTATCATCGCATCTTAAAAGATATGAAACGGAAAGAATGGCTGCAAAGACTTGGCTTAAAAGGGTTCCGATAGCAACTCCTGCCACACCAAGGTCGAATAGGAGGACAAAAGATGTGCATAATACTATGTCGACAACTCCTGATAGCGTAAGATATAGAAATGGATGTCTCGAGTCCCCTTTCGCCCTCATGATCGCAGATGCAAAATTGAAGATAAGATTAAATGGAGCACTGAAGAAATATATCCTCAAATAGAGCGTCGACTCATCTATTATATCTATGGGAGTGTTGAGCGCCTCAAGCGAAAGACGAGCGAAAAACTCACCTATTGCAACAACCACAATTCCTAAAATAAGACTTGAGGAGATTGCCGTATGCACAGCCTTCCTTACGACTTCACTGTTCTTAGCCCCGATTGCCTGGGAAGAGACAACATTCACGCCTACTGCAAGACCGGCAAAACCATTTATGAAAAGATTGACAATGTATGTGGTCGCTCCAACTGCAGCAAGTGCCTGACTTCCGACAAAAAGCCCAAGTATGAACATGTCGTCACATGCCATGAAAAGAATCTGGAGCATCGACATCAGGACAAGTGGAATTGTAAACCTTATGATATTTCGCCAGAACGGCTCCTTTGTCATATCAATAACAGTGCTATGCATATCAAACCTTGGAAACAGGGCTAATAATAACCATCTCTCTGTTATGTTTCAATCGGGAAATAAAGTCTTTTTATCCTTTAAAAACAGAAAACCTTCAGTTTGTTTAATTTTTAGTGCAAAGAAAAATCCAGCCTGCACAAAACAAGCTGGATTTCATCATGAATAAAACGAATCAAGATTTACATTTAATTGATTAAGCGTCCGCCCTCTCTTCATCCTTGCCGAAAAGCTTCTTGCAGCAAGAGATTACGACTATCACGGCAAGGGCCACAAGAAGGATGCCAAGGATTATCTGCATCGCCTGTCCGAGTGCAGAAACTGTTGCGCTTGTACCGAAATTGACAATGTTGTTCATAATCAACTGGATAAGAGCGACAAGAGTTGCTGCAAGCATGAAGAACATCGGCACAAACATCATCTTGTTGTCCTTCTTCGCCTTCTTGAGGTATACGGCAACAGCAGCAAGGGCAAGTACGGAAAGAAGCTGGTTTGCAGAACCGAAGAGCGCCCAGATTTCAGCATATCCAACCTGTGCAAGCACATAAGAAGGGATGAGAACTATGATTGTAGCTACCCATCTGTTTGTAAGAACCTTCTTCCAGGAAGGGAGGTTCTTCTCATCATCCTCCTTATCCAGGAAGAGCTCCTGGAATGAAAGCCTTCCAACTCTTGCAACTGAATCGAGGGAAGTAAGTGCGAATGCAGAGACCGCAAGGGAGATGAGTGTATATGAGATGTCTGCAGGGATATGAAGAACTGTCAGAAATCCTGATACAGCCTGGGAGAAGATCATCTGGGGCGTACCGCTTGGGATGACTCCACCTGCAGAGACAGCGCCTACAGCAACCAGTGCAATTACTCCAAGAAGGGATTCCACAAGCATTGCACCATATGAGATGGGAAGCATGTCGGACTCCTTCTCGACCTGCTTGGAAGCAGTCTCGGAAGATACAAGTGAATGGAAACCTGAAACAGCTCCACATGCGACTGTTACGAAAAGAATCGGGAAGAGGGAACCTGCAGATGTCATGAATCCCGAGAATGCAGGAAGATCCATCGGAGGGTTGGATGCAAAGATTCCTACTACAGCAGCGGCAATCATTGCAATGAGAAGATAGCTGTTGAGGTAGTCCCTAGGCTGCAAGAGAGCCCATACCGGTGTTACAGATGCAATAAGGATATAGATGAATACGAGAATCATCCAAGTGTTCACACCCAGGGAGAAAGGAAGAAGACATCCCAAAGCGACACATACGATGAGAAGTATGATTGAAAGTGCTGTGTTTAAAGCTGTTCCCGGCTGCTTATACTTGATGAAGAATCCGAAAGCAACAGCAACGAAAATAAACAGAGTTGATGTACATGCGACCTGGGAGTTGGAATAGTTGACAGCTTCCGAAAAGGCCTCGGACACTCCAAAACTCTTTGCTACGATATCTGAGAATGCCGCGACGACAAGGATTGAGAAGAAATAGACGAAAAGGAGGAAAAGCCTCTTTCCTGTCTTTCCGACATAGTTCTCGATGATGATGCCGATGGAACGACCCTTGTTCCTCACAGATGCGAACATCGAAGAGAAATCCTGGACAGCACCAATAAAAATCCCTCCGATAAGACACCATAGGAGAACAGGAACCCAACCGAAGACAGCCGCCTGGATAGGTCCGTTTATCGGGCCGGCTCCGGCAATGGATGCGAACTGATGTCCGAATACAACCTGCTTCTTTGTTGGAACGTAGTCCACACCATCATTGATCTCAACAGCCGGAGTCTTCCTGCTGTTATCGACACCCCACTTCTTTGCAAGCCATCTGCCATAACAGACATAACCTGCAATAAGTGCGACAAGTGCGATGATTATTATCGCAATTCCGTTCATGCATACCTCGCTTTATCAAACTGCTATACTGCAGTGAGTATGATCAAAGGATGGAAAGCCCCATACGGGAGCAATCCCAACCAGTTGTACGCGCCTACCTGTCACGGGTCTTCCGCGTACGGAAGCAATGGAAGCATCCATCGGGCTCTTTTTACGAGGAACCTTAAACCATGTGGAAACAGAGCCCTTTCCACATATGACGAATTCCTCTTTCTGCATGAAAAATATATTGGGAAATGGTAGGCGTAATGAGCATCATGTTCAATCCGATGAACAACATGAAAGCTACAAGTTTCTTCATTCAAAGCTCAAAAACAGGCTTCAGCATACAAGTTTCTGCACTCTGAGTGGTTTCCGCTAGAGTATATACAACTCCCTTTTCAAGGAATCACTGTCTCAAAAGTCCGCTTATCCGGGGCCTTATCGCAGGTGTGACAACAATTGCTACTATGATTTTTATCGTATCCCCGAGTAAAAATGGAAGAAGTCCTGCAGTAAGTGCTGCGACAAATGAAAGCTCCATCTTCACCCCGAGCCATGGAAGCCCTATAAGATATACTATCACAGTTGCCGCTATTGAAGAGAGGGCTGCAGCCAGACGTGGTTTTGCTTGGAAGGCATTCATAATGACGGCACCGATGAGGACTGCCGGAATCATTCCAATCAGATAGCCTCCGGTAGGACCCAGCATTGCCGCAAGGCCGCCACCTGTCGTGAAAATCGGTAGCCCTATTAAGCCAAGGAAAAGATATACGACGACACTTGAGAGAGCCATCATTGGTGGAAGACACGATGCAGCTAAGAGAGCAAAAAGTGTCTGCAGCGTCATAGGTGCGGGAATCAGGGGAATCTTTATGAATGCCCCTGCTGCTATGAGAGCAGCAAATAGTGAGATCAGGACAAGCTTTGTAATCTGGTTTCTTTCCATACAGTCACCTCATATGTTCAAATATCATTTTGAGAGATAAGAAAATAACGCTTACTGCCATTATTATAAAATCGACTGCCCTGTACCCTGCCCTGTCTCTGATTTGTGAAGCATCATAGCCACGGCTGTAGAGCGCGTCGATATAGATTTCCGCCTTATCAAGAAGAGAAGAAAGGATTGAGATGGATAATTCTGAAACAGTCTTCAACGGATGGGAGAAGAATGATGCGCCGCGGGCTCTGCGGGCATCAAAAATACCTGCTGTGCTATCTATGATGATAGGAATCATGGAAAGCGTGATTTCCACCAGCGTAGAGAATATGTACGCATATCTTCCAATGAGTTTTGAAAGTGCTCCTCCTATCGATCTTGCAAGGTCATCCGGCATTGTCGTATCGGTAAGAAGCATGGAAGAGAGCACCATGGAGAGAAATGACAGGGCATAAGAGAATGCATGGAGAATATCTCTTTGAGAGAGAAAAGATGTTATCGCCATCAACACAGACAGGAGGATGAAGAACAGACTCTCTTTGATATACTCCCGAAACGGCAGCCTTATTCCTAATGCAATGGAGATTGGAACCAAGGAGAGTAAAATGGTTTCAAGTGGTCCACATGATGATATCACAATGGAATATGACAGAAGAGCGACAAGCTTGGTATTCGGGTTCAAGCGGGTAAGAAGATTATCTGACACCCTGTAGTGGAAAATCATCACCTGAGCCATGAGAGCTCCTCAAATGATGCATTTTTTGGAAGATAGATATCGTAGGATGGAAGCTTAAAATAGATTTCATCCGCCCTGCCCTTCTCCTTCATCCTTCCCTCTTCCAATATGAAAAGGGTATCTGCATGGAACAGGAACTTCTCCACCTCATGTGAGACTACGAGGATCGTATAACCCTTCCAGTGCAGCGTATTCAGAGCACGGATCACTGAAAGCGTGGATGGATAGTCCAGATTGGCAAAAGGTTCATCCAGAAGAATCACTTCGGGCTCCATCGCAAGAATCCCGGCAATGGCGCACTTCCTCTTTTCCCCGCCCGAGAGGGTCTGAGGCCTCTGTTTAACCTTGCCTTCAAGCCCCATAAGGCTAAGAGCGTTTTCCACCCTCCGCTCTATCTCTTTTCTATCAAGTCCCATGTTCTCAGGCCCGAATGCAACATCCTTCTCCACACTCTGACTGACAATCTGCATATCAGCATCCTGGAAGACAATGGCTATCTTCTTCATACGGGCTTTAGCATTGAGAGAGACCCCATCTACAAGAATCTCCCCACCATCAGGACCGACAAGTCCTTTGATGCACCTGAGAAGCTGACTCTTTCCTGCCCCATTTCTTCCGCACAAGACAGCAAAAGAACCTTTATCAAGAGAGAAGGAGAGATTATCCAGGATTTTATGGTTGTTTATTGAAAGAGTGAGATCCCTGACCTCAAGTGCCTTTTCCATGATGTGGATAATAACATCTAAAAGATATATTGTAAACTATTATTAAAATATTGGTTTACATAAATATCTGAATCTGTTATCCCTTCAACAGCGAAACCTTACCTTTTAAATAGACTTTAAAAAAGAAAACAGAATACTTCAATGATTTTCAACGTTTATTTTTCTCTTTTTTCTCGCTGTTATAAATATTGTTTCTCATTTCATCTGAAAATAGAAAGCAGCTAATCATGTATAAACTATACAATTTGAGACGTCAAAGCCAGACAGTTCCACAAAAGTCAAGTTTTTTAGGGGATTCATATAGTTACCGAACCTGCAAAGCTATTAATTAATCAATGATTTCTGGGGTATCTATATCAAAATTTGAAATATTATATGCCATGCTTTCGCATATTTCTCCCGTATTGTTTATCCAGTCTTCAATTTCTAATGCTTTTTCTACGTTTCCTGTTTCTTTATATTCTGATAATAGTTCTTCACTGATTGAAACGGCATCCGCATCATCATCTCCATAGTGTTCTATTAGCTTTTTAAAAGCAATTTCCTTTAATGATATAGATTTTTCTATATTATTGTGCTCCGAATAAAATTCTCCAATATCGTATAAAGCTAGAAGTGTAGTGCGATTATTAGCACCTAATGTTCTTTCTCTTATTTTGTAAATTTGTTCTTTAAGCCGTAGAGTTTCGTCATAATTGACCAAGTCGCAAGTGCTTATACATTCAAGAACCTCGATTGTAAGTGGATTGGACTCTCCTAATTTATCGCAATATACTGTATACACTTTTCGTAATAATTCTAAAGCAGCAAAACCACCTTCGATGTGATATGTTTCTTCATACATGTCAAAAAGAACCGATGCTGTAGAAGGATGAGTTTCCCCAAATATACTTTTATAGGAATTATAAATTCTTTTTCTGTATTCTATGCTTTTTTTATAATATCCCAATTCTTTATAAGTATCTGCTATTTCCTGAAGGACTTGCAAAGTTTCGATGTGATTAGGCCCAAAACACAAAGAATACATGTCATATGCCTCTCCTAATAATGCGAGCAGTTTTTTTGAATCATCATAATAACCATAAGAGTCGGAAATGTTTTTATATGCCTTTATTGTCTCCGGATGATCTTCTCCTAGAGTTTTTACTTTAATTTCATATATTTTTTTCAAAGTTTTTTCTGCATCTTCGTATTTTTCGCAACGTAAATACGTATTTGACAATTCTTTCAGCGAAGTGATTGCTTCAATAGATTCTTCGGAAAACTGCTTTACAGCATCGCCATATTTTGCCCTCCGTATTTCTATAGCCTGATCATAATCCATTATATTGATATATTTATCTACTAATGCATTAATCGTAGCCGGATGATCTTTTCCATGCTTTTTTTTCATTAATTGATATATTTTATCTTTTATCTCTGTGATTCTGCTTGTTTGTCCAGGCATTAAATTAAAATCTTTTTCAATTCTTTGAAGAGTATCAATTACGTCAGAATGGTCTTCATTGTGAATACTTATTTCTATTTCATAGATTTGCCTATCTATATCTAATGCTTTCTGAGCTTCTTGCAGTTCGTAATAAATGTTT
>DVIF01000015.1 GCA_018711525.1 Candidatus Ornithospirochaeta stercorigallinarum
CTATTGCACTGTACGCTCTATCAGGGCGACCGTCTCCACATGCTGTGTACGTGGAAACATATCCACAGGCTGTACGGCTTTTACACGATAAGGACCGAATTTCTCCAGGTAGCGGATATCCCTCACCTGTGTCTCCGGATTACAGCTTATATATATGATCTTCCCTGGAGAGAGTTTTATGAGGGAGGAGAGGAAACGCTCATCGGAACCGGCGCGGGGAGGATCGAGAAAGACGACATCGTAGTGCTCCTTCCTCTTCGCTTCAGCCTTTATGAACGATGATGCATCGTCCGTGATGAATGTCACATTTCCAATACTGTTCTCATCCGCGCTTTTCTCAGCAAAGGCGACAGCTTCCTCATTACTCTCAACTGCAGTTACCGAGCACGCCTTTTTTGCAGCAATCATTGCTATCGTACCGGTCCCAGAATAGGCGTCCAGGACCTTCTCACTTCCACTCAGCCCTGCCATGTAGAGGGCCATATCATACAGCACTTCCGTCTGCCCATCATTGACCTGGAAAAAAGACGAAGGGCCGACCCTGAATGTCAAATCGAAAAGCCTTGACTTTATAAATCTTTGTCCTGCAAGGAATTTTATGGGAGATGAAGAAAGAATCATGGAGGTCTTCTCATTATTCACCTGATAGAATACGCTCACGACAGAAGGACAGATATCCATTAGGGAATGTGCAAACTCCTTCTTGCGCCCATATCTGTCGTTTCCGAAGACAAGAAGCACAAGCACTTCCCCACTCTTATGTCCTTTTCTCAAAAGAACATGTCTCAAATCTCCCCTATAGGTATCCTCATCATAAGGTTTTACAGCATAGCTCTTCATGAGACGCCTGATGCTTCTCAAAATCTCAGCTGAGCCTTCAAACTCAAGAGGACAGTCACGTTTCTCGATTATCCTGTGGGTTCCCTTTATATACAGACCGGAAATTACATGCCCTTTCCTGTCGTACGCAAAAGAAGCGACCACTTTGTTCCTATACCCATCCTTAGCCCCTCCTATGGTCTCATAAGTAGGGCAATATCGGGAGAAGAGGGAATGGACATACTCTGTCTTTTCCTCAAGCTCCAGCGCATACTCAATAGAATAGTCGCAACCACCACAGCGTCCGAAAAGAGGACAGGCCTTGAACTTCTTCATTCCAAAACCCTCAGCCCATTACCATAATAGAACTTCTCAAGCTGCCTCTCTTTTAGACCGGCAGCCTTCAAAGGTGCATAGAGCATGCCATAGTCCAGCACGCTGCCAAGTTCCAGGCACCCTTCTGTGCCATCAAGGTCACTACCTATGGCGATGACATCCTCACCTGCGACGTTGTAAAGATTCATAATGTGCCTTACCATGTCGGATATCCTTGACTCACATCTCCCCATCTCCATATCGGCAGGATATGGGTAAAGGAAAATCGGACAGACATTCAATCCGATGATTCCTCCTCTCTCTGCAATCTTAACAGCCATATCATCTGTAATATTCCTAGTATGGTTGCATATAGAGCGCGAATTAGAGTGTGTCGCTATCATCTTCACACCCTTCTCATAAATATCGTAGAAGCCACCATCATTAAGATGGGAGACATCGATTATGATATCCATTTCGGCAAGGGCTTCAACAGCCTCATGCCCCTTCTTCTTAAGTCCCTTCGACATGATAAAGTCATCCCGGGAATTAGGGTACGCGTACACATTCTCATTGTTCCAGATCAACGATGCAATTCTGACTCTCCATTCCTTCAGAAGCTTCAGGCGTTCCATATCCCCGCCAAACGGACCTATATCCTCCACGGTAAGAACAGCACTTGAAATGTTATTCTCTATCTCTTTGGAGGAAGATGCCTGCCTGAGCAGTCCGTTGGAGTTCTCCACATCCCTGACAAAGCGGTCATGAAGTCTGCTCAGCATCTGCCAGCGGGTCAGACCCAGATCATTTTCCTCAGGAGTGAAGAGTGCAAAGCAAACGGCCTTCACTCCACCCTTTATCATCCTCTCTGCGTCCACTGCGTATGAATTGCGGCACAGTGTTTCACTGCTGTTGTTCATAACCAGCTGATAGACGGTATCTGTATGGAAATCAATCATGGGAAAATACTAGCACTCTTTCCATCTTAGGAAAAGGATTTCAATCAGGAACGGTTCCTCATCTTCCCGGGAGTCACACCTTTGATCTTCTTGAACACCCTGCAGAAATACGCCTGGTCCTGGAAGCCTGTACGTGATGCAACTTCGTTGACACTCATAGCCTCCTGTCTCAGCAGCTCTGATGCAAGATAGATCCGGTACCTGTTCAGATAATCCCATGGAGAGATCCCCAGTTCCTTCCTGAATATCCTAGTCAGGTAGTCCTCACTCACATTGACACTCTCTGCAAGCTGCCATCTTGTAATCTGGCTTGTAGCATGCTCCTCAAAATATCCCAGGGCTTTTTTCACCAGGGCACCTGTGAAAGCTGGAAGGATCTCAGCCCCTGCGAGTATGGCATCGAAACGTGATATGAAATCATCGGATTCCGTTATGCAGGCATTGGCAAGAAGCACCTTCGGGATTGAGGATATGGATTCTGCATATGAGCTTGAGAAAGACCCCGGGAATATCATGATGTTGAAATTGACATTGTTGTTCTTCCTGAAATCCATGATCTCCGAGGCACTGAGCTCCCTGTTCGTGATAAGAAGCCCGGCATCCTGCTCCATCTCCCTCTTCTGATACTCACCGAGGCTCTTTATAAAGACGATGTTCTTCTCTGAAAGAACTTTCTTCAAAGCTTCAGGAATTGAGCCGAGTATGATCACAGGGGGCGTATCGAAATCCTTCATCGCATTTCCGATCAGGAGTACAGGGGAGAAGGATTTCTCGATTCTTCCATAGAAATAGAGAGGGATTCTTAGACAGGAGGAGTCTGTGGAAAGCTTTCTTAGGATATTCAACGTACCATAGCTTCTATCAGCCATATCCCAGCTGACGGCTGCGATATCTGAATAGAAAGACCTGCCCTTGCTCTTCATCTCATCCCTTGATATGACATGCTCATAGAATCTGGATGCGTCGTCTTCCTCTCCCGCAAGGCTTAAAAGCTTTCCATCCTTCTGCCTTACAGCCTCCAGGGAGAATGTAGGAAGAGAGAAAAGCAACCTTATACGCCCCATTCCCGGGATGATCTCCCCATGGTGCATCACCATGATCTTCTCAGCAAGAAGATATGAGGTGTCGTTCAAGAACAACCTGTAGTCCAGCCTGCCTTCAGTGTTCACGATATCGAGGAAAACCGAATCCTTCTCCTCGATGCCGAGGGAAACAGACACAGAGCACCCATTATCGGTGGAAAGGTTTACAAGGAGCTCTAGGACTTCCCTCAGCCTTGAGACATCAAAGTAGATCAGAGGAATCCTTCCTCTGATTTCACATTCCAGCCCCTTCTCATCTGCCAGGGCCTCAGCAACAGAATCTATATTTACAAGACTCTCCTCAACATCAAGCTCCCCTGTCTGGGCAAGGGAGAGGTCGAGCATGTGGTTGGCTTTCTCAATCTCATGCGAGACTGCAGAACGGATTTCCATATCACACTGCATGGCATCTGTCAGTTCCTTGATCTTTATAAGAGGGTCCCTGAGAACGGATGAGACATTCGAGAAGAACTCATTCCTTGCCTTTTCGGCATTCTCAGCCCGCAACCTCGCTTTGTTGCTGCTCTCGAAAAGATATGTCCCCTGGACGGCAGAACTCAAAGACGTCCTGAGCTCTTCAAGCAGAAGTCCGTCATCGGTCTCGCTTCTCATAACAAGATAGCCGAGATCTGTATTTTCAGAAAAAAGCTCACTGACGATATAAACACCAGATCCGAGTGAAGAAGAGACAGGCGGAGGAAGAATCAGGTCCTCTTCGAAGTCCAACTCCTCAGTATAAAGCACAGAACCATCAAAACCGCCGATGAAGCGGGAATTATCTGTTTCTGTTTTCAGCACTACGAAAGCAGCACTTACGGAAAGGGAAGGAAGATATTTTGCAAGGCTATTCGCCAGCTGAGGGAAGCTTTTCAGACTCAAAAGCTCACATTTGAGGCTGTTTAGGATCCCCTCCTTCTCCTTTTCCTTGAAATCCCTGAGGAGGTTGACCCTGCCGAGCGATGTTCCGACCAGAGGAAGCAGCCTGTTATAGAGAAAATACTTGTAGTCCTCGTTCCCGTTTATCAGAAGCATCCATCTGAATGCCTCGTATATGAGATTTATATCGACAAAACGGTTCAAAAGCTTTTCAATCAGGTCGGAGGAGACCAGCAGGAAATCTTCCATCTCATCATCAAGAAGAGGGAACGCATAAGAATACTTCATGCATTTTTCAAAAAGCGCACTTTCATCCGATGTGAAATTAAACGACCTGTTAGCCCACTCAATATAGCTCTTACGGTCCTTTATCAGCATTGATGCGATCTTCTCTCCACCGATGCTGTCATAGCAGCCACAGCTTCTCCTTACAATAAGCTGGGCAGGGAGCACGACATCAGGACCGTCATAGTTCTCATCCGGGGAATTGAGGATGCCTTTGATGAGAGTATATGCCATGACACCCATCCTCTCATACGGCATGGAGACTGTTGTACATGGAACCCGCAGAAGCTGGCTCTCTGCGCTGTTATTGAAGCCTATGAGCTTGAGGTTCTTCGGTATCTTCACCCCCTTCCTCTCCAGATAGCGTCCTGCATTCATCATCAACAGGTCGCTGGCTGAGCATAAGGCTTCGAAATCAACACCGGGGACAAGGCCCCTCCCTTCCACCAGCTCTCTTATGGCACTCTCTCCATTCGACCATGAGACAGGGGAGGAGATCAGATTCTCATCTATTTCAATACCCGACTCGCTCAGGCCATCCTTGTAGGCGCGGAACCTCTCCTCTGCAGACTTATGCGTCTCAGGTCCCCTGATCATGGCGATTCTTCTCAGCCCATGTATCTTTATCAGATGCAGGACCGCACTCTTATAACCATCGTATGCATCAAAGCTTATATCTGCATGATTCTGGCATTTAAGACCTATTGTGACATAAGGAAGGAAGGAGAAGTTCTCCTTATGGAAGTTCTCAACTTCCTCTACCGACACAGCCCCTCCCAGGGAAGAAGCCCATGAGATAAGTCCGTCTATGTTTTTGGGATTGACAAGGGGGACTATGCCTGCACGCATCTCCTCGTTCTCCTCCTTGAAGGAAAGTCTGCCGATAGGAAAGGCGAAAAGCTGGTCGTTGCTGTTGCGGATATGCTCGGCAAGACTTGAAAAAAGTCTCAAAGAAGAACCTGTATGTATGCTGGCAAAAGTAAATCCTATCCTATAGCCTTTCAAAGCAGCCCCCTCAGAAGAATCACTCTTTCCTTAAAAAGGATGGTGAATACTCTTTTAATGAATTATATATCATAGTGGCAATGGTTTCTGCACCAAGGGGTCTCAGATGTGTATTATCCTCATCACCATCCGGGTAGTTCGGGTAGATTCCTCCAGAAAAATTCATGAAGTATTCCTTGCTTTTCTCCACCCCTTCACGCCTTAAAAGCTCCATGGTATCCTGGGTCATGTCGACCAGAGGGAGCCCAAGCTCCGACGCGACCTCCCTCACTGCCTTTGGGTAATCCCCGTGGGTATCCAGCAATTCACCATCGACAAATCTTCTTCTTGCGATAGGGGTCAGAAGATATACATCCACACCCTTTTTTCTGAAAGCATTTGCCATATAGGTGAGATTATCCTTGAAACTCGTCCAGGGCTCGGTATGCCTCTCCTCATCAGGCTTGCTTTCGTTATGTCCATACTGTATAAGAGCTGCATCCCCTTCACAGCAAGAGGCAAGAGCATTGAAGAAATCCCCGTTTGAAAGCGCGAGTTTTGTGCTCCGCCCATTGACGGCGCGGTTCTCAAGAACCCAGGAAGAATCAAGGAATGGAGAAAAGCACTCCCCCCAGCCCGTCTCCGGTCTTGCTGCCTCTTCCTTTGGGGCAGCTGTGGAATCGCCCAAAATAAAAACCCTGTTCATAGAACCTCTCTTACTTTAGCAAAATCCTTCAAGAGATGGCTCTTGAAGGAATGAAGGAGAACAATATCATCAATATTATCGGATGGAACAACCTTCCTCTATGAAGAAAGCATCTTCGGTACCGGTAAATGATACGTTTTTAATCTCTGCATCGACATTGCGCAGCCTCACAGCCCTGTTATCGGTCTCTGGAAGGCCCTCATACATCTCACTATCCTCAATAGGTGAAGATGGATTCTCAGCCAAAGAGAACGAGCAGTCTTTTATCACAAGACCTGTAACAGGCATCTCGGGAAGCCCTACGATGAAGCCGTTCGAGGCTCTGCTTCCTGTCGCATGGCAGTCCTCGATGGTCAGATTCCTCACCGAAGGGGTTGAATCGACAACGTCAAGCTTTGAAAGACTGAAACATGTGGGGTCGTCCGCACCGCATCTATAGTACATGTTTATCGCGATAGGACAGAGGTTATCGGTTATCTTCAAGGAACGGAATGTGAGATTCTCTATCTTTCCTCCACGACCTCTTCTCGTCTTGATCCTTATACCACGGTCCGTACCTATGAACTCACAGTCCTCGGCGACGATATTCCTTATTCCCGCTGCCGTCTCGCTTCCGACGACAATCCCGCCGTGGGCCTTGTATACCTTGCATGATGATACATGCACATTCTCTGTTATGCGACCTGTCTTTATCCCGTCGTCCCCGCTTCCGCTCTTGAGGGCGATTCCGTCATCACCGACCTCTACTATGCATTTTGAAATAGTGACATTCGTACAGGAATCTATATCTATTCCATCTGTGTTCGGGCTGTCATACGGATTCTTTATGCGGACGGACTCAATCGTCAGATGATCCGTATATACAGGATGAAGGGTCCAGAACGGACTGTTCTGAAGTCTTATCCCCTTTATATCAATGTTATTGGAGTTCAATGTCTGGAAAAGAGGAGGACGAAGGAACTGGCACTGCCTGCCACCGCCTCCTCCCGGCTGTGTCTTGTAGTCCGGATTGAGGGATGCGAATTTCTTCTCAATCTCAGTCTCCGGCTCTGCCTGTCCGTGCTTTTTGTAGGCCGCAAGGTCCCACCAGTACTTACCATTGCCATCAAAAGTCCCTTCTCCTGTGATTGAGACGTCCTCGGCTTCATTTATAAACACACATGGATGCATTGCATAGCAGTTGACACCTTCCCATCTGGTATATACAGGCTCGTAGATACTCTGATCAGGGATGAACAGGATTACAGCATCCTTATCGAGATCCAACCTGGTACCGCTCTTGATGTCGATAGGTCCGGTCAGGAAAGTTCCAGAGGGAACCTTGATGCTCCTGCCTCCCGAAAGAGCACTTTTAAATGCAGCGGTGTTATCGGTTTTTCCATCTCCGACCGCCCCGTACGATAAAATCGATTCAAACTCCATACCTTATTCCTTTACAAACATGAGCTGATGAATTTAAAATTCCAGTTATGGAAATTGGATTCAGAGCTCATGACATCGGCAAGTTCGACTCTGTCGAATCACTTGCCACAACTATCGAGACCTTCAAAAAGCAGAGCAAGATACAGCTCGCTTTAAACAAGGTCATCCCGTCTTCTCCAAAGTATACAGAGTATACTCCGGAGTACATTACTTCCGTACGCGAGAGCCTCGCCAAGCACGGAGTATCAGTCGCAATTGTAGGCTGCTACATCAATCCTGTCCACCCGGATCCGGATGAGAGGAACGAGCAGCTGAGAAGGTTTGAAATAAGCCTGTCGCTTCATAAGGAGTTCGGATGCCCTTATATCGGAACCGAAACCGGAAGCCTTAATCCTGACAGCTCATACAACCCTCTCACAAGCGAGGAGAATGTATTTTCAACATTCCTCTCTTCTGTCGAACGCCTTCTGAAAAAAGCAGAAAGCGTAGGTGCGGTCGTCACACTCGAAGCAGTTGCACGTAAGAATACAATCTGCTCCGCAGAGCGCATGAGAAGAGTCATGGACACATTCAAGAGTGACAACCTGAAAGTAATCTATGACCCTATCAACCTGACAAGCTGGCTGGGAATGGCAGAACCTGACGGCTCTGTCCGTCTCAAGCCGAGTGCGGAGGCCATCGAGAAAGCCGTAAGGCATGATCTCGACCTTCTTGCTCCCTATATCGTCGCCGTCCATGCCAAGAACTATGTCCTGGATTCCAACGGCTGGAAGATAGGGAACAAGGCACTGATGGAAGGAGTCGTAGACTGGGCGGTCATCTTCAATCTCCTGAGAGAATATAAGATCGACGTGCCTGTCCTTTTAGAGAACCTTAATCCGGCTACACTGAAAGAGACCCTCGCCTACCTCGACACCATTTAAAAACAAATGCTGCTGGAAGAGGAAGAGACTCTTATGGTGGAAGCCTATTTGCACTCCTCCTCTTCCAGACAAGCTAGAATAAACGGCCCGACCCCCTTGAAGTCATCCGTAGCAATCTTCTCCTTCACATAATAGGCGAAAGAACCATCACGATACGGATTTCCTCCAAGACCCGCGACAGAACAGATTCCACCAAGATGATATACACCCTTCTCATCCCGGCTGAGATAAATCCTTCTTATTCCATCCATCGCTTTTCTTGCAGCAGTAATATATCTATCATCAGACGAATATCCCTTCCTAATGCTCTTGAAAAGGGAGTAGGCGAACATGCTGCTGCCGCTGGTTTCAAGATAGTTCCTGTCCCTGCCCTTTGCATCCGGCACCTGATACCACATCCCGCTCTCATCCTGGAATGCCAAAACAGCATTTAAAAGCTTGTTGAGAATTGAAATGAGATTCTCCCTCTCCTTATGGTTTCCAGGAAGATAATCAAGGACATCAAGAATGGCCATCAGATACCAGCCGATACTTCTAGACCAGAAATGAGGGCTCTGTCCTGTGATGAAATTGCTCCATCTCTGTCCTCTTGACTCATCATATGCATGATAGACAAGCCCCGTCTTTGGATCCAGAAGATTCTCATATGTCTTCTCTATCTGATCTGCAATGTCATCAAAGGCATCGGCATCATCATGACGCATTGCATATTCGGCATTGAAAGGCCCCTGCATATACAGTCCGTCAAGCCAGATCTGCCATGGATAGATCTCCTTATGCCAATATACCCCGCAAAGACATCTCGGCTGATGAAGAAGCTGGCTCTTGAGTCTGTCCTGAGCCTTTAGGAACCTCTCCTCCCTGGAGCGGTCATAAAGCTCGAAAAGAGCACGTCCAGCATTAATCTGGTCAAGGTTGAATTCACCTTCCCTGTAAGTGGCAATGCTTCCGTCATCCCCTATAAGCCTGTCGTACATGGAATATACCCATGGATAGATCGACTCATCTTTATAATGATCTGCAGCCTTCAGTGATGCATATAGGACCAGGCCATGCTCATAATGCCATTTCATATCACCTGGACGATAATACGTCTCAACGCTTTTTGCCATTTTCAGTGAAAGTGTATCCATTTTCATTTCCTTTTATATCCAGCCGGCTGCAAGACGCAGCCGACTGGGAGATTGATTAGTAAACCAAGCCGTTTTCCTGAGCGTATGCTATACCCTCTTCGTTCCAGGCAGCTCCGCCGATCTTGTCAAATGCATCGAGGAATGCCTGCCAGTTCTCCGGAGTAAGCGCCTTCTGTCCTGAGAGGAACTCAGCAAGAGACTGTTCGAAGTATCTGAAGACATCAGCATTCGGAGTAGGCATCATTCCGGATCCGATTGCAGGAATCCATTCCTTCTCCTGCATCTCCCTAAGAGTTGTGAGTGCGGACATCGTCTTTCCGGAAGCTGTTGTGTATGTCGGATATCTTGAAGCAAGCTCCGTATCACTGTTGTAGAATACCATGTTCCTCAGCTGTGTATATACCTGTCCCTGTGTTCCTGAGAATGCCATGTCTCCAAGGTCTCCAGCAGATGGGATGCCTTTCTCATCGAGAACATAGTTGACACCTTCAACGCCCCAACCACAGAGCAGATAACCTTCATCGGAGCTCATCCACTCAAGGAGTTCACAGATCTTCTCCGCCTTTCCTGCATCCACAGCTTCCTGGCTGATTGCGAAGATCCTGTAGTTCTGGTCATATGCGCCGACTGCAGCATATCCCTCCGGACCTTCGATTGCATCGATTACGATCCATTCTCCATCCGGGAAGTTGGCATCAAATGGTGCATAGTTTGCCTCTCCAGCGAATGCAGCATTCTGCTCCTTCATGACTCCGAACCTGCCCTGCTTCCATGCAGCACGGAAATCATCCTTCCTGTATGAGAGCCAGTTCGGATCGACAAGTCCTTCCTCGATAAGAGAGCGGATATATACCATCGCATCATAGAATTCAGGGCGGTATACGTTAAGTCCAAGGTGGTCTCCATCAAATGACCAGAGTCCTGCAACATCGAATGCACCAAGGAGTGGGAAGAACCTTGAGCCTGGATAGCCGTTGATGTTCATATCGCTTTCAACGAATGCACCGTAGCCCCATGTATCATTTCTTCCGTTTCCATCCGGATCATCGAATGTGAAGGCCCTGAGGACATCTCTAAGCTCCTCTGTAGTCGTTGGAATCTCAAGTCCGAGATTATCAAGCCAATCCTTCCTTATGAGGATGCCTTCATTCCTTACGACAGCACCAGGGGATGCAAAGCCGAAGCTCTCTCCGTCGATTGTGGACATTCTGATCGAGTTCTCATCATACATGACCTCTGTCCTGTGCGGCATGAGTGCATAGTAGTCATCCACCGGGGCGACAAGTCCCTGGCGGACAAGGTTCTGCAATACCGGGCGGCGGACCATGAAGAGATCCGGAAGATCGTTTGCAGCTCCTGCAGCCTGGATTCTCACATCCTGGTCGTTCTCATTGGAAGGGAGAGCTGTCAACACGAGATTGATGTTAAGCTCATCACGTACGATATCATAACCTACCCAATCCTCAGGGATTGGTCCTGCTTCTGTGATTGCAGCACCGTACCATACCTCAATAGTAACGGGTCCATCACTTGAAGCGGTTTTCGTTGCGTCTTTCGCTCCCTGTGCAAAGAGAGGAGAAGCGATAAGAACCAATGCAAACAACGCAATAGCAAGTTTCTTCATAAAAATCTCCTTTTGTTTAAGATTTCGTATACTGGATCATCAACCCTTTACAGAGCCGAGAAGAGTACCCTTTGTGAAATACTTCTGTATGAAAGGATAAGCGATGACCATCGGAATAGCCGATAGGAATACCGATGCCGCCTTGATAGCCTGTACAGGAGCATTACCGAACGCATTTACCTCAACGAACTCGTTCATACCGGATGCCATGAGGATGTTCCTCAGGAGAATCGGAAGCGGATAGAGGTAGTTGTCGCTGATGTAGAGCATAGCATTGAAGAAGTTGTTCCAGAAGGAAACCCCGTAATACAGTCCAATTGTCATTACAATCGCCTTCGAAAGAGGAAGGATGATCTTGATGAGGACCTGTATTTCAGAGCAACCATCGATTCTGGCGCTTTCCTTAAGCTCTCCCGGGATTCCATCAAAGAACTGCCTCATGATGATGAGGTTGTATGTGGATATCGCACCAGGAAGGAATACAGCTGCAAGATGATTCTGAAGTCCGATGCTGGTGACCAAAAGGTACGCAGGAATCATTCCGACGTTGAATACGTATGGGATGATTACGATTACAGAAAGGATCTTTCTTCCTGGAAGAGACTTTACAGACATTACATATGCCATAGGAATCGTCAGGAAAAGAGCGCAGATGACACCACCGACGAGAATCTTCATGCTGTTGAAGAACGCAAGTGCGAATCCGTCGTTGCCAAGCAGGGCCTTATATGCATCTATCGACCAGTCCCATGGAGCCATGAACATACCTTCAAGATAGGTTCCGATATATGTGTTAGGTCTGAAAGAAAGTGTGATTGTCGACCATACAGGGATGACGATCACCAGCAGGATGAAGACCATGAATACATCCACGAGGATCTGGAAGACACGGTCTGCCGTCGTAGGACGAACTGTCTTGTTATGGAGATTCGGCTTGAGATGCTGCTTCTCCTTCTTTTTCTTTTCCAAAGCAGGTACTGCTTCAGCCTTCATTTTCATTTCATTTTCTGCCATTTCCAGCACCTCCCCATCAGAATATTGAAGAACCTTCGTTCATCTTCGACACAAGCTTGTTCGAAATAAGCATCAGAATCATGCCGAACACACCCTTGAAGAGTCCTACAGCGGTAGCAAGTCCGAATTCGAACTGCAGAAGTCCCTGTCTGTAAACCCAGGTGTCGATGATATCTGCAACCGAGTATACAGGCTGGCTGTAGAGCATGTAGATCTGGTCGAATCCAGCATCAAGGATGGTTCCTATCTTAAGCAGCAATACCGTTACGATAACCGGTCTGATAGCAGGAAGAGTGATGTATTTGATCCTCTGCCAGCTGTTTGCACCTTCCACCATTGCAGCTTCGAAGAGGGATACGTCGATACCCATGAGTGCTGCGATGAAGATGATTGCACTCCATCCCATCTCCTTCCATGCATCTGAGACAAGAACGACCCAAGGGAATGCATTCACACTGGAAAGGAAATCAATCGGGGTACCGCCGCATAGCTTTATCAAATCATTCAGAACTCCATCCGCAGGAGCCAAGAGCGATAGGAGGATACCGTACATGATAACCCATGAAAGGAAGTGAGGAAGATATGCAAGAGTCTGAACTATCTTCCTGAGCACCGGACGTGTGCACTCGTAAATCGCAATGGCAAGTACGATTGAGAGCGGCAGACTGATCACAATCTTTCCGATACTATAGAAAACCGTGTTCCTCAGCAATTCCCAGAAATAGAAGGAATGGATGAAATCCGAGAAGTTCTCAAGACCGATCCATGCGCTTCCAAGAACACCCTTTCTTGCCTGGAAGTCCTTGAATGCGATCTGGGCATTCCAAATTGGAACATACTTGAAGACGATGTAGTAAACAAGAGGAATGAGTAAAAGAAGATATACGGATGTATGCCTCTTTATCTCCCTCCCAAGGCGACCTTTATTGTTTGTCAAAGGCGCATTTACTACTGTTGACGTGTTTTTTGCTTTTGTTTTGTCAATAGTCATTTTGCTTCCACCTGTTACTGATAAAATAAAACGAAAAAAAAAGAAAATGCAGAAAGCAATTTGCACTATTCCGACATTCAACAATAAAATGCCCTATTTCCCCATCACCCGCTAGGCTCATCAAATGCGAAAAAAACTCCATAGATATATTTCTTTAAAGAAGTTTTAGTGCTATAAAGGCTTCATGGCTGAAACAAAAATGACAGAAAACAGCCCTTTCAAACACATGGTGCGGTATGCCGTACCACTCGTGCTTGCATCGGCATTCCAACTCTTCTACAATGCTGCTGACAGCATCATCGCAGGTAGGTTCATCGGACGGGAGGCCCTCGCAGCGACGGGTATAGCCAATCCAATAATGAACCTTCTCATACTCTCGATCTCAGGGCTCAGCATAGGCAGCGGTGTCCTAATGAGCCAGCACTATGGAGCAGGAGAGGAGGGCAAACTCAAAAGAGCTCTTTCCACATTGCTTCTATTCGGTCTCATCTTCTCCATATCCGTTGCTGTGATAGGATTCATCCTAACAGAAAAAATCCTCATGTGGATCAACACCCCGGAAGATATAATGCCGATGAGCATCACATACCTGAGGATCATATTCCTCGCCACACCATTTACATATTTCTACAATGCACTATCTGCAGCCCTTAAGAGTGTAGGAGACTCCACCACCCCGCTTAAGTTCCTCCTATTCTCTTCAATACTGAATCTTGTCCTCGACATAATATTCATAGGTTTCCTAGGTTTCGGAATACGATGCAGTGCGACAACGACTGTAATTGCAGAAGCAGTGTCGGCGCTCCTCTCCTTCTATTATATCTACAGACATGTCGAAATACTGAAAATAAGGAGGAACGACTGGGCTTTGGACGGCTCCATGCTAAAGACAATAATAAGCTACGGCTCGATTACAGCACTTCAGCAGTCCGTACAGCCGATCGGCAAGCTGATGATCCAGAGTGCAGTCAACTCCCTTGGGGTGAACGTCATAGCAGCATTCAATGCCGTAACAAGAATCGACGATTTCGCACTTACCCCGGAGCAGAGCATAAGCCATGCCGTAACGACATTTACTGCACAGAACCTTGGAGCGGGGAAAGAGAAAAGAATACGAACGGGCCTCAGGGAAGGACTCATGCTGGAGATTCTCTACGGCATATTCATCGGTCTTGTGGTCTTCGCTTTCAAAGACAGCGTCATGAGGCTCTTCTCATCGGATGCAGAGTCGGACATGGTCATTGTGGAAGGAGTGAAATACCTCAGCACAATGTCCCTCTTCTATATCCTTCCAGGACTTACGAACGGAATACAAGGCTTCATGCGGGGCATGGGAAGGATGAAAACAACCCTCATAGCCACAACCATCCAGGTCGTGCTGAGGGTCATCTTCACATTCGCCCTGATAGCACACCTTGGAATCACAGCCATCTCGCTCGCATGTGCAATCGGATGGATAGCCATGATGCTTTTCGAATATCCATATGCATTCTTCTTCCTGAGAAAGAGAAAGAAGAAATTCCTGCAGGAGGGCTAGGAGATATAATCGTGAAGCATATCCAGGATGTCATCCGCCTTTGGAGGACATCCTTTCACAGTATGTGCGGCCCCTGAGCAGCAGGCTCCCACTCCGATTTCAGGATTCCTTCCCCTATAGCCCTGACCGATGGATACCTTCTTATCGAGAAGATGGAGAGAGCCTTCCTCATCAAGTCTCTTAAGAGCATGGATAAGGGAGGCGAAACACGCAGAGCACGCATCATCAGCATCTGTATACCTGCTCAGGCGCTGAGCCTGCCCCTTTGGTTTCGATGGAGCGACAACGGGCTTGTTCAATTCGATGGTCTCAGCATGGGATGCATCGGTATCGCCAATCCCCCACTCCTTTGCAACCTTCAGATACCCGATATCATCAACACTGAATCCCATCAGGGAGGCGGAATACGCATCCAAGAGTATCGGATCCGTTGAGGCCATCATCCTGTCCATCTGCACAGGATTCCCCCCTTCTTCGAAATCAAGGTCCCCGCAAAGGCTGTCTGAGATTGTCAGTCCAGGTTTTACAAGATCATTTATTGCGGCTATAGGGCGCATGAGCCCATAGCGGTGGAAATCACGTTTGGATCTATCGGAGAGAAAACCTTTGAGATTCTTCATCGCATGTGTCATCAACGTCTGGCAATGACCTTTCAGAACAGGAAGATTTATTATGAAATCGGCAGAGAGCGCCGTCTCGCATATCTCCATCGTTATCCCATGGCTTTCAACCTTCCTGAACCTGTCCTTCTTTGTATCAACCAGGGAGATGTTGTATTTTTCCGCCAGGGAGTAGTAATCGAGAAGACGGAAGGCATCCTCGGTCCGGGAACCGACCCACGAGCCCTCTGCTACAGTGATGTTCTCAAATCCATTGTCCTGAAGGTATTCGATGACAGCAATGGTTATCCCTGTATGTGTGGTCGCTCCGTCATCAGGATCGCCCGCGATAACAAAATTAGGTTTTATCACAATCCTGCTGCTTCTATCCCCTATAAGGGATGCAGCATCCTCCGCCTCAAGAAGAGACCTTGTCATTGAAGACGGGTCCCTTCCATAAATCATGTAGATCTTATTGTCCATATGCTAATTTGAACACAAACAACACCTGAGACACAAGAGAAAAAGGCCATCAGATTGCTCCGATGGCCATAGCATTAGAAATAGAACAATATATCGGCGTATGTGGGCATAGGCCACTCCTTCTTGTCGACTATCGTCTCAAGATGGTCTGCGACCGCCCTCGCATCATCCATATCAGGGATGAGGACATCTGCTGAGAACCGTGCCGCCTCATATACGTCATCAGGGGTGCTCTCAACATCCGCACTGAGCTTTTCCACCTTGGAAAGGAGGGATGCGACGGAATCTGTAATCTCCCTGCAGATCTTCATCTCCGCCTCAGCATCTATGCCTATGCTCTTTTTCACTGCAATGCCTTTTGCAAGCTTGTCGGAATATGTTATCGAAGCCGGGATGATGGCCTTCTTGAGCATCTCTATCATGGTGAGGGCCTCGATATGTATCTGTTTCTGATACTCGTCTATCAAGACCTCCTCCCTGCTTTTGAGCTCCTCCCTGGTATATATTCCATGCTTTTTGAAAAGCGCGACATTCTTCTCATCTGTGTAATGGACAAGGGCATCAGGTGTCCTCTTGTAGTTCAGCAGTCCCCTTCTCTCTGCCTCCTCCTCCCACTCTTTGCTGTAGCCGTTTCCGTTGAAAAGGATCCTCTTATGCTCGGTAAGCTCCCTCTTGACCAGCTCATGGAGAGCCTTGGAGAAATCGGAGGCCTTCGAAAGCTCATCATAGAACAGGCTGAGGCTTTCAGAGACTGCGGTATTGAGAATCGTATTCGTACAGGCTATGTTGAAAGATGAGCCAAGCATGCGGAACTCGAACTTATTACCGGTGAAAGCAAACGGACTTGTCCTGTTGCGGTCGCTGTTGTCCTGCGGAAGTTTCGGAAGCACCATGCCCAGCTCTATCTTGTTCCTGCTCCCGCTTTTTGCATTGCGTCCCTCGATTATGGAATTGATGACCTCCTCAAGCTCCTCTCCGACGAAGATCGAGAGAATCGCAGGTGGTGCCTCATTGGCCCCTAGACGGTGGTCGTTTCCAGCAGAGGCGACAGAGAGCCTCAAGAGGTCCTGATAGTCATCCACCGCTTTTATTATCGCAGTAAGAAAGAGGATGAACTGTGCGTTCTCACTTGGTGTCTTCCCCGGATCCAGGAGATTTTCTCCTGTATCGGTGGAAAGCGACCAGTTGTTATGCTTTCCCGACCCGTTTATCCCTTCAAACGGCTTTTCATGCAGCAGACAAGCAAAACCATGACGTTCTGCAACCTGCTTCATGACTTCCATGGTAAGCTGATTAGCATCGGTTGCGATATTCGCAGTCTCAAAGACCGGAGCCATCTCATGCTGACATGGTGCGACCTCGTTATGCTCGGTCTTCGAAGGAATGCCAAGCTTCCAGAGCTCCTGGTCGAGTTCCGCCATGAATGCCTTCACCCTTGGCCTTATCGTACCGAAATAATGGTCATCCTTCTCCTGTCCTTTGGGAGATGGAGCACCGAAAAGTGTCCTTCCTGTAAGCTTTATGTCGGGTCTCTTCGCATAATCCTTCATGTCTATGAGGAAGTACTCCTGTTCAGGGCCTACCGTGGCAGTGACTCTTTTCACAGTCTTCCCGAAAAGGGAGAGGATCTTGATTGACTCGGCGCTTATCACATCCATGCTTCTCAGCAGAGGTGTCTTCTTGTCCAGGATCTGTCCCGTATAGGAGCAGAAGGCGGTAGGGATGAAGAGCGTATCATCCTTTATGAAGGCATAACTGGTAGGGTCCCATGCCGTATACCCTCTCGCTTCAAACGTTGCCCTAAGCCCTCCCGAAGGGAAGCTGGATGCATCGGGCTCCCCCTTTACAAGCTCCTTGCCGGAGAAGTCCATCAGGACATTACCATTTCCATCAGGGCTTATGAATGAATCGTGTTTCTCCGCTGTGATTCCCGTCATAGGCTGGAACCAATGGGTGAAATGAGTGGCTCCCTTGCTTACAGCCCAGTCCTTCATGCAGGCTGCAACGACATCAGCGACATCGCTTTCAAGTGCAGTCCCTTCCTGCATGGTCCTTTTCAAAGACTTATATACGGTCTTGGGAAGCATCTGCCTCATGACATGGTCGTTGAACACCATGCTGCCGAACAACTCAGGAATCTCTTTCATTCGTCTCTCCTTTCACATATATAGATGGCATGATGTATTTCATAATAATTTCCACGAACACGTCAAGAAGATATGGGACCAAGGCATGATTTTCCTCTCAGGAAAGAGGGAAAGGGAATTCAGAATCAAAAAAAAACAGATACTTTTTAAAACACTTTTAAAAATCAGCTTCCATTTTCTTTACATCACATTATTTCAATGATAGAGTTAGAAAAAAAAGGAGAAATGAAATGCAGAAAATGCTTCAGCAAGTAATGACAAAGCCCAAGGAAATCGTATTCGAAGAGGTGGACATCCCCGCAATCGGAGATGACGATGTCCTTGTGAAGATAAAGATGATCGGAATCTGCGGCAGCGATATCCATGTATACCATGGAACGCACCCGTTCACAAAATACCCCGTAACCCAGGGCCATGAGGTTTCGGGAAAGGTTGCCAAAGTCGGGAAGAACGTGAAAAGTGTAAAGCCTGGGGACAAGGTGACAATCGAGCCTCAGGTCAGATGCGGCAGGTGCTACCCATGCAGACATGGTAAGTACAACCTCTGCGAGGAGCTGAAGGTCATGGGCTTCCAGACGACAGGAACAGCATCAGAGTACTTCAAGGCCCCTGAGATCAATGTGACAAGACTTCCAGACGAGATGGACTACAAGAGAGGTGCCATGATCGAGCCCCTTGCCGTTGCAGTCCATGCCGTAAAGAGAGTCGGAGATGTAGAAGGACTGAGAATCTCTGTAATCGGTGCAGGTCCGATTGGGAACCTCGTCGCACAGACTGCGAAGGCGCTGGGAGCGGATGTAATGCTCTCGGACATCAGCGACTACCGTCTGGAACTGGGAAGGAAAGGAGGAATCGAACACGTCTATAATACAAAGGAAATGGATTACAACGACGCACTCCTGGATTGTTTCGGCCCGGACAAGGCGGATGTGATCTACGACTGCGCGGGAAACGACATCACGATGAACAGTGCAATCCGATCTGCAAGGAAAGGCAGCACGATAATCCTTGTCGCGGTCTATGCGGGAATGGCGAATGTCGACCTTGCGGTACTAAACGACCATGAGCTGGATCTTAATACGACGATGATGTACCGCCATGAAGACTATGTGACAGCCATAGAGCTGGCAAGTGAAGGAAAGATCAATCTTGAGGCTCTTCAGAGCAACGTCTTCCCGTTCAAGGATTACCTGAAAGCATATCAGTTCATAGACCAGAACAAGGAGACTTCGATGAAGGTGCTCATAGATGTCGAGGCTTAAGCGTCCATCAGCACCTTTTCTATGAGGCTCATGGCAGCCCCGAGCTTGATTGCATCATCTGCATGACTGCTCACCTTGATTACAGCAGGGCCTATCCCCTTGAATGGATAGGTCCTGTTGACCATATCCTCAAGTATTTCAAGGTCTCTTTCATTCATGAACTGAAGCAGAAGTCCTCCGATGAGGATATCTATGTTCATGATCATTCTCAGGTTGTTTATCGTCAAGGCAAGATAACCCAGATATTCCATCCATATTGACATGCTCTCCTCATCCCCTGAGTGGACGGCTGAGAAAAACTCTGTCAGGCTCAATGGCTCTATCTTCTCTTCAAGGCTGTCTACGGAGCAGAAGGTCTCCACACACCCCTTTCCTCCGCAATAGCATTCCTTCCCTTCCGGATCCAGGCACATGTGCTCTATCGTGCCGCTTGAGGTGTTCAATGCCTCGCGGACGCTGTGGTTGAATATCGTCACACCACCGAAGTTCTTGTTCAAGATGAGATAGAATGCATTCTCCATATCAGGGCGGGTCAGAGCCTCGAAAAACGCTGCGGCATCAAGGTCGTGCATCACATGCACCCTTGCATCAATATGGCGCTGAAAGGTCATCCTCCTTATCCCGCTGCTTTTTAGGGCAGCAGAATAATAGATGCTCTCCCCGTCTTTCGAGACAAGACCTTGCAGTGCTATGCAAACACCCAATATCACATCGCTCTCATACGGAAGTGCAGAGATAAAGGAATTGACCCATCTGCCGAAAGCGGCGTAATAGGCCTCATCATCCTCAAACGGCCTGTCGAATACCGATTCCTCAAGCACGTTGCCGTAAAGGTCGGTGGCAACTATCTCAGCAGACTCCTTCAAAAGCTTCACACCTATTGCGATGCGGCCAAGGGCGTTGAAATCATAGACCTTGGCCTTACGACCACCCGTATACACCGCATCTTTTGAGATATGGACGAAATCGTTCCCAATGAATCTGTTCAGGCAGGATGTGACTGTGGGGATGCTTAAATTCAAGGTTTGTGCCAGTTCCAGCGTAGTAGCACTTCGCCTTTTATATATCTCGTTGAAAACAAGTCTGAGGTTTGCATGCCTTAGAGAGACGGAGCTGCCTGCCAGACTTTGCGTTTCTGAATCTATTCCTGTTATCATTGCTTTAGTATAGCATATAATCATGCAGGAAAAGCATGTTTTTCATCGGGAACTGGACTATGGCTGAAAGGAATCTTGCTGCACTTGAATTCACAAAGTATATTAAAAGACTTCAATTGCGTAATGATGAAATCCAGAACGGGCGCCTCATATTGAATATAGGAGGGGATAAGACAGGCGTTTTCGAAGTCACAGTCACAAAGGATGATGAATCAAAATATCATGAGAAACTGGAACTAATCGTCAACGAAGGAATAGAATACACAGCTCTCCTTGGAGAAAAGAGATACAATGCGAAAATCATAAGAAAGGGAAAAGGATACAGCCTGAGGAGCAGACCCCTTGCAATAAGACCGGACCTTGAATCAATAACACTATATCCCGTCAGCGATTCATTCGAGCTCAACATCTCAAAGCAGTTGGAAAGACTCGAACCTAAAGAAGGCACACCTGCATACGATTTCCTGCTCCTGTCGCATGGGGAGCGGAATACAGCGATAGAAAAGAGAGCGGAAAGAATCGGGAACAGGGAGGCGGCGATAAAATTCACATGGGGACCTCCTGGAAGCGGAAAGACAAGGAAGATAATAGAAGAAATAACGACAAGGAGCGAAAAAGGGGAAAGAGTCCTTGCACTTGCAAATACGAACATAAGCATTGACGACATATCCGGAAAGCTGAAAAAGACGGGCGGCAATGTATTCAGAATCGGAAAAGGAGGGAAGATACGGGAGTCTGAGATAGGCGCTTTGCTTGAAAACCTTGAAAAGGGAAGCATCGTATGCATGACTGTAGCTAAAGCACTTATACTCTATCCCAACCTGTTCAAGGATGATGAGCCCATATTCAACTCCATATTCCTCGATGAGGCGGGAATAGTTAAGAAAAGACACTTCACAGCCATCTCATTCCTTGCAGGAAACAGTTTCCTCATCTATGGAGACCCCAAGCAGCTTGCTCCCATAGAGGATGAAGAGAATATGAGAAGCGTGATGATATATGACGAACTTGGCATATCGGCAGATCCGGACTTCAATGATGGGAATGTATGTTCGATGCTTACAAAAGAATTCAGGATGAACAGGGAGATATCTGAGTTCATAAGCAACACCTTCTATCTGAGGAAACTGAAATACGGGAAAGGAAGGGATGAAAAGCTTTCCAAGAGCATCATGGACAGAATCTTCCCATCCTCTTTCTGCAGCCTGGATATATCTCTTTTCTCATCATATACATCAAAGCTTAATGGAAGTTACCTTAATTTCGTCACTGCATATTTCTCGATGGCCACAGCATACCTCTATCTCAAACTCTCCGCGTCCATCAGAGAGATAGGAATAGCCACACCATATAAAGCGGAAGCCGCCCTTATCGAGGCGATGGCGAAAGACATCATCCCTCTGAAATACCGTAGGAAGCTCATCATAGATACCGTACATGCTTTCCAGGGGAAGGAGGTGGATATCATGATCCTCGACATCCCTGACTCCAATCCCCTTGAAAAGCCATCCTACCTTGTAGGCAGATATGACAGAGGGGAAAACAGGAACAACGACAGCGACAGGCTTTTGAATGTAGCCATATCACGAGCAAGGATCAAATTCATCCTCATCTCAAATGAATCATTTCTCAACAGGCATGCAAAAGAGGGGACATCCCTTCAGGCCCTGCTTGGGAAAACATACGTAGAAGAGATGAAAATGAAAAAAAGGATGAAGGCCCTTATCAATGCCATCAATCTGGAGATAGGAGAAAAAACCAAAGCAGGATTATTCGGCAAAAAAGGAGATAAGACGAAGCTCACATCAGGCTCAAAGACTGCATGGAAGATGAGAAAGGACTTCTGGAATGATGGTGGGGAAAAGGCGATGTACATCTCATCCTGCTTTTTCAAGACTTCATTCATCCCTACCCTTCTAAGGAACATCAGAAAAGCAGATGATGAAAACATATCAATACATTATGACAAGACAAGATTCAAACTGAATGAAAAAGAGATCTCCTTATTCAAAGCCGTATACCCTGAAGAAATGCAATACCCCTTCTCCATGACATTCACAGTTTCCGAATGCATATACGGTGCATTCCATTCCGTTCAGGAAAAGGTTGATGGAGAGACAATCCCGTTTATTGTCCTGAAGAAATACACAAACATGAAAAGGCTGTTTTCAGGCAGATAGCATATTTTCGATACTTTTATCCATCTTTTTCTCTTTAAGAGTTCTTCATATCCTCCTGTATGGATAAAAAGGAAGAATATGGTGCCTCCGGCACTATCAAAAATTGATGCTACGGAGGTAGAAAATGTTAATCAGACGAATCAAGACTAAAAAAACATCTGTCACAGGAGGTGGAACATGGAGGTAATCAATGGAATCTACATTTCCGACGGCATGATGGAAAATGCCGACGATATCGACAGGCATATCATTGAAGCATTAAGGAATCCGGAAATCAACAAGCAGACAGCAGCAAAGCTTCTCAAGGGATACATCGACATGTTCCTCAGAAACGAAAGCGATGATTACACGGTCAAAAGGAAGACAGCGTTATATAAGCTGGTAGACCTGAAAAAGAACCCCTACACGAGGACAAACTACCTGAATGCGAGAAAAGCGCTTGATGAAAGCCACGAGGGGCTGGAATACCTCAAGGATGCACTTCTGGAAGAGGTTGCAAAAGCAATCATCTCAAAGAAGACACCACGCCCGCTGCTCCTTGTGGGAAGTCCGGGAAGCGGCAAGACAAGCCTTTCCATATCACTGGCAAAAGGGCTTGGGAAGGGGTATGCGGTAATCTCGCTCTCCGGGGTATCTGGGACGTTTGAACTGAAAGGGAACGACCAGGGGTGGAAAGGAGCCTCACACGGCAGGATAATCGAGACTTTCATAAGGACGGAAAGCCTTTCTCCAATCATCATATTCGATGAACTGGATAAGATCGGGAAGGACGACAAGTACGGCAAAGCCATCGATGCCTTTTTAGACCTGCTTGAGGATGATAGGAGAGTGGAATTCGTCGATGATTTCCTCACACTTCCTTTCGACTGCTCCAATGCATGGTTGATCTATACGGCAAACACCCTCGAAGGAATACCTGAACCGATCCTCGACAGACTCAGAATCGTTGAGATGAAGAGATACACCTTAAAGGAGATGGAAAGGATCTCAGAGCGCATCATCGACAAGATGAACAGGGAGATAAGTCCACGCAAGCTCGAATTTGATGAAGACGCAATAAAAACGATGGTTTTGAAAAGAGGTGTCATGAACTATTCTGTAAGACCCTTGAGAGACGCTATTGAGAAAATCTTCTCATCCAAGGCATCCACATTCATAACGAATGCAAGACTGAGAACACAGAAAGTCACCTCATCCGATATCGAAGGATGTCTTTCCCTTCCGAATCTGCAAATACCCGGCTCTGACGGGGCGCTCACAAAACCCGGTATGGTCAATGCGATAGCAGTAAACCTGCTCTCAGGCTATCTCGCCCCTTTGGAAGTCACCCAAAGCGAATCGGAGTATCTTTCCGTCTACGGATCCTGTGATGATGTGATGAAGGAAAACGCCTATATGGCATTCGATCTCGTAAGCTCCTTCATAAAGGAGAAGGAAGAGAGAAAGATACCGCCTGTGAACATCAATTACATCACGTCGATTCCGAAAAGCGGAGACTCTGCGGGGCTTGCAACCGCACTTGCCATCCTCAGTGAATGCAAAAAGATTCCGATAGACCCGAAAATCGCAGTTACAGGTGCGATCACACTAAAAGGTGCCGTCCTTCCAGTCGGTCTCATAATCGCCAAAGTCTATGGAGCGATGATGCAGAAAGCCGAATGCATAATCATACCTGAAGGAAACAGGAAGGAGCTTGAAGCAGTACTGCCTCAGATTGAAGGGAAAGTGGAAATCAGATACGTAAGTTCTTTCGAAGAGGCTGTGAAAATCGTCTTTCCAGGAATCAAATACAAGAAACCAGTTCAAAGATGACCTGCCGCCCTCATCGGGCCGGCAGGACTTGAGAGGAGAATGCAATGAGAAGG
>DVIF01000016.1 GCA_018711525.1 Candidatus Ornithospirochaeta stercorigallinarum
CTATGGTATTCATATCCACGACAAGCAATGTCGGCCCCTTCCTCATGAATGTCGAGAATGCCTGCCGTACTTCATAATCGGTTACAGATCCCTTCCCGAACTGAGAAAAAGTCGGATAGGCAAGACGTCCGAACATCACACAGAACTCCCGTCCGACCATCGAATGATACCATGATTTCTTCTCTTCCAGGACCGAATTGTTATCAATTGAAATCCATGCGATTGCATATCTGTCGGAAAGAGCATCACATACCAGGCGGGCAAGGGTTGTCTTACCCGATCCTCCTTCACCGGAAAAGAAGCAAAGCCTCTCCCTTTCTATGATATCCCCAAGTCTTGCAACCACATGATGCCTTGCGATGCATTTATCGGGAAGCATTGGAAGAGAGGTACTTAATGGGGAGTAAAGGTTTCCCAGCCTTCTGGAAAGATGTTCGATGGAATCAGCGATGCTTTCATCCACCCTTTTCAGGTCTTCTATCTCTATTACTAAAGCGGCATTCTCCTCGTTGATGGTCTTGAACATGTCGGAGAAATTCTTATTTATCTCCATGCAGAGCCTCTCTATGGCATCCCCACCTTCATCCTTTGTCTCTCCTACAACGTGGATGATTTCAATATTCCCGTTACGGTCGAACCGGCAGGACCTGTTAAGATGTGCCCTTATATATCCGGATATCATCTCAGGATCGACATCCCGCACTGTTTTCCACTGGTCATGCAGACTTTTCTCAATAGCTTTTTCCAGCAGCACTTCAATCGCCTGCTCCCGGGCATTTTCAAGTTTCCTATCTATGGCTTCATCAGAAATCAAATCTGAAGTCTTCTTATGATAATGCCGCTTGCATCTGTCTATTGCAGAACGAAGGTTCCCTACGATGCTTACTGCTTTTGATACCTCGGAGACGACAGGAATGATTTCCTGCACCGCCATGAAAATACGGCTTGAATACAATATGATGTCCTTGATGTCTGCTTTCATATACTGGTCCTTAGGAAAATGATACCCCAATAAAGCAGACAAAAGAACAAAAACATTACCAAAAGTATGAAAAAAAAGACACCCGGAGGTGCCTTAGAAAACCATAGATGGATACATTCAGCCGAAACTCTTTACAAATTCCTGCGTCCTCTTGTTCTGAGGATTCTCAAAGAGAGATATCGGATCTCCCTCTTCCACGATATACCCACCTTCCATGAAGATCGCATGATCTGAGATTCCCTTTGCAAAATTCATCTCATGAGTCACGACGACCATCGTCATCTTCTCCTCTGCAAGGGAGCGTATTACATTCAAAATCTCCCTTGTAAGCTCAGGGTCAAGTGCACTTGTAGGCTCGTCAAAGAAAAGAATCTCCGGGTCCAAGGCTAAAGCTCTGGCAATCGATACCCTCTGCATCTGCCCTCCTGAGAGCTCACAAGGATAGCTCTTTGCCTTGTCTGCAAGACTCATCCTCTTCAAAAGCGCATATGCCTTCTCCTCCGCCTCCTCCCTGCTGCGCTTGAGGACGGCACGCTGGGCCTCTGTAATGTTCCTGAGCACCGAGAAATGAGGAAAGAGATTGAAAGACTGGAATACAAGACCTGTGTAGCGCCCTATCCTCTTCTGCTCTTCAGCCTTGACATACACACCATTCTCAAAGAGCTTGCTTCCTTTTATCTCAAGACTTCCACCATCGGCTCTCTCAAGCTGTGTGATAATCCTTAAAAGAGTGCTTTTACCACTTCCTGAAGGCCCTATTATCGAAAGTACGTTCCCTTTTTCCAAAGAGAACGAGATATCATGAAGAACCTCGAGTGTTCCAAAAGACTTGCTGATGTTATCTGCTTTTATCATCAGTTCATTCATGCAATCACCTATAGTAATTCAATTTCTTCTCAAAGAAATCGAAAAGTTTCGAGACGATATAGTTCATTACGAAATAGAAGACTCCTGCAATGAAGATAGGCATTGTCGAGAACATCCTGCTTGCAGCATTCTGTGCGACACGGAAAAGCTCCGAGACTCCTATCGTCTGGGCAAGAGCCGTATCCTTTACGAGAGTCACAACCTCATTGCCAAGAGATGGCAGAATCCTCTTTATGACCTGAGGAAGAACGATATAGAAGAACGTATGGGCCTTTGAGAAGCCAAGCACCTTCGATGCCTCATACTGCCCCTTCTCTATCGACTGAAGACCTGAGCGGTAGATTTCTGCGAAATATGCACTGTAGTTAAGTACGAATGCCACAATTACCGCCGTGAACCTGTCATATGACATCCCTATGACATAATACGGTGCGAAATAGACGAATATCAGCTGCAGGATAAGGGGAGTGCCTCTCATGATCTGGATATAGAGATTCACGATGCCCCGTAGAAGGAAGTTCCTGCTCATCCTCCCCTTTGCGACGACAAACCCGAGGGGAAGGGAGAAAATCAAAGTAAGAAAAAATACTTGAAGGCTCGTTACCGTGCCTTCAAGCATCTGCATGATAAGCTGCCGCATATCTATTTCCCGACTACTGTGATATCAGCACCAAACCACTTCGTAGCGATTTCTGCAAGAGTTCCATCTGCCGCCATTGCATTGAGTTCCTTCTGAACAGCATCGCGAAGTGCCACATCCTTAAGTCTGAATCCGATTGCATACTCCTCTTTGACAAGTGTCTCATCAAGGATTCTGAAATCACTTCCACTTCTGTTTATGTTGTCGTTTGCAACAAGAAGGTCCATTACGACAGCGTCACATCCTCCGATTTCAAGGTCCATGAGAGCTGTAAGGTTCTCCTTGAATTCGATCACCTCTCCGATTGTATCTACAAATCCCGGAGTATCGTTTATCGCATCCTGTGCACTGCTTCCCGCCTGCACACCGACAGTAGCACCTTCAAGGTCAGCTATTGTCTGAACAGGGGAGTCCCCTCTTACAACGATGACCTGTGCGTTATCTACATAAGGATCTGAGAAGAGCATCTGCTCACGGCGCTCATCCGTTACTGTGAAACCATTCCAGATGCAGTCGATATTTCCGGTCGCAAGCTCCTGCTCCTTTGCATTCCAGTCTATAGGCTGCGCGACAAGCTCAACACCCAGGCGATTACATACCTCCCTTGCCGTATCGATATCGAATCCGACGATTTCACCATTCTCATCCCTGTATCCCATAGGAGGGAAAGAATCATCAAGACCAAGAATGAACGTCCCCCTTTCGAGAACATTGTTCAATGAATTGTCCACACCATCATCCTTCGCACCCTGTGCAAAAGCAGATACAATGACAAGAGCTGAAACCAATAACAAAGATAAAACTTTTTTCATACCTCTCCTCCTAAGATACAAAGAAGTATAGCCTAAAAGAGATTGCATAATAAAGTGTATCTTTATGCAAAAATTGCATATTTTTGTTACAATTTTTCCATGGATACGAAAAAACTATACGATAAGTACTGTGTGAAAAACATCAAGGCCTTCTCGCAAAAGCTTATTCCGAACCTCGACTACCCCGTGTATGGAATCCAGGTGCCACTAATCAGAGAGATGGCAGAAGAGATTGAAGATTTGGATTTTGAGATCAGATATCATGAGGATGTCCTCCTCAGAGGATTTATCATAGCAAAAAGGAAAATACCCGTGGAAGAAAAGCTGGATCTCATTACAACACATCTTCCACTCCTTTCGACATGGGATGAGACAGACACATTCGCCTCTTCGCTCAAGTTCAGGAAAAAGGAGATAGACAAGGCCTATGAATACTTCTATTCCCTTTTGAGCGATGAAAGAATATTTGTACGTCGTATCGCAGTCGTCTGGATCATGGGAAACCGTAAAAAAGTCAGTGCCCCTTTGAAAGAACAGCTTGATGGGATTTCAAAAGTCCGGAACGATGACTACTACATTGCCATGGCCGTAGCCTGGGCGTTATCATCATACTACATCACGGACAGGGAGCTTACAAAGCCCTACATAGACAAAGCCGATGATGTCATCAGGAAGATGACCATGCAGAAGATAAGGGATTCAAGGAGATGCTGAACATATGCTTACACTTACTGTAGGAAGAAACGGAGAAGACTACTATACAATCCAGGAGGCGATCGAGGCCGTCCCATACAATGAGAAAGCTGAAATAATAATCAGTGAAGGCCTCTATAGGGAGAAACTCTTCTCAGACAAGAAGGAGCTTTGCATCAGAGGGATGGGAAAAGTGACAATCTCATACTCCGACCGGGCGAAAGAGATAATGCCCGACGGCCTCAAAAGAGGAACATTCAGGAGCTATACCGCATTCTTCTCGGGAGAGAGATTGAAGATGGAAAACATAAGAATCGAGAATACAGCGGGGCTTGGGAAAGATGTGGGACAGGCCCTGGCCCTTTACCTCGATGTCGATTATGCAGAACTTGAAGATGTCGAACTATATGGACATCAGGACACACTCTTTCTTGCCCCTCTGCCTGAAAAGGAAAGAGAAAAGAGAGGTTTCTACGGTCCCAGGTGCTTTGCAAAAAGAAAACTTAACAAAGTACTCTACCAAGGGGGAGAAATCACAGGAGGTGTGGATTTCATCTTCGGTGGTGCGGATGCACTATTCAAGGACGTGAAAATCATATCAAACGAACCCGGGTATGTAGCCGCTCCGAGCGGGCATAAGCAAGATATCGGATTCGTCTTCAAAGACTGTGCGTTCATCAATGGAGGAGTTGAAAAAGAGAGCGTATACCTCATGAGGCCATGGAGAGCGGAAGGAAAGAGCGCCTTCATAAACTGCACCTACTCGGACCACATAAATCCCAAAGGGTTCATAGCATGGACCGGACTTGAAGATGAAGAGGATAAGGCTTCCTTTGCTGTTGATACAGACCTTTTCGGAGATAAACACCGTATTACAAAAGAAAAAGCCGAAGAACTCCTGAAACGCTTCTAAAAAAAGAAACAATTTTTGAAAAGAAGGGGAAAATCACTTGACTTAATGTTTCTATAAACAGTATCATGACGTCAAAGGAGGACAATATGTCGAATCTACTGAACAAGAACTTGAATACAACAAACATGCCTGATAAAGAAGGTTATTTCGGAGAATATGGTGGTTCTTTCGTACCAAAGGCGCTACAGCGTGTCATGGATGAGGTGGCAGCAGCCTACGAGGAGATCTCAAAAGATCCAGGTTTCATCGAAGAGCTCAGGATGCTTAATGAGACATATACGGGCAGGCCAAGTCCTGTATATCATGCAAAACGTCTTACCGAGGCTGTCGGAGGAGCTGAGATATACCTGAAGAGAGAGGATTTGAACCACACCGGTGCACATAAGATAAACCATGCCTTGGGAGAGGTCCTACTTGCAAAAAGGATGGGCAAGAAGAAGGTGATTGCGGAAACAGGTGCAGGACAGCATGGAGTGGCGCTTGCAACCGCGGCAGCCCTTTTAGGGCTCGACTGCGACATATACATGGGAGAAGTCGATGTGAAGAAAGAGGCTCCGAACGTATCGAGAATGAAGATCCTCGGAGCGAAGGTGATTTCCGTGACAACAGGGACAAGAACGCTCAAAGATGCTGTCGATGAAGCTTTCAAGGCATATCTGAAGGATCCGGTGAACCAGATCTACTGCATAGGAAGTGTCGTAGGTCCACATCCGTTCCCTGAGATGGTGAGGGATTTCCAGTCGGTAATCGGAATTGAAGCAAGAGAGCAGATGCTAAGGCAGACGGGTTCTCTTCCTGATGCCATCGTCGCATGTGTCGGAGGAGGAAGTAACGCAATGGGACTATTCTCTGCGTTCCTCGATGACAAATCAGTGGAGATATATGGTGTGGAACCTGCAGGAAAAGGTCTTGATACCGATATGAATGCAGCAACCATGCATCGTGGGAAGAAGGGAATACTGCATGGGTTCAAATGTTATTTCATCCAGGATGAAAACGGAGAGGCGCTACCCGTATACTCAATTGCAAGCGGTCTTGACTACCCGGGAGTGGGACCTCAGCACTGCTATCTGCATGACATAAACAGAGTGACATACGAAAGTGCTACAGACAGGGAAGCTGTGGAGGCGTTCTACGCCCTTTCCAGGATGGAAGGGATAATCCCTGCTCTTGAAAGCTCACATGCCGTTGCATATGCAGTGAAACTTGCGAAGAAGATGGGAAAAGGAAAGCGGATTCTCGTAAACCTCTCAGGTCGTGGAGACAAGGATATCGACTTCGTAATGGAGAACTATCCTCTCACGGAGTACGAACCTGAGGAGGTGATGAAAGACGGATATGATGAATTCCTGTCGCATATCCAGAGCAAGACGAACTAATAATCCATCTTAGCTCTTTTTATCTCATTCAGGGTATAACCCTTGTTCATAAGGCTGCGGATTGCACTCTCATCCCCTTTCTTTGCTGAGAGTGCATCGTAGCTTTTCTTTAAAAGGGAGAAGTATTCGTCGCTCTCCTTGTACTCGGAAAGGAAAGACTCAAGGCATGTGCTGCAAACCCCCTTATCTTTAAGTTTCAGCATCATCAGACGTACGCTCTCCCCTCCCTTTCTGTTTCTGCTCCTGACGTATGATTCGATATAACGGATGTCGTTTATGGCACCTTCTTCCAAAAGGCGCGATATCGCCTCCTCTACTTCTTCATCCCCATATCCCTTACCAATCAGTTTCAACCTTATCTCTTTTGCCGTATGCTCTCTTATCGCCAAGAGGGAAAGGGCCTTATCATATGCTTTCATATAAGAGATGGTAGCATACTAACAAAAAACAAACAAAACCATAGTAATATTATGAGACAGGAGTTTGATATGGTAAGTCTACTTGTTGTTGAAGATGATGAACTGCTCTTGAAGAGCATGACGGCATTCCTTACAAAACATGGATTCGACACCCATGGTGCAATTTCGGCGGAAGAAGCTTATTGCGAGATGGAGAAGAAGAACTTCGATCTCATAATCTCGGACATCATGATGGATGGAGAAGACGGATTTGAATTCGCAGCCACCGTGCGTCAGAACGACAAGGAGAAGCCCATAATATTCGTCTCCGCACGCAGCGACATCGAGAGCAAGGCGAAGGGGTTCAATCTCGGAATCGACGACTATATGACGAAACCGATAGATTTCGACGAACTGATCATGAGAATAAACGCACTCCTACGGCGTGCAAAGATTGCAACAGAGAAGAAGCTCATAATCGGAGAGCTTGTAATGGATTCAGAGGAGATGACCGCATACCTCAGAGGTGAAGAGGTTCCACTTACTGTAAGGGAGTTCAACATACTCTTCAAGCTCCTCTCTTTTCCGAAGAAGACGTTCACCCGCATGCAGCTTTTAAATGAGTTCTGGTCGCTCGATTCATCTACAGGTACAAGAAGCATCGATGTCTATATTACAAAGATAAGGGAGAAATTCGCATCATGTGATGATTTTGAAATACTGACAGTGCATGGCCTCGGATATAAGGCGGTGATAAAGTGAAAGGCTACAGGAACAGCATAATCTCTTTCAGAAGCTATTTCACGCTTTTCATCACGATTGTCATCGCCGTCTCGATATCCACGGCAATCGTATACAAAATCGTGAATGCCGTCGCCGGAGTCGAGTTCGGCACACCGGTTCTGTGGATAGTCTCCAGATATTCCTTCTTCCTCTCCCTTACAATTCTTCTTGTCTTCATAGCGATAAACGCAGTAAAAAAACGATTCATCGTCGATAAACCACTGAAGAAGATACTGAAAGCCACAGACAAGATTACTGCTGGAGATTTCTCTTTCAGAATCACAGATGGCGATGAAGAACATATAAGAACAGAGTTCGACCTCATCTCATACCGACTCGACAAGATGGCAGAGGAACTCGGAAGAATGGAGCTTCTGCACGAGAATTTCACGTCGAACATATCCCACGAGATGAAGACACCGCTTGCAACGCTCCAGAACTACGCGACACTCATCGAAACCGAAGATGATATTGGAAAAATAAGGGAATACTCTGCTGTGATAAGTACGACGACAAGGAGATTCTCGACCCTCATAACAAACATCCTCAGGCTGAACAAGCTTGAAAACCAAACAATATTCGCAGAAAAAGAGAGATACAACCTCGCAGAACAGATAAGGGTGGCCTTACTCGATTCAGAAGCACTCTGGAGCAAGAAGAACATAACGATAGAATCCGAACTACCCGACAGCCTTTTCATATGTGCCGACGAAGAATTGTTCGACATCGTGTGGAGCAATCTGATATCCAATGCCGTAAAATTCACACCGGAAGGAGGTAGGATCACAGTTTGCATTAAAGAAGTCGAAGCTGGAATAAAGGTGCTCATTCAAGACAGCGGGATAGGAATGACAAAAGAAGAGATAGACAGGATATACGACAAGTTCTACCAGGCGGACAGGAGCCACAATGCGGAAGGCAACGGGCTCGGACTTGCGCTGGTCAAGAAGATCATGGATATAACAGGGGCGAAGATTGAAGTCGAATCGGAAAAAGGAAAAGGAAGCACATTCAGCGTTCTATTCCCCCTTGAAGAGTATTATTGAACTCATAATCCGGCAGTTAAAGAAACAAGATCCGAACATAGGAAGCGACACTATCAGGATATCTACATCTTTGCTCCGAATGAAAAATCATAGAACGTTTCCTCTCTCTTTGCCGTTTGCCACATATTTATCTTTTTCTCACACTCCGTATCGGGTAAGCGCCTATTAACAGCCTGAAGACGAATCAAGAATTCTATTGCAATCTCATATAAGTTTTTGATTGTATATTGTACAAATAAAATTCATAGGAATCAGACGAGCAATATGTGCGGAATAAAAAACCGGCCATGTACGACCGGTTTCGATATCCATAAAAGAGTATGATTATCTCTTTGAGAACTGGAAGCGCCTTCTTGCACCGCGCTGACCATACTTCTTTCTTTCGACCATTCTCGGGTCTCTGGTCATGAGTCCAGCAGCATGCAGAGCCGGCTTGTAATCGGCGTTCTCATCTACGAGAGCTCTTGCAACTCCATGTCTGCAAGCCTCTGCCTGTCCCTTGATACCACCACCTGTAACGTTGATTAAGAGATCATACTTTCCTTCTGTCTCTGTAACCTTGAAAGGCTGGCTTACAAGAGAAGCGTTAAGCACGTCTACGAAGTACTCGCTCACATCTTTTCCGTTAACAGTAATCTTTCCGTTTCCCTCTCTGAGGTAAACTCTTGCTACTGCGGTCTTTCTTCTTCCAACACCATGTCCGAGATTGACAGTGTTCTTAACTTCTTTCTTAGCCATCATCTACCTCCTAGAGCTCTACTACGATAGGCTTCTGAGCCATGTGCGGGTGCTCATTTCCAGCGTAAATCTTTACGTTTGTAAAGAGCTTTCTTCCAAGTTTTCCGTGTGGAAGCATTCCCTTGATAGCATGCTCCATTGGGAAAGTCGGCTTTCTGTTGATGACATCGCCGTACTTCTCTTCTCTAAGTCCACCTGGGAACATGGAGTGACGATAGTACTTCTTATCTTCCATCTTGTTGCCGGTGACAGTTGCCTTAGAAGCATTGATGATAATTACGTAGTCACCAAGATCCTGGTGAGGAACGTATTCAGCCTTATTCTTACCTCTTAGGATGTTTGCAGCTGCTACTGCTACACGTCCAAGGTTCTTGCCTTCAGCATCGATAAGATACCATTTCTTCTCGACTGTTGCTGGCTTAATAAAAATAGTCTTCATAAACAAAACCCTTTTAGTTAGCGTTATTGCATATCTTACAGGACTCACCGGCTCAAAAGGACATCCCAGGCTAACCACCACTATCCTGTGGGAAGGCGGATAGGGTGCTAGGCAATAGCCAGGAAATCCCTTAAGACTTCCTATAAGAGGAAATCATCCATCCCATTCAAGTCTTAGGGCCGACCATTGAGGATGAAGGAATTCCTTTTATATGCAGATCGGCAAAGCCGACCAAAGATGCATTATATTTTAAAAATGAGCAGTATGTAAATAGTCTGAAAGAAATTACACGTCTAGTTTTTCAAGCTTTGAATACCCTTCCATCAGTTTTATCTCCTTGCCGGAGGAAAAAAGGACGGTAAGAACCCTCTTTCCATTGATTTCGGCAACCTTCTTCACCACCCCATCCCCATATGCGGGACTCTTCACCTTATCTTCAACCTCAAAATGCGAGGATGTGTTTTTATCACTTCCTCCGTCTCCCTTGGAAAGCAGGGAGAGGTTTGCAGTCCCCTCATTGAGACGGACGGAACCAAGAGCTTCAAAATCTATGGTAAGAAGCCTGTGCCCTATCTCCCCGGTCTTAATATCAGTGATGACACCTTTACCATAAAGGGGGCTGGACACCTCATCCCTTATCGAAAAAAGAGGAATCTCTTTCTTCTCTTCCTTCCTCCTGGCCTTTATCTCTATATTGGATGCCCAGGAAGGCACATTCGAAAGCCCCTCGTTCTTCTTTCGGTATTCAACTTTCGAACCTACATATGAATAAGGATTGTAGCTCTTCTTATAAACGGCTCCTCCATAAAGATCCTTTGGAATCTCATCAAGATAGCGCGAGGGGTTCCTGTAGTCCCTCCTACCCCACATGGTGCGCATTGCGGCATATGAGAGATACAGCTCCTTTCTTGCCCTTGTAACTGCAACATAGAAAAGCCTTCTCTCCTCCTCAAGTCCTTTAGCACTCTGGCTGCTTCTGGAACCGGGGATGAGCTCATCCTCAAGTCCTGCAACGAAGACATAATCGAATTCAAGGCCTTTGGTGTTATGCATGGTGATGAGTGTGACACCGGCCCTATCATCCTTTCCACTTCCTCCAGGAGTGGTGTTATCCAGAGTGATATTCTCCAAATACGACTCGAGGGAAGACCGTCCGGCCCCATATTCAGAAAGAGAGCTCACAAGTGCACTCAGGTTCTCGTTCTTGCTCTGACGTATCGACTCATCCTTCTCATTCTCGAAATATTCTTTGAGACCAAAGCATTCAAGGGCCTCTGAAAGGAGAGCGCCCAGAGGCATCCCCTCATCCAGATCAGAAGAGACCTTTTCATACGCAGAGAGAAAGCTTTCGGCTCCAGAGCGTGCTTTCCCGCTCTTTGAAGAAATGACAAAATCAGAGAGGGCGGAAATGACATCAAGATTATTCCTCTCTCCGATGATCTGCTCGACAGTCTTATCGCCAAGTCCTCTTGCTGGTTTGTTTATGATGCGCCGGAAGTTTATTACATCCATCCTGTTTGAAAGGAGACGCAATATAGCCAGGGCATCCTTGACCTCCTCCCTTTCATAGAACTTCAGCGCACCTACCACACGATACGGGATACGGCTGACGCCCAGGAGCTTCTCAAACTCCAGAGACTGTGCGTTCGTCCTGTATATTATTGCAGTATTGTCATAGTCGTCTATCCTTCTTATGCGGCTGATGATTCCTTCCGCCTCACCTCTGCCATCTATATTCGTAATCAGCTCCGGCTTCTTTCCATGATGGCCATCAAAGCTTATGATCTCCTTCTTATGCCTCTCTTTGTTGTTTTTTATTATCGCAGAAGCAAGGGAGAGGATCTCGCTTGTGGAACGGTAGTTCTTCTCAAGTTTTATCTCCCTTACATTCTTGAAGGATTTATTGAAAGAGAGGATGTTCTCGATATCCGCACCACGGAACGAGTAGATGGACTGGTCGTCATCTCCGACGACACAGAGCTGGGAGGAAGAAGAACTTACAAGACTGAGAAGCTCGAACTGCATCTTGTTCGAATCCTGATACTCATCAACTAGAATGAGCTTGAACCTCTTCTGATAGCGCTCACGTATATCGTCATATTTGTTGAAAAGTATGACAGGCTTTAGTATGAGGTCTGCGAAATCACAGTTACCGGTCCCTCTGAGGGCCTTATCATACTCCTGATAGTACATGCCGAGGTCATCTATATCCTTTGCAAAGTATTCAAGCTTGCCGGAAGTCGGGGATATCCCCCTTTCCTTCGCCTGTGCTATCGCATTATATATGCTCCTGACCTCCCTCTTGTCCACATCCGGGAACAGGGATGAAAGAAGAGAGACTGAATCACTGTCATCATATATCTGGAAACCGTGGGGAAGGCCTGCATCATCTGCATGACGCCTAAGGACCCAGGCCCCGAATGAATGGAATGTCCTTATCTCAAGGGAGGATATGTCATAATCAGAGAGCATGATGCCAAGACGCTCCCTCATCTCCTGAGCAGCCTTGTTGGTAAACGTCACAGCAAGAATCTCATAAGGTCTGAGATATCCGCTCTCAATGTAGTATGCGATCTTGCTTGTTATCGTTCTTGTCTTTCCGCTGCCCGCACAGGCGAGAATAAGAAGATTGTGCTCCCTGTCGAGCACAGCCTCCCTCTGGGCATCATTCAATGAATCCAGATAATCCATCATAGGGCAACCGCATCCAGATCGAATCCCATGGATTTTGTAATCTTTACAGGAACGACATCCCCTGCCTTCAGGTCCTTTGCACTTATCACCGTAAGGCCATCCACATCAGGAGCCTGGGCATAGATTCTCCCGAAATAAAGATCCTCACCCTCTATCTTCTCCTCTATTATCGCCTTGAGAGTCTTTCCCACGAACCTCTTCATCCTCTCTTCGCTTATTGCATTCTGGATCTCCATGAGTTCCTTCTGATAGGATGAAGCAATCTTATGAGCCCTATCATGCTCCCTCTTGTTCCTCATCTTATAAGCAGGGGTGTCCTCCTCTCTGGAATATGTGAAAGAGCCCATCCAGTCGAACTGTCCTTCCTTTATGAACCGCTTAACTTCCTCAAACGTCTCTTCCGTCTCTCCAGGGAAGCCGAGCATGATTGTCGTCCTTATGACGGCATCGGGCAACGCGCTTCTTATATCATCCACGAGTCTCAGATAGACCTCCCTGCTTCCAGTCCTACCCATTGGAAGAAGAACCCTGGGATCGGCATGCTGGACCGGGATATCGAAATAAGGAAGGATCTTCTTCCTTTCCTTAACAAGAGGAATGAGATCCATGGGGAATGTGTCTGGATGGATGTAGAGCATCCTCAGGACAAAATCCCCTTCAAGGGAGGAAAGTGCATCCATGAGTTCCGTGAACCTGCTCCTCTTATATAGATCCAGACCATAAGCACCGAGGTCCTGTGCAATTACGGAAATCTCATACACTCCGGATGAGATGAGACGTTCAGCCTCTGCTATGATGCTCTCGAAAGGTCTGCTTCTGAGAGGCCCCCTTATGATTGGAATCGCACAATAAGAGCAGCAATGGTTGCAGCCCTCACTTATCTTCAAATACGCCGTCCCCTTCCTGGAAAGAAGTACAAGCCTGTCATCCCTCTCCTTCTCAGGATCGGGATACCCGGGAACAGACACAGGTCTTTCGCCCGCATCGACATCCTTCAAGATCCCTGGGAACGCAGATAAGTCATGATTACCGAAAATGGCATCGGCCTCTTCGAACGCCATCTCCTCACCGTATCGCTGGGCAAGACAGCCAGAGAGGATTATCTTCGCATCAGGGTATGCAGAACGCATAGAGAGCACGGTCTCTATCGATTCTTTCTTCGCATCCTCTATGAACGCGCATGTGTTGACTATTATTATATCGGCCTCTCCCGGCTCAAGCGTCCGCTCATATCCGTTTTCGAGTGCATAAGTTAAAAGAATTTCGCTATCAACCTGGTTCTTGGCACAGCCAAGACTCTCTATGTAAACTTTTTCCATAAGAGATACATTATCTTTTTCATCAGATTTACGCAACGAAGAATTGCATCACAGATACATTTTGCATAACGGGAAAAAGATGTATGCTCTATAGTGATGCAGATGGAAGATGTGATCCTACAAGTTGAAAATCTCAAAGCTTGTTTTAAAAGTCCGGAAAGAACGGTAAAAGCCGTTGATGGCATATCTTTCACTGTCCATAAAGGGGAGAGAATCGGCATCGTGGGGGAATCGGGCAGCGGTAAAAGCATCACATGTCTCTCGATTCTGAATCTGAAAAAACATCCGGATGAAGTGCTTGAAGGGAAAATCATATTCCAAGGGCAGGACCTGCTGGCGATGGATGAAAAAGAACTCAATGCAATCAGGGGAAAGGAGATAGCCATCATATTCCAGGATTCGAAGACAAGCCTGAATCCATTCTTCAAAATATCGACTGTGATGGTGGACAATATCAGACGGCATCAGAAATTGAGCAGGAAGGAAGCAAGGGCGAAGGCTGTCGAGCTGCTGCGTCTTGTAGACTTCCCCGATCCGGAGAAAAGAATAGATGACTATCCTGCTATGCTTTCCGGAGGGATGAAGCAGAGAGTGCAGATCGCCATGGCCCTTTCGCATGATGTGAAGCTTCTGATCGCAGATGAGGCGACAACTGCATTGGATGCGACAATCCAGGCCCAGGTCATCAATCTGCTTGATGACATAACAAGGGCTAGAGAGATGGCACTGATCATCGTCACCCATGACCTCGGCATTGCAGCAAGGTTATGCGACAGGGTGGATGTAATGTACTCCGGGCATATTATCGAATCAGCGACGACGGAAGAACTGTTTTCACGTCCGATGCATCCATATACGAAAGCCCTGATAAGAAATGCGCGCAGAATGGATCTGACAGGTAAAGCTCATACCACAGGAATAAGCGATTGCACCCTCCAATCCGGCTGCCCGTTCAGCATAAGATGCACTGAGGCAGGGAAACGATGCAAAAAAGAACTTCCCGGGGCCATGGTAATGGAAGGCGGACATATGGTCTCATGCTGGCTTTATGACGAGAAGGAGGAATGATGGAAAACGATTCAATCCTCGAAGTAAGAAACCTAAGCACATACTTTCCCGCAGGGAGGAATATAAAAGGGATCAAAGCAATCGATGACATCAGTTTCTCCCTCAGGAAAGGAGAGATACTGGGAATCGCAGGAGAGTCCGGATGTGGTAAGACCACCCTGGTAAGGAGCATAGCACAACTTTACAGACCAACAAGCGGAAGTGTGTATTTCCGAGGCAGGGACCTCTGCTCTTTGGACAACAGAAAGCTTTCAGAAGAGCGCAGGTACATGCAGATGGTATTCCAGAACCCGTACTCATCTCTCGATCCGAAGATGAGAGTGGATGCCATAATCGCAGAGCCGTTGAGAATATATAACAGAAGAGGGCTCTTGGAGCACAGGCTGACAAAAGATGAGATGGAAAGATGTGTTGACATCCTGCTTGATAAAGTGAATCTTTCCAGAAAATATAAGGAAAGATACCCGAAAGAGCTCTCAGGGGGAGAGGCACAGAGGGTTGCGATTGCAAGAGCCATAGCACTGAAGCCTGATGTGATACTTGCGGATGAGGCCGTCTCCTCCCTGGATGTCTCAATACAGCTGCAGATCCTCTCCCTCCTCAAATCACTGAAAGATGAGATGGGGATTTCCTTCATCTTCATCTCACATGACCTTAAATCCATAGAAAGGATAGCAACAAGGGTCGCAATCATGTACAAGGGGAGAATAGTGGAAATCTGTCCTGCCGTCAGCTTAGACGGAAAAGTCAGCCATCCATATACGAAAGCATTGCTATCTGCCACATATGTGGCAGATCCGGCGATTGAGAAAAAGAGGAAAAGGATAATTCTGGACGGGGAGCTCTCAACAGAAGAAACAGACGGCTGCCCGTTCCATCCACGATGCAAGGAGAGAACTGAATACTGCACACATCATGCTCCAAAGCTGGAAAGAGTGGAAGAATGCCATTGCGTCTCATGCTGGATGCGAGCAGGACTAAAAGACAAAAATAAACTATCATCTGAAGAATGGAAATAAAAGCTGTAAGCAGGAGAATACTGAAAGAGTGTGATTATCTGGGGAAATTGATGCTCTCGAAGAAAGAGAGCTCAATCCTAGCACCCCCGCCCTGCATAATCTTCGCCCCAACGGACAAGGATGGACGGCTGGGATACTATGACGGAGAACAGAATGCAATAGTTTTAAGCGAGGATTTCCTGTATGCAGAAGAAAAGAGTGAAGAAGAGGCGACGTTTCTCCATGAGCTTGCCCATGCCATAGATTATAAGAAAAGAGGCTACAGCAGGCATGACGAATACTTCAGAGCATTATGCCTCTCCATCGGGGTTCCCTCAGGTTTTGAAAAAGCCAAGGTCAGGACAAACCACGAAAAGAGGGAGAAGGCGAGAAACAAAGTAGCCAAGCTCATAAGACTCTCCTCCTCTCCTTTTGAAAATGAAAGCACCGAAGCACTTAAAATGGCACAACGTCTTATGGCGGAGTACGGAATCAAAGAGGAAAAAGATGCCGAGGTTAAGCTTTATTCCGCTGAAATAGACAGCAAGACCAGATTCTACTTCCATGAAAAGATATTCGTCTCGATAATAACGAGGCTATCGGGAGTCCTGATACTCAGAGAGAAAAGAGGCACTCAGGCATCACTGAATGCATACGGGACGATTGAGCAGGTGGAATTCGCATATGAAACATATCTTTTCCTGCATAAAGCACTAAAAGATGCATACAAGAGGGAAAAAGACGGGAGCATTGATTATTTTTCATATGCAGCAGGACTGTCGAGCAAACTATACGAGAGGATAGAAAAAGAGGGGGATGGAGAGGTTTCGAAAGCCTTAAGCGTGATAAACGAAGACAACAGGAGGAAGTTCAAAGAAATCTTCACATCATCCAGGATTTCAGGAAGAAGGACAAAGACATCTTTCCAGAGCATGTCAGCCTACGAAAGAGGCTCAATCGCATCAAGAAGTATAAGCATTCCAAAAGACGGGAAAGTTATAAAAATCAAGAAGATTGAAAACAAAAAGTAGGCATATCACTATGCCTACCTTTGTTATAGTGGGAAAACACCTCAGACCTTCTCCGGTTCTGCCAGACGTACCATGACCTTGAGCATGTCCCCGCTCTTATTCTCTGAGAAATCCTTGAATGCATCTGCGGCATGTTCAAAGTCATAGACATTGGTAATGACCTTGCCTACATCGACCTTACCGCTCTTTACGATATCAACAAGATCGATGAAGTCCTGCTTCATAGCATTCCTGCTTCCGTATATGTCGATCTCCTTCTTCTGAATCAGAGTGAAGTTGAAGTCGAGGTTCTTCTTGCTGACACCTACAAGACAGACACGGCCGCCGAAGCCGACTGCATCAATAGCAGCCTGGAATGTGAATGGATTTCCAACCGCCTCGATGGTGACATCAAAACCATTGATCTGCTTCTTTCCATTCGACTCGGTCTCTCCTGTAATCCTCTTGACACCCTCCATGAACGCCTCAGGGGAGGAGTTGAGGATCATGCCATCAAAACCGAACTTCTCAACGTTCTCTTTCAGCTTCTCCTCTATGACATCGGACACATAGACCTCAGCCCCCATGGCCTTCGCAGAGAGAGCTGCCATGACACCGATGGTTCCACATCCGATTACAAGGACCTTATCCCCTTTCTGGACTTTCGCCCTCAGCGCTCCATGATAGCCTATACAGAACGGCTCTACCGCCGCAAGAGAGTTCTGATCGAGACCTCTTCCATCAACTAAACGCTCTATAGGCATTACGATGTATTCACAGAAGGCACCATCCATCTGGCATCCCATGGTCTTGTTGTCCATGCATGCATTCACCCTTCCATGAGTGCAGCTGTAGCATGAGCCACAGTTGAAATACGGATCTGCAGTCACAATCATTCCAGGCTCAAAGCCTTCATCGTTATCATCAATCTCGATAATCTCTGCACTGAACTCATGACCTGGAATCCTCGGATACTCAAAATATGCGAACGTTCCGCGGTATGAGCCAAGGTCACTGCCGCATATTCCAACGCTCAGTACTTTCAAAAGGGCCTCCCCTTTTTTCCTCACAGGCATTGGAATGTCTCTTATCTCAACCTTTCCGGGTTCGAGAATGTATAATGCTTTCATATTATCATGAACTCCTTAGCTCTCACATGTGATCCTTGAAGCCTGGATCTGTAGGAAGAATCGGATCATAATCCCTCTTGAACAGCTCAACCTCAGGGTATCCGGCATCAAGATTTCCAAGCTTTCCAGCAAGCAGATATTCAGAATAAGCCATCATGGCAACGCCTGTACCCTTCTGCTCATCGGCAACGACTTCCTCTGCAAGATAGTAGGAGACACTTCCATCCCTCTTGAAGTTTCCATCAGGACCGAGTCCCGCACCCTTGCACATTCCACCAAGGGACAGCTTGTCGTTTGAATAGGTAAGCTTATGTGTGATAGTACCCATTATCGCCTTTTCAGCCTTTGCAGAATACCCTTCCTTAGAGAACACACCGAGCCTTATACCTTTGAAGATGCTGTAGGAGACCATCATTGTCGAACTTGTCTCAAGATAGTTGCCCTCTGTATCCTTGAGTGCTGTAAGCTGATAGAACATTCCGCTCTCTTCATCTTGATAAAGCAGCATTCCATCGACAGCTTCCTTCCAGATAGCCTCAAGCGTCTTTCTCTCCTCCACCCTGTCCTGAGGCATGAGCTCATAGACGTCTGCAAGTGCCATGAGGTACCATCCGATAGCCCTGGACCAGAAGTTAGGAGAAAGTCCTGTCTGCTTATCACACCAGAAGATCGAGCGGCTCTCATCCCATGCATGGTAGTAGAGCTTTGCCTTCTCATCGAAAAGATGTGCCCTTACGTTCTTGAACTGCATAATCGTATCTTCATAAATCGAATCATCTCCGAACTGACGGGCATAAAGCATCCTGAACGGAAGCCCCATGTAAAGACCATCAAGCCAGATCTGGTTCGGGTAGATCTTCTTATGCCAATAGTTGCCGCATTTCGCCCTCGGGTGCTCCCTCATCTGCTGGGCAAGGGTCTCAATAGCAATCCTGTACTTCTTCAATCCTGTCTTCTGATAAAGAGGGAAAAGGAGTCTTCCTCCAGGAACCCTGTCGATATTGTATTCCTTCATATCATAGAGTCTGATGGTGCCATCCTCCTCTATATAACGATCCATGAAACGCTCGATTGCATTCCACCAGAACCCGTCCGATGTTGCGTTATACATATCCAGAAGCCCTATGAGGACACATGCATCCTCATAATTCCATGTCTGCCTGTCATAGGAGGCAAACCACTTAGCATACTGACGAAGATATCTTTCAAATATCATTTCTCCGCTCCCTTTTCTTTATCTTTCCATCTTGCGAAGGAGTATTCACCACGATAGTTTGAGAAGTTGTATAAAGGATATTTCTCAGGAACATATTCCCTGTCCTTTACCTCACACTCCCTGTCCTGGGTATATATGTACATCTTATGTGCATCCCAGAGTATTATCTCATCACGACTGTCACCTGTAAGATTGATGACCTCCGCACACATGTCAGGATGTCCATCATCCGGGAACATTACAACCTGGTCCCCTTCCCCATCGATCATTCCGCCATACTTCAAATTACCATTGAGGAGAATAAGCTCATGTCCATCCCCCTGCCAGTTGACAGGTGCAATTATGTTGCCGTTTGAAGACGGCTCCATATGCCAGATCTCATTGCCTTTGCAATCATAAAGATATATGATTCCCTGGTTCTCCCAATAGGTTGTGGTACAGATTTCAAGCCCCGGTTTCTCCGGACAGTAGTCAGCGACACTGATCCTCTGTCCATGTCCGTTGATATCCCTATGAAGGATGTTGCCTTTCTTATCGACAATCATGAAACCTTCCCAGCCCGATACGATTGCAATAAGGTCGTCATCGATATCGGGGTCGAAACGTCCGATTACAATCTCATCGGTATGGTCATCCGGGATAGGAAGCTCCCAAAGAAGTTTTCCATCGCTATCGATCATGTTGTAGCAGGAGAAGACCTCATCCTTTCCATCCCCGTTGAAATCATAGGCATACGGGAAATGGCCTGTATTGTTATGGGTGAACTTCCAGATCAGGTTGAAATCCGAATCATACACCCAGATACGTGCATAGCGGTCCTTTATGAGGATATCACTCGGCCTGTCCTTTCCAGAGACGTTGACAATCCTGATTGCATCGACATTCAGACGGTCGAACGCATGTTTCTTGAACTCTATTCCGAGAATGCTGTCTGCCGGGTCATCGTTATATGGTGTCGGCATGGACTTCACAACAGAGCCGTCCTCTCCACGGAGGATCATGAGCTTGAAGTCACGGGCCACGATGACCTCATCCTTTCCATCGTTATCGATATCATAGACCTGGAATGGAAGGTCGCATGTCGTATCCTGGTTCACCGCAAGTGTGGAAGGCTCTCCTTTCTGCCAGAGGATCTTTCCGGTATCGATACTTACAGCCGTCAGGCAGCTTATGTTGCAGTACCTCTCCTTGAAAACCCTCTTCTGGTGCTGGGCTATTACGAAGAACATCTCATCGGTTCCTGTAAGATGTCCGAATCTTATCTGCCTGGATGCACCGAAGTCTCCAAGGTCGATCACCTTCCACAGCTTAGGCTGTGCATATCTGCTTCTCTTCTCTGCAAGGCGCTTCGCCTTTGCAGTACGCTCTTTTGCAAGACGCTCATTCTCCTCATTCGAGGTGGTGACAAGCACATCCGTATACTGGCAAGGCATATAACCTGCAAGTGCGATGCATCCTGTCTTTATCATGTCATCAGAGAACTCGATAACGGTTTTTCCGTCAATCATGCAGGTAAAGCTGCTGCCTTCCGCCTTGACAGACAATGTATAGAAATGGTCCATATCGAATGCGAAATCTACGCTTCTTAGAACCTCGTGTTCTTTCTTATTGAATCTTACGACCTCCGCTTTCCCGTCGGAAAGGAAGAAACCGTAGAACAGGAGCGATGTCTGGTATCTGAAAAGGATACCTGTCTCTTCCTTCGTATAAAGAGGTCTTATACGCACAGAAAGAGTATAGTCACTCCAGTCCTTCTCTCCTGCAACAAGCACAGGAAGGACATTGCGTGTAAGAGGATTACGGACCCTCATCTGCTCCATGAAATGCTTACCGCCATCCGCTGTCACTATCCAGTTCGGACCACGGTAGTTGCAGTTCGTAATCGGGTCGTACCAAGCACCGGAATACCCCGGCTGCTTTACATAATGATATTCACCCATTGCCGAATGTTCACGGTCAAAAGGCAGTGGACCTATTTCAAACTCACTGAAATCATCCTGAAACAATACAATATCGTTTTTCATATAATCCTTTTAAAATTGTGCGGGCCCTTGAAAAAGCCCGCACTGAAAGTAGAAAACCTAAGCTATCAGAGTGTTGCCTCGTAAGCTGCCTGATACTCATCAATAGCATCAGCCCAACCATTGAGACATGTCTGAGCATCCATCTCACCCATTACAACAGCCTGGAAATCAGCAGTCATCTCATCTGTGATGAAGCTGGAGAACTCAGGAATCCAGTATGGGTTGTCGATCTGGTGGTAGTTAGGATCTGAGAGGTAGGATGCATAGAGCATCATCTCTGTATCTCCCTGATACCAATCCTCTTCTGTTACGAGATTGTTACATGGAACACGTCCTACAGCCTGACAGATTCCGCTTACGCACTCCTGTCCGGAGAGCTGGGATATGAGCCAGAGAGCTCCTGTGTAGTCATGGTCCTCACCCTGGTTTGTCACGCAGTAGCAGTTCGGCTGGATTCCAGAAGCATAGTAGTGTCCCTGGTCGTTAGCCATTACGCGTGCAGCCGCGAAGTTACCCTCTCCAAGGTTGAGGCGGTGTGTCGTCTCTGAAGAAGAGTTGTGAACGATGTATGCGGAAACACCGGAACCGAACTCAGCAACAATCTGATCGAAGTTGTTGTTTACAGAGTCACCGGATACCCATCCGTTCTTATAGATGTCAGCATATGCATTGAGAGCCTCTGCGAATGCAGGATCGCGGAGGATACACTTACCCTCGTCATCGAACCAGCTTCCGTTGTACCCAAGACCATCAGTCCATGTCCAGAGCCATGCGATCAATGAGTCGTAAGGACGTACGCAGCGCATTGATGCGAAGTATCTTGAATTTGCAGGATCTGCGAACTCTTCACAGTACTGGAGGAATTCAGCCTGTGTCTTAGGTGCTTCGATTCCCCATTCAGCAAGGCGCTGGGTGTTGTACCATGCAACTTCCTGGTTGTAGGCGAATGGAATACCATAGAGAACTCCGTTTCCAATCTTTCTCATACCCTGAAGGAGCTGCTCGTCGATGTTCTCGTAAGTTGTGATCTGATCGAGATAATCGTCAAGAGCGAGGATTGAATCCTGAGCTGTGAACATAGCAAGGTTAGAGAATCCAAGTGATACTACATCAGGCATCGTGTCTGTCATGACAGCCATCTGGAACTGATTCTGGAAGTCAGCGAAGTTGAAGCTTGTATATACAACTTCATACTGATCCTGTGATGCATTGAGATCTGCGAGGAAGCCCTCGAAGAAAGCATCTGTCTCAGGATCTCCTGAGTGATACCAGAAATTGAGTTCCTGCTTTCCAGAGGCAGATTTCTCTGAAGAACCGCCAGCAAAGACAGTGCCTGCAGCCAATACCATGAGGATGGCTAACAAAGCAGCAGCTTTAGTTAATAAATTCCTTTTCATTTTATACCTCCAAAACCGGTAGGACCGGCTGAAAATCAACCTTTGACAGCACCAGCAGTAGCACCGGATGTGAGGTGCTTCTGGATGAATGCGAAGATAAGAACAACAGGAAGGAGTGCGACCACACATCCTGCTGCGAGAAGACCATACTGTGTTCCGAACTCACCCTGGAACGTCTTAAGGGTAAGAGGAAGAGTATACATCCTTCTATCAGTTATGAATGCTACAGCATATACGTATACATTCCATGCGTTGATGAATGCATATGCACCTGTTGCGACAATCGATGGCTTCATCGCAGGAAGAAGGATGCGGAAGATACTTCCAAGAAGGGAGCATCCATCGACCTGGGCTGCCTCCTCAAGCTCACGAGGCATTGCATTGAAATATCCCATCATCATGAACATACAGTATGCAAGGTTCGTACAAGTACAGATGAGCACAAGGCTCCAGAGGTTGTTGATCAGGTGAAGATTAACCATCGTCGAGAAGAGAGGAATCATAAGAACAACAGCCGGAAGCATCTGTGTGACGAGCATGAAGATGTAGAACACACCCTTGCCCTTGAATGTGTAGCGGCTCATCGCGTAGCCTGCAAGAAGGCTGAAAAGCGATACAAGAAGCGTTGTGAAGATTGCAACGAAAGCCGAATGAAGTACCGCAGGTCCGAATCCGAATTCAGTAAAGAGCCTTGCGAAGTTCTCGAATGTAGGCTGATGCGGGAAGTAATGGATCGGCATTGCAAAGACTTCTGTCGAACCCTTGAGAGATGTATTTACAATCCAGTAGAATGGGAAGATTGTGAATACGAGGAATAAGAAAAGAGGAATATAGAGTGTCAACCAGCGGAAGAACACTTCCTTCCTGCGCCTTTTCTCTGCGGAAATTGCGAGTGCATTAGTATTTGCTTCCATAATCATACCCCCTTACCCATCTTACCCATGCGGATGTAGATGAAGGCTACAATCATCATGATAAGTGTAGAAATTACAGAAAGTGCTGAAGCATAACCGAAGTCACCACTGCCCTGGAACGTATTCATGATGTAGAGTGCGAGCGTTGTCGTTCCCCTGTTAGGACCACCATCTGTCAAGCTGACGATGAGGTCGACGGCATTGAATGTCCAGATCGCCCTTAAAAGGGTTGTGATTATGATGGTATCCTTGATCATAGGAATAGTGATCTTGAACATCTGGACAGGTGCTGTAGCTCCATCGATCTTGGCGGATTCATAAAGCTCATCGGAAATTCCTGAGATTGCCGACATGTAGCTGATTGTGAAGAAAGGAATACCTCTCCATACGTTTGCGATAACAACAGCCGTAAGAGCCAGTGTTCTGCTTGAGAACCATGATGGCTTGATGTCAACCGCACCAATTTTCACAAGCAGGTCGTTGATTACACCATATGCCTGACCGAGCATGAGGTTCCATATGATACCTACCATAAGTCCTGCTACCGCCCATGGAACAAGAGCGACGGCCCTTACAAGACCCCTGCCCTTGAATTTCCTTGTTAAAAGCCAGGCAAGCCAGAAACCCAGCACAGTCTGGATTGCGACACTGACAAGAACATATATTGCAGTTGTGCCAAGGGCTCTGTAGAAAACTGGATCGTCTGTGAATATCTCTTTGAAATTATCCAGTCCAATGAAGTGTCTCTGTGCCGGTCTAGTCACCATGTAATTCTCAACACTCATCTTGAAAACATTGAGAATCGGCCAAAGCATGAAGAGACATACGAAAATGATGACAGGAGCAAGAAGCAGATAAGGAACTGCATTCTTCTTCATAGTCATCCACTTTCCTTCTCGTGAAAGTTGCACTGAATTCTTATGATTCATGTGTCCTCCCCTTTAGTCCGTAATGTCATAAATTAAAGAAGAGAAACAGTTTAACAGGTAGAAGTCTGTAAGTAGCAAAACTATCTCTCTCCCATAATGTATACATCATTATCGCACTAGTATTATCAGCTGTCAATTATTTTTAATTTGTATTTCCGCAATAAAAGAAAATTGTAGAAGGCAAAAAAATATAATTTGATTATGAACTTGATATAACTCAAACAATTATTGAATTGTTCTCTTTTATAATGTTCCTATTCGCAATAGTCCAAATATAAAGCATTTATCATATGCTCGGAAAATCTTGACGTCAGCAGTGAGGAAAAAGAAAGAATACGAACCGCACCCCATCATTCTTCATTTAATGCATATCAGGAACAAATCCACATATAAATACTTATATTATAAACAATAAATATTATAAAACAAGATAAATCCACAAATGATTTTGAT
>DVIF01000017.1 GCA_018711525.1 Candidatus Ornithospirochaeta stercorigallinarum
GATGCGGGTCATCATCTGGGTCTGCTCGTCTGTGGGATAAAGTCTGTAACGGTACGCCTTCTGCATATGTGTATTATACCATGAAGTTAAGATTTCATATAGCTTTGCTATATGAAAAAACTGATAATCCCTCATTCAACTCTTATGCGAGCATAGGAGTTATCTGCGGTAGTTTTATATCCTTCTCGGTTCCCCGTTCATGTGCTCCTCTCTTGTGCTTAACAATCAATTGAGATTCCAGGGGTATTCATTCTACAGCATGATAGGACTGACTGTCGGAGGAGTGCTGAACATATTCCTCGACCCTCTCTTCATATTTGTCTTTGCCATGGGGATTGCGGGTGCGGCCCTTGCTACGGCGCTCAGTCAGGCTGTGAGCTTCTTCATACTCCTTTTCTATGCACTCAGGGTCGGGAATGTGAGATTGCGTATCAGCCTGTTCAGACCTTCTTTGAAGATTCTTAAGGAGATTACAATCGGCGGTCTTCCTTCCCTCTGTCGCCAGAGCGTCATGTCTGTTGCCATGATAGTCCTCAACACTGCAAGCAAGCCGTTCGGGGACGCTGCGATTGCAGCAATGGCGATTGTAAACAAGGTCGGCAACTTCACCAATTCAATCCTTCTTGGAGTCGGACAGGGATTCCAGCCTGTATGCGGCTATAATTATGGAGCCGGACTTTATGAGAGGGTGAAGGAAGGTTTCCACTTTTGTGTCAGAAGCATGGTCCTGTTCCTTATATTCCTCGCTGTATTGGAATATATCTTTGCACCTCAGATCATCGAGTTCTTCCGACGTGGGGACCCCGCGGTTACGGAAATCGGTTCTCTTGCTCTCCGTTTAAGATGCTTTACCCTATGGTTCTCTTCTTTGATCGTGATAAGTAATATGCTTCTTCAGACCACGGGCAAGGTAGTCAGGGCCTCTATTCTTGGTTTTGCACGACAGGGGATAATACTCATTCCTGCTGTGATGATCCTGACCCCTTTCATAGGACTGTTGGGCATTCAGCTTGCACAGCCGATAGCAGATCTTGTGACGATTGCTCTGAGCATCCCGATGACAGTCGGCGTTTTGAAATCAATGAAGTGAAAAAACCTTTTCATATCCTTCATGATGTCTTATTATAGTTTCTCAAAAAAGGAAAAACTATGGACGATGTCATTTTTACTAATTTCGACTACATGATAAGACTTGTCTTAAGTGCTGTCTGCGCATTCTTCATCGGTCTTGAAAGGGAAAGAAGACTCAAGAATGCGGGAATCAGGACACATATAATCGTTGCCGTTTCATCGTGTCTGATGATGATTGTGAGCAAATATGGCTTTTATGATGTAATCGGACATGAGAGCATTTCTGTGGACGCCTCGAGGATTGCAGCAGGGGTGGTCACCGCTATCGGTTTCCTTGGAGCAGGTGTCATATACGTAAGGAAGGAGAATACTGTCGGACTTACCACAGCCGCCGGGCTATGGGCTACGGTTGGAATCGGAATCGCACTGGGGGCGGGAATGTACTTCCTTGGCATCGCCGCAACAGCTCTGATCCTGCTTATACAGCTGATTCTCCATCATATGAAGATCAAGAGCATCATGATGGTCTCTGCTCAGGTTGTCATAGATCTGGATAAGAGTGCTATGGAGACAGCCGAGATACGTTCCTATTTTGTTTCAAAGGATTTCATCCTGAGAGGTGCTTCAATCAAGAGGGATGCTGTCGGGGATTTGATATTCTCCTGCCTCCTGATATTCCCAAGGCACATGACGCTCAAAGAGAGCATAGAGATAATAGAGAAGGTGGGGACATTCAAGAGCATAGACATAAATATGGTCTAGTCTTTGTCAAAGCTCATGCCTTCAGCCCTGCCAGCCCATTCGAATGTGACCTCCTCATCCGGGTCGTAGGCTGAGCTTGCTTTTTCTGCTATGTTTTCTTTTTCTTCCATGCCATGGATTTTAGTACTAAATGCTTTCTCTTGAAAGAGACGGACAATAGGGGTATGTTAATTTTCTAAGGGGATGAAATGAAGATAAACCATACGGATTTCTCGAAGGGAAGTGTATCAAGTGCTGTAATGAAGGTCGCTGTTCCCATGATCATTGCGGAACTTGTGAACCTTCTTTACAACATGGTCGACAGAATATACATAGGCCATATCCCGGGAGAGGGCAGCATCGCCCTGACCGGCCTTGGAATCTGCTTTCCAATCATTTCCCTCATAAGTGCTTTCGCCCGCCTCTATGGCTTCAACGGGGGTGCACCTCTTGCTTCCATGGCCCTTGGCGAGAAGAAGGAGGAGGAAGCCAGGAGTGTGCTTTTCTCGTCTTTCATGCTCTCTGTACTCACAGGGCTCATCCTTACATTCATTGTAATAATATTCATCCGTCCGATTCTCTATGCATTCGGAGCAAGTGACCAGACATACCCGTATTCCCGTGATTATCTTATGATTTATGCTCTTGGGTCTGTTCCTGTTCTCGTGACTCTCACACTCAACGCTTTCATAAACAGCCAAGGCTTTGCGATGGTCGGTATGGTTACGGTTCTCATAGGAGCTGTGATCAATATAATTCTCGACCCGATTCTTATTTTCACATTCCATATGGGAGTGCGGGGTGCGGCCATCGCTACGGTATTTTCACAGACGTGCTCTGCGGTTTTCGCCCTCTCCTTTCTCAGAAGCAGGAATGCTGTCCTTGGAATCACATTCAAGGGCATGAGGCTGGAGGTGGGAAGATGCTTGAAGATCATAGCTCTTGGTACCAGTGGATTTGTCATGGGAGCGACCAACTCCGTAGTCCAGATTGTATGCAATAAATGTGCTCTCCTCTGGGGAGGGGACCTCTATGTCGGAGTGATGACCATCCTGAACTCCGTCAGGGAGATCTTCTCAACCCCGATAAACGGAATAACAAGTGGAGCAAGCCCCGTCATGAGCTTCAATTATGGGGCGAAGGACCCTGTAAGGGTTAAGAAAGCGAGTAACTTCGCTCTTCTATCAACACTTGTATTCTCTTCTTTCGTATGGCTCATAGTCGTCTTGTTTCCCCGTCAGCTGGCCCTCCTTTTCACAACGGAGCCGACCCTTCTAGATGCTGCTCAACCTGCATTGAGAATCTATTTCTTCGGCTTTATCTTCATGTCGTTCCAGACTGCAGGACAGCAGACGTTCGTCGCCCTTGGAAAGGCAAAGCCTGCGATATTCTTCTCTCTGTTCAGAAAGGTCATAATCGTCGTTCCTCTCACCATATTCCTTCCTTATCTATTTGGTATCAACGGAGTGCTTATCGCAGAGCCGATAAGCAATGTCATAGGAGGACTTGCGGCATACCTTACTATGAGGCACATCGTATTCGGAGAGCTTAATAAGATGGAGAAGGGACTTAAGTGATTTTTTCTATAAGGTCTTCACTAGATAAAGGAGAACCGATTTCGAATATTCTATTTTCTGGAGTATTGTCAGCCAATGTAAAATAGTATACTCAGGAGTGTTTAGATTAAGAATTGCTAGATTTGTGCAGTCAAGTTGGTAGTGATTTGAAAAACCTTCTCTATCTTTCTGAACTGCCCATTCTTTAGCAATTTATGAGTTTTCTGTGCAATAAAATCCTAAGCCATAGTCATTGTATGGTTTTCCTTTTCCGTACTGAGGTGAAGTTATTATTTCTGTTGATCCATGAAACAATTGTTTGATTATATATCAGTAGTACTCCTATGGGAGTATCAAATCAATGGGTAAATTATAAAGGCTACTATTTAAAGTAGCCTTCGATTTGTCTTACATCCTGCTGTAGAGATCTTCATAGATCTTTGAGCTGTTCGCCCAGGACCAGTCTTTCTCCATGCCGCGCTTTACAAGCTTCTGCCAGCTTTCCGGTCTGTCATAGTAGAGCCAGGATGCATGGTTGATCCTATCCATCAGACCCCATGCTGTGTATTCGTTGAATGAGAAGCCCGTTCCCGTCTCTTCATATTCATTGTATGGCTCGACAGTGTCTCTCAGTCCTCCAACGGCATGAACGATAGGAACCGTTCCATAGCGTAGCGATATGAGCTGGGTAAGGCCGCATGGCTCGAATGCGGAAGGAACGAGCAGTGCATCTACTCCTGCATAGATCTTATGGGCAAGGTCATCCGAGTACATTATCCTTGCGGCAACCTTGTTGGGGTATTTGCTCTGGTAGTAGCGGAACATGTTCTCGTAATTCTCGCTTCCTGTTCCGAGCACTATGAGGTTTATCTCCCTTGAACAGAGCTCATCCATGATGATGTTCACAAGGTCCAGCCCCTTCTGGTCTGTAAGGCGTGATATGATTCCAAGGGTGAGGATATCGGGATTCTCTGGAAGGTTGAGCTCTTTCTGGAGGTTCACCTTATTGGCTTTCTTGCCGCTCTTTTCCGTTCTTATCGTATAGTTCTTATAGATCTTCTTATCCTTTGCAGGATTCCATTCCTCATAATCGATTCCGTTTATGATTCCCCAGAGCCGCTCTGATCTCCACTTCAGGATATCATCAAGACCGTCTGAGAAATTCGGGGTCTTTATCTCCTCTGCATAGGAGTTGGATACTGTCGTTATGTAGTCGGAATATACAAGGCCTCCCCTCATCATCGAGCAGTTCCAGCTGTTCTTTGGAATCGAGGTGTCCTGATAGGGGGAGACGAGTCTTCCCGGCTCGAAGCATTCCCATGGGAGACCGGAGACCCACTGTATGTGTCCTACATCCCATGTCCCCTGGAAGCGGATGTTATGTATTGTGAACACTGTTCTTATTCCTCTGAAGAACGGATCTCCCTGGAATACGGTATTAAGATATACAGGCACAAGGGCACTCTGCCAGTCATGGCAGTGGATGATGTCCGGCCTGAAGCCTATGAGAGGAAGGGCTGAAAGCACCGCCTTTGAGAAATAGGCGAATCTTTCGAGGTCCTGGAACATATCATAATAGGGTACAAGACCACCGAAATACATCTCGTTGTCGATGAAATAGTATTGTATGCCATCAAGTTTGAGTGTCTTTATGCCTACATAGATCCTGTTGTCCATCTGGAAATAATAGATGGTTTCCATCTGGTTCCTGTATTCTTCCTTTATTGCGTGGTAGTTGGGGATTATGACCCTGATGTCATACTCCTTTTTGTCGAAAGCCTTCGGCAGGCTTCCACAGACATCCGCAAGTCCTCCTGTCTTGACAAATGGTACGCATTCACTGGCGACGAAAAGAATCTTCTTCATACCCAAAACCTCCTATCTTAACTATACCAGCTCTTCTTGGAATTTCCAGAGTGAAAACGGCAGATAGTATAATTTTACAGTCGAGGGTATGAAAAAGAAAGAAAAAAATGGCAGTCAGGATTTTACAGCGCCTGCTACAACCCCTCCTATGATCTTTCTCTGGAAAACCACATACACAATGATTATCGGGATTATCGTCATCACAAGCCCTGCCATTATGTATCCGTAATCGCTAGAGAATGTTCCATAGAATGTCCTTATGGCTATCGGGAGGGTATAGAGCTCCTTTCTCCTGAGGACAAGGGATGGCAGCAGATAGTCGTTCCAGATGCTCAGGACTTCGAGAATCGAGATTGTGGAAAGGATGGGCTTGAGTAGAGGAAACACTATTCTGATGAAACAGTTGAAGTTCGTGCATCCATCGATTGTCGCAGCCTCCTCCAATGCAATTGGTATGCTTGTCTTTATGAAGCCGTGCGTCATGAATGTGCATAAGCTCAGGCCGAAACCAATGTTCATGAAGATAAGTGTTCCCAGGGAGTTTATGATGTTAAGCTGTGCTCCGTAAATCGAAATCAGGGGGATCATTACGACTTGGAAGGGAAGAATCATGGATGCAAGGAGGATTGAGAAACTTGCTTTGCATATCTTCCAGTCTTTTCTTGCGAAAAGGTATGCCGCCATCGAAGAGAAGAGCAGCAGTATGAGGATGCTCAGTCCAGTTACTATTATCGAATTGCTGAAGGCCTGGAGAAAATCCATCCTGTCCAATGCCGTAGCATAGTTCTTGAACTGGAAGCCCTGCGTGTCCATCAGGGCCAACGGGAATTTGATTATCTCGGCTTTCCTTTTCAAGGAGTTTATAAGTACGAGGACAAATGGGGTTATATATAATGCAAGGAAAATGAAAAGCAGGACGGTCTTTATTCGTGTAAGTGGCGAGACGCGTAGCCACTGGAGCGGTGGGTTTAATACCCCGGTGCTTGCGCCGGGGAAGCCTGAGTCCTAGAATAGGATGAAGGGCGGCGCCAGATGGAAGAAGAAAGCGGATA
>DVIF01000018.1 GCA_018711525.1 Candidatus Ornithospirochaeta stercorigallinarum
GCCTCCGGAGAAACCCTCTGTGGACGAAAGCAGGGTTTGCACCTGCATAAGAAGCATGGTTTCCGTGAACGAGGAAAAAGAACCGGGATGCACCCGGGAAGCCCCTAAGCTTGCTTAGGTGGTACGGTCACAGAACATGTAAGCCTCAGCATATGGGAGAATCGTCTCAGTGGACCCAAGGAAGATGGCAAACGGTTCAAGGAAGATAAGCCCTGGAATCATGATGAGGAAGCTGAGGAAGAAGGAAGAGAAGAAACCTGTAGAGGCTATTATCTCGGCATCCTTCATGTCATGCTTGCCAAGGTCCTTTGAGACCGTGGTCCCGCTCCCCTGTCCGAAGAAGAACCCGATAGCCTGGATAATGGCCTGAAGAGAGAATGCAACACCTACTGCAGCTGATGCACTGGTGCTTATGAGACCGATGAAAAATGTGTCAGCAGCATTGTAGATCGTGCTTATAAGATTGCTTATCACCGTAGGTACGGCAAGACGTATTATAAGAGGACGTATCGGTGTCTCAGTCATCTGAGAAAATTTCTCATCTGTGCTCAACTTCTTCATGAATACTGGTTTATCCTGAAAGAAAAGAAATTGCAAATGGAAAAAGAGGGACTGCTTGATTGCAGTCCCCAGGGATAACATAGGCAATTATGTATGCGTCACTATTTATTTTCTTATAACACCACTTTATTTTTCAAACGCTAAAATAATGTTAAGAATTTGTTATTTCCTCCTTTTTCAGGATATTCATGAACTCTTCTCCTGTTATCGTCTCCTTCTCAAGGAGGTAGGATGCAAGCTCATGAAGCTTTCCCTCATTCCCGCTTATGATCTCATAAGCCTTCCTGTGGGCTTCCTTCACAATGGCGAACACCTTCTCATCTATCTTTGATGCAGTCTCGGCGGAACAGGCAAGACTTGCATCCCCTCCAAGATATTGATTGGACTGGGTCTCAAGCGCAACCATATCGAAATCATCACTCATTCCATACCGTGTGATGAGAGCACGCGCAAGCTTCGTAGCCTGCTCTATATCATTGCTGGCTCCTGTCGTGATATTCTCCTTGCCGAGGATGAACTCCTCTGCCGCTCTTCCTCCTGTCAGAGTAGCGATCTTATTGAGGATTTCAGCCTTGCTCATCAGAAGCTTCTCCCCTTCATCCACCTGCATCGTATAGCCGAGGGCACCACTTGTCCTTGGTACGATTGTAATCTTCGTCACCGGTGCGCTGTTGCTCTGCATTGCAGCGACAAGGGCGTGCCCTATCTCGTGGTAGGATACAATCCTCTTATCACTCTCGCTTACGACAGCACTCTTTCTCTCTGCACCTGCGATGACTGTCTCAACACTGTCTTCAAGGTCTTTCTGGATTACGGCGTTCCTGCCCCGTCTCACAGCAGTAAGAGCCGCCTCATTGATGATGTTGGCAAGCTCTGCACCACTGGCTCCTGCAGTTGCACGTGCGATTATATCCCAATCGACAGCACCTTCAAGTTTGACATCCTTTGCATGGACAAGCAGGATTGCCTTCCTGCCCTGCAGATCCGGCAGTTCCACAGGCACACGGCGGTCGAACCTTCCAGGTCTGAGAAGTGCCGGATCAAGTGACTCCGGACGGTTGGTTGCGGCAAGCAGGACAACACCTTTTCTTCCATCAAAGCCATCCATCTCGGCAAGCAGCTGGTTAAGTGTCTGCTCCCTCTCATCGTTTGATGAGAAACCGGAGGTATCCCTCTTCTTCCCAATCGCATCGATTTCATCTATGAATACGATGCATGGAGCCTTCTCGTTGGCCTGCTTGAACAGATCCCTTACTTTTGCGGCTCCCATGCCGACGAACATCTCCACGAACTCACTTCCACTTATGGAGAAGAAAGGAACTCCCGCCTCTCCTGCAACAGCTTTTGCAAGCAGTGTCTTACCCGTTCCCGGAGGGCCTACAAGGAGTACACCTTTTGGAAGCTTCGCACCGATTTGAGCATACTTCTCAGGTTCATGCAGGAAATGCACGACCTCCTTGAGAGACTCCTTCGCCTCATCCTGACCTGCGACATCTGAGAAACGTACTCCAGTCTGGGCATCCTCGACATACACCTTGGCACCGGATTTACCGAACTGCATGGCATTGCCAAGCCCTCCCATGCCGGAGGCTCCCATCCTCTTCATCATGTATCTGGAAAGAAGGTTTCCAATGAGGACGAAGAATATGATAGGCAGCACCCAGTTTGTAAGGAATTCCATCAAGGGATTCGCCTGAGTCGGAATCGATGCACTGAATGTGATATCAGGATTGCTCCTCAGCTGCTCCAGAAGGCGCTCTCCATCATTCGGCCATACCCCTGTGACGAACACTCCGGGCTTTCCTTCTATTTCTGCGATGAAGGCATATTGGCTGCTTGTCTCATCATATGCGACCTGCTTCACAGCCCCTGCATCTATCATATCAAGAAACTGGTTATAACCGACCTCCGTAACCCCTCCTCTGTTGAGAGAAGGAAAGAGGACTGCATTAAGGACCAGCAGGATGATCATTGCTATCACATAATAGTAAATCAACGGTTTTTTCGTTTTATTGTTATTCCCATTGTTGGGCTCTTTTACTTCCTGCATTCTTCATGCTCCTTATAATTTTTAAATGTAAAAAGAAAAAAAGGATGCGGCAAGAAAAAAATATGGAGTTCAGATGTAGAGAAAAACAATGCCCGGCAAACCGGGCAAAATGTCAAGCGTTATGTTTCCTCTCTCCTCTGCGTTTGAAAACCTTCTGTATCTCAACAATAGGAATGATCATGAACGCAAGAACAAGAGCAACCGCAAACTCGAAAACAGAGATATGCTGGAAGCTGAATGCATTCCTGAGGAACGGCACATAAAGTACAAGGACCGTTGCTACGAAACTTCCAATGAGAGACCAATAAAGGTATTTGTTATGCCCTTTAAGAGTAAAGAGGCTCTTATCGAGGCTTCTCATGTTGAAAGAGTGGAATATCTCTATCATCGAAAGGGTAAGGAAGGCCATGGTCATACCATCATCAGAATCCATGATATGGAAAGCCCCGTTCTCTATATACTCTCCGATGAAGAATGAAAGCAATGTAAGGGCTGCAGTAACAACACCCTGGAACACGCAATCAAATCCCATGCCACCTGCAAAGACTCCCTCGCTCTTCTTTCTTGGAGGACGCTTCATTATATCCTCCTCCCCTCTCTCCATGCCAAGGGCTATTGCAGGGAAGCAGTCTGTTATAAGATTAATCCATAAAAGGTGGGCAGGACGGAGAATCGTAAAGCCCATCAGGGAAGAGAAGAAGATCGAGAGCACTTCTGCAAAGTTGGATGCAAGGAGGAACTGGATCGCCTTACGGATGTTATCATAGATCCTTCTTCCTTCTGCGACGGCTTCTACGATGGTTGCGAAATTATCATCGGCAAGAACCATGTCAGCTACATTCTTTGTGACATCCGTTCCCGTTATACCCATTCCTACCCCGATATCGGCGTTCTTGATCGAAGGTGCATCATTTACGCCGTCACCGGTCATTGCAACTACCTTGCCCTGTTTCTTCCATGCCTGGACGATCCTCACCTTGTGCTCAGGCTGGACACGCGCATAGACACCGTAATTCACAATGAGCCTGTCAAGCTCCTCATCGGAATACTTGTCGAGTTCACTGCCTGTGATCGCCTCAGAAGCATCCTTTATTATTCCAAGCTCCTTTGCAATCGCGATTGCCGTATCCTTATGGTCACCTGTGATCATTACAGGACGGATTCCCGCAGAACGGCACTCCTCAATCGCAGCCTTGACCTCTGGACGCACAGGGTCGATCATACCTGCAAGCCCTATGAATGTAAGGTCATGCTCTATCTCCTCTGCTTTGCAGCTTGATGGCATCGCATCATATTCATGATATGCGGCAGCCAGCACACGAAGGGCCTTGTCGGCAAAAGCTTTGTTCGCAGCAAGGATATCGGCCTTATCATTATCGGTGATTGCCCTCACTTCCCCGTTTTTAAGGATCTTCGTACATTTCTTCAAAAGCTCATCGGGAGCACCTTTTGTGAACTGAATGAACCTGTTTCCATTCTCATGGACCGTGCTCATAAGTTTTCTTGAAGAATCGAAAGGAGCCTCTCCGACCCTCTTGTCTGAGCCTTCCTCTGCGCTGTTCTTATTGAAACCAAGCTTATAAGCCCAGTTTACAAGGGCGCATTCGGTAGGCTCCCCTACCGCATTATTGTTCTCATCGAGCTTTGCATCCGAGCAGAGAGCCATGGCTTTTGCAAGTAAAGCTTCATCATCGGAATAGCTGTCGACCACCGTCATCTTGTTCTGAGTAAGGGTTCCTGTCTTATCCGAGCAGATGACCTCTGTGCATCCCAGCGTCTCAACAGCCGTGAGCTTCCTGATGATCGCCTTGTTCCTGCTCATCTTCGTCACACCTATGGAAAGAACGATGGTGACAACAGCTGCAAGTCCCTCCGGGATTGCCGCAACCGCAAGGCTGATTGCAATCATGAATGTGTCGAGGATGCTGTCTACCGTGATTGCATCCGTCACAGCCTCCCTTACAAGGTCGATGGCGAAGATTACGGCACAGATTCCAAGTACAAGGTATGTCAGGATCTTCGAAAGCTGGTTGAGCTTTATCTGAAGAGGTGTCTCCTCCTTCTCTGCCGTCTCAAGGGCTGTTGCGATCTTGCCCATCTCCGTGCCCATTCCCGTCTCGCATACACATACAGTGGCCCTTCCGTATACGACAGTGGAGCCCATGTACACCATGTTCTTCCTGTCCCCAAGAGGAACCTCTCCATCGCCAGAGAGCTCAGCCGACTGCTTTTCAGAAGGAACAGATTCTCCGGTGAGAGCCGCCTCCTCCACCTTCAGCGATGCCTCTTCTATGATACGTGCATCGGCAGGAACGCTGTCTCCCGCTTCAAGCAGTACGATATCTCCCTTTACAATCTCCTCTGAGGGAATCGTATGCTGGAATCCGTCACGCATTACCTTAGATTGCGCTGCAGCTATCTCCTGCAGTGCTGCGATGGCAGCCTCGGCCTTCGCCTCCTGCACTACACCAAGTACGGCATTGATCAATACTACGACCAGGATGATGACGGCATCCGTCCACTCAGGCTCTCCTGAGAGATAAGAGGTTCCTACTGAAAGAACGGCAGCGACCATCAAAATGATGAGCATCGGTTCACTGAGCTGCTCCAGGAACTTCTTGATTAATGATTCTTTCTTTCCTTCTGCAAGTTTGTTCGGGCCATCGGATAAGAGTCTTTTCTTCGCCTCTTCCTGGCTTAAACCCTTTGAAGATGTCCCGAATTCACTTAAGACACTGGAAACTTTCTCCAGATATGGTTTCAAGGTAATCCCTCCCTTATTTAGTTTCTCTTGAAAATATATACAAATATCAAAGAGATAGAAAGGGAGAAACATACAAGAGCTTGAAAAATTATGAACTTGTATGTATTTGTTAACAAATATTTAACATACCGAAGAGCAAAACTATTTATTCCTTACTATTTTCCTTACTCTTTCCGGCTGATTGGTTATTATTCCATCGACCTTGAACGACATCATCGAAAGGACATCAGGCTCCTCATCAACGGTCCATACGTTCACCCCGACTCCATATGAGTGCATATCCTTTACAGCGTCGACATCGACTGTGGCATAGTGGGGATGGAAGAAATCCATCTTCTCCTTTCCCAGCAGCGCTCCCATGCCGAACAGCCTCTGATCTATCAAGAGACCGGCAGGAATCCCAGGAGCTATCTTCTTCACCCTGACTATGCTCAGCCAGTTGAAGGAGGAGAAGATGATGTTGTCCTCCAGCCCTGCCTTGTAGATCATCTCCACAGCCTTCTCCTCTATCCCATCATAATAGACAGGTGCCGTCTTGAGCTCCACGTTTGTAGTGATCTTCTTATCTTTTATGTAATCAAGGTACTCCTCGAACGAGGGTATTGGTGTGAATCCGAATTCATTGTCCTTGACCACCCCGGCATTGATCTTCTCAAGCTCGCTGCGGGTATAGTCGAAGATGAAGCCCTCGAGACCTGTGCATCGCTTCATCGCCTCATCATGCTGGATCATGATCTCCTTGTCCTTTGAATAATGTATGTCCAGCTCTATACCATCGACCCTGGCTTCTATCGCCTTCATGAATGAAAGCATCGTGTTCTCAGGATAGACCCCTGAATATCCCCTGTGAGCATAGATCTTAATCATTTCAACAACCTTCCCAGATAATAATATCCCTGCGCCAGGGAAACGGCAAATGAAAAAGGAGAGCAAAAATAAAAATCCACAGGAAAAATATATTCTCCCAGGGACAAAATCACATTCCGAAGATGAAATATATTTGACTTATCGTTTAATTCTGCAGATATTTAGATTATGTTTAATGGAAGAACAGGTTTTGACGCACTCTCTTTTACAACGCTGATACTTGCAGTGGTTTTCGCGGTGCTTTCCAGCGTGATCGAGAACCAGTACTACCAGATGATACCGGCGATAACAGCCATAGCCATGGCAGCATATACTGTATTCAGGGTGTTGAGCACCAACGTAGCAAAAAGAAGATACGAGGCGGACAGGTTCACTTCCTTCTTCAAAAAAGATCCATACAAGAGATTCAAGTGCCCGAAGTGCAAAACACTATGCAGGGTTCCCAGGAACAAGGGGAAGATCAAGATACACTGCCCTTCATGCGGGCACGAGTTCATAAAGAGGACATAGCTTATGTTCGGTGTAGTGACCCCAACGAAAAGCAATCTGTCGAAGACGGATATAGAGAAGTACAGGGCATACTATTGCGGGCTCTGTCATGAACTGAAGAGGAAATACGGCAAAGACGGTACAAGCATGCTCAGCTACGACATGGTATTCCTCTCCCTTCTGCTGACAGACCTGTACAACACAGAGATTACAGGCGGATTCGAGAGATGCATCGCAAAACCGCTGAAGGAACATAAGTTCATCATCAGCAGGTACTCCGCATATTCTGCAGACATGCAGATGCTGCTAAGCTACTACTCGGAGCTTGATAAGGTAAAAGACAAGGATGATGAGAGGGACGAGAGGAAGCTGAAGACGCTTTCTACTCACCTCAAGGACCTGGAGAGCGAATATCCGCGTCAGGCAAGGGCCCTCAAGGAAGGATTGACCCTTCTGGATCAGGAAGAGAAGAACGGGGAGAAGGATGCTGTGAAGATGTCATATATCTTCGGTTCCGCACTAAGTGAGGTGTTCAACCCCATTGAAAACGACTTCTTCTCACCTTCCCTCATCGCACTCGGCAGTGCCATAGGACGTTTTTCATATCTGATGGATGCCTTCACAGACAGGAAGAAGGATGAAAAAAAAGGAAGCTACAATCCTTTGATCGGGGTGGATGGACAGATCATTGAAAGCCTATTGATGAATGCTGCAACCGATGCCAGTACCGCTTTCGAATCCCTTGCCCTCGATGACAACCTTGCCATTCTCAGAAACATAATCTATTCTGGCATCTGGAAGAATTACGATAAGGAAAAGAATGATGACAGATGATCCATACAAGATACTTGGACTAAGTCCCGGTGCATCAGATGATGAGATAAAGAAGGCCTATAAGGAGATGGCGAAGAAATACCATCCAGACCTCAACGGCAACAGTCCTGAGGCTGCAGAGATGATGAAGAAGGTCAACGAAGCCTACGACATCCTGATAAACCATAAGGCATCATCCTCCTCATATTCATCTTCAGGCTATCAGAACGGGTCCTACCAGCAGAGAGGGCCGTTCGAATGGTACACTGGATACGGCTCTTCCGGTTTCAATTATGGATTTGATGAAAACGACTTCTCCCGCCGTTATGGCATGGGGCCTTCAATAGAGAGGGCGCGGGCACTATACAACATGAGGGAATTCGGAAGGTGCCTGCAGGAGCTTGGAAGGATTCCTTCCACAGAGAGGAATGCAGAGTGGTATTTCATCTCCGCCCTCGCAAAGAGAAGCACAGGAAGCAATGCATCGGCGATGGATGATATCAACCGTGCATGTGAGATGGATCCCGGCAACCAGGAGTACAGGAGATATCGGGACTACTTCAATAACAGAAGCTCGCAGTATCAGAGCCAGAGGAGCTTCTACGGCCCGACTTCGGGTTTCCTTGACTGCTGTCTCTCTCTTTTGTTCTTCCGATTCTGCTGCTGCATAATCTAGGACAGGAGCATCTTCAGGAAATCCATAGACCCCCTTGAGCTCAGGGAGACGACCTTCGCACAGAAAGAAGGAACCTCGTCAAGTCGAAGAGGGATCTTCTCCAGGACCGCATCGTAATAGATGTTGAATATTCCGCAGACCCAGAAATCCAATAGTCCTATGAACTCCCTTTTCGCATCCTTGTCTTCAAGATACTTGACGACATCGCTTGCCAGGAAGTAGTTGAATATCCTGCTCTTATTGTCCGAAAGGTATTCATACACTCCGGCAACACGGAAAAGCATGCGGTAGTATGCGATATCCGAAATGAGGAACTCCGATACCTGCCTGAATATCAGCATAGGATCGGCCATGATTTCATCGGGGGAGTATTTATTTAGAAGAGTGGTAAGCTCGGAGAACATATCGTCCTGGATTCTCAGCAGGACATCATGCGGATTCTTGAAATGGGCGTAGAACGTCCCCCTGTTTATATCCGCCTTTCTTACGATATCCGAGACAGAGATCTTGTCGAAGCTCTTTTCCTGCATGAGTTCAAGAAGAGCTCTTTTTATAAGAGCCTTGCTTCTGAGAGAGCTTCTGTACTCAACCTTCTTCTTCCCTTCTTCCATCTCTTCCTCCGCCAAGTGCATAGAATATGGCATTCTTTATGCCGTCTTCCTCGATATCTGTCGTAATATAATCGGCCACAGCCTTCAAGTCCCCGCTTGAATTGCCCATGGCAATACCTATATCTGCATATTCTACCATCTCGATGTCATTTGAGCCATCTCCAATGGCTACCGAGTCACTTCTATCGACACCGAAATATGAGAGGACCTTCTCAATCCCCGTCGCCTTGCTTATACCGCTAAGGACGATTTCAGCCATAATCTCCTGAGGAAGGCCCACGGTATTATTCACAACCGTGAACATCGGGTCGATCTCCTTTCTTACCCTGTCCACGCCATATCCGTCATCATCGGAAAGGAAGAGGACCTTCTTCACATCTTCATCCTCGGGGACGGTATCGGAGATAACGAGCCCGTTCAACTCCACCAAGCGACCTATATGCTTCATCAGCTGATGAGTGAACATATCCCATGCGTCCTTGCTCAGATATGTGGCCTTGTCTGTCTGTGAGATGACGTAGAAACCCTTTTCACTCAGATATCTGAAAAGACTGTCGAATGCACCGCGCTCGATATGTGCACTGTATATGAGCTTGTCATCGACTATGATTGTCGCCCCTGCGGAGCATATATAGCCATCGAAGGCGAGCATCGGGAAATGAGGAAGCTCTGCGATGCTGCGCCCTGATGCGATGAAACACCTCGAGCCGAGGGCCTGCGCCGCTTTTATCGAATAGACAGCACTATCCGGAATGCTTTTTCCAAAAGGAAGAAGCGTACCATCAACATCAAAAAAGAAACACTTAGGCACTATGAGAGCTCCGCGATGATATCATAGCCTGCCTTCTTGACAGCTTCCTTTATCTCCATGACATGCTTATGGTCCCTTGTCTCAATCGTAAGACGGAGCGTACAGGAATTGAGATCGGTTCCACTTCCCGCTTTCTCATGGAAGACCCCTACGACGTTCGCACCGTGTCTTGCCACTATCGATGAAATCTCTGCAAGCTGTCCAGGCTTATCCTGGAGGGCGATGGTGAAATCCGCATATCTTCCCTCTCTCAGAAGAGCTCTGTTTATCACCCTGGAAAGGATTGTCACATCGATGTTCCCCCCTGAGACGAGGCAGACCGTCTTCTTACCTTTTATATCGACCTTGTTGAACATAGCCGCAGCGACAGCGACAGCCCCCGCACCTTCTGCGACGAGCTTCTGCTTCTCCATCAGGTCGAGGATGGCACACGCGACCTCATCATCTGTCACAGTGACGACCTTGTCGACGAATTTCTCAACATAGTTGTATGTCAGCTGCCCCGGGCACTTGACAGCAATACCATCGGATACGGTGGAGACACTCGCAAGAGCCTCGATCTTATGGTGCTCAAGGGAATTGAGCATGCTTGGAGCTCCTGCCGCCTGGACACCATATACCTTGACATCGGGACGCAGCATCTTAAGAACATATGCCACACCGGAGATCAGACCTCCCCCTCCGACAGGAACTATGACGACATCCACATCAGGAAGCTGATTGAGGATTTCAAGACCAAGGGTCCCCTGACCGGCGATGACATCCTCGTCATCAAACGGATGGATCATCGTCCTGCCCGTCTCCTCGCAGATCTGATGAGCCCTTTCATAGGCATCATCATAGACACCTTTGACAAGCTCGACCGTCGCGCCAAGGCTCCTTGTGGCCTCAACCTTTGAAATCGGAGCACCCTCAGGGATGCAGATGATCGCCTCTATACCCTGGCGTGATGCGGCAAGGGCAACCCCCTGCGCATGATTTCCCGCACTGCATGCGACAACCCCTTTCCTCTTCTGCTCCTCTGTGAGCCTGCTCATCTTATAGTAAGCACCACGAAGCTTGAACGAGCCTGTGACCTGAAGGTTCTCGGTCTTCAGGTAAACTTCACTATCAGGGAACATCTTCGGAGCCCTGATCAAATCGGTACAGCGTGCAACCTGCTTTAAAGCGAACGCCGCCTGATAAACAGTATCTAATGTAAGCATGGAAAAATAATACTCGCATGAAATAATATAATCAATTGAGGCGGAAACCCTTTTTCAGACAATCGGAGAGCTTTTGCCTATTGGAAACATTGGATTTGCATTTTATCCTATAATACGTTATTTTCTTTAACACAGGAAAAGATTATGAAAAAACTATTTACATCCGAATCGGTGACAAAGGGTCATCCGGACAAAGTATGCGACCAGATTGCAGATGCCGTTCTTGATGAACTGCTGAGACAGGATCCCCTCTCCCGTGTAGCATGCGAGGTTATCGCAGAGCCGGGGAAGGTGCATATAATGGGAGAGATCACCAGCAAAGCTGTGGTCGATTATAAAGAGATCGCCAGAAAGGTTATCCGCAGCATAGGATATACAGACGAGGCACTCGGTTTCACAGATGAATGCGAGATAACGGAATCCATCCATAAGCAGAGCCCTGACATCTCCATGGGAGTGGATTCATCATTCGATGAGAAAGACTCGAGCGGAGCCGGAGACCAGGGGATAATGTTCGGTTACGCAATAGATGAGACAAAAGAGGAGATGCCCCTCGCACTCTCCCTTGCAAGACGGCTCACGGACCTTCTGACAGAGAAAAGGGAATCAGGGGAGCTGAGCTACCTCAGGCCGGATGGAAAGAGCCAGGTGACAGTAGAATATGAAGGAAGGGCTGTCAAAAGAATTGAAGCGGTGGTGGTATCTACACAGCATGACGAGGACATCCCTCTTGAGAAGCTGAGAGAAGAGATAAAGGAGAAGGTGATCCTTTCAGGACTGCCGAAGGAACTCATTGATGAGAACACCAAGTTCTACATCAACCCTACCGGCCGATTCGTATACGGCGGCCCTGCCGCAGACACAGGGCTGACAGGAAGGAAGCTCATAGTCGACACCTATGGAAGCAAGGCCCATCACGGCGGTGGGGCATTCTCAGGGAAAGACCCCTCCAAGGTAGACAGAAGTGCCGCCTATGCACTTAGAAACATTGCAAAGTCCATCGTAAGAAGCGGAATTGCAAAAGAAGCCGAACTCCAGATCTCATATGCCATCGGGGTTGCAAAACCGATATCCCTCGAACTCGATACGTTCGGAACAGGAAAAAAGAGCGAGGAGGAGATACTGAGGGTCGTTGAGAAGCACTATGACCTGCGTCCTGATGCAATCATCAGGAGATTCGATTTGAGAAAGCCTCAATATCTTGCGACAGCCGAGCACGGACACTTTGGAAAGGCAGACTATCCTTGGGAAAAGGTAGATGAGGAATTCATCAAGGATTTGAAAAATCTTTGAAACAAGATCAAAGGCCGTTGGAATCAGCGGCCTTCTTCTTTCATCTCCTCAACCACATACATCCTTGTTCCGTTATCACCTATGACACGAACCCCGGGTGGAAACCCATTTCCCATGAACTGGGGAGGAAGGGCGATGCCCGAAGAGGTTAGGATGCTTCCGGAGACAGATACAGAGTACTCCTCCCCCTCCTCTTTCCCATAATCGGTATACAATGAGCCGAAGAAATCCTTTTCTATCCTTATCTTCCTGTTTGCCACCCTATAACGCTTCCCTTTATCCAGGAATGGTATGCGAAGTCTCTCGCACCGCCCGGTGTTCGGCATGTTCCTATATACGAACTCAAGGACAAGGGTCACCCCGTCGAGGGTGAGAGTCCACCATTTACTATAGGGGGTATCAAGATGAAGAGGACGGAAAGCACCATACTGGAAAACCCTCCTGTATCTCTTATAGAACGCTATCTCATCCCTCACCGCATCCCTTTCCTGGCCACTGAGCGCATTCAGATCAAGCTCATAGCCCAGGATTCCGAATGAAGAGACATCGAATCTGCTTTCTATCAGGCTTGCCCGCAGACTCTGATGTCCAGGGGATGCTGAGACATGAGAGCCCATGCTTGACAAAGGATAGCCCCTCAGCGTCCCCTCCTGTATCCCGATCCTGTGATAGAGGTCGGTATTGTCACTCGTCCAGACCTGAGGCATGAATGAAAGCATTCCAAGGTCGTACCTGTTGCCTCCGGATGCACAGGATTCGAACAGGATCTCAGGAAAGCGTGATGTGATACGGGCAAGAAGGTCATACAACCCAAGGACATACCTATGAAGGAACTCCCCCATGCTACGCATTTCGGGACTATGGGAATAATAATCGGTAATCGTACGGTTGAAATCCCATTTTACGTAATCGACATCACAAGAAGAGAAAACCTTCTCCAAAGTGGAAAAAAGATAATCGCGCACATCATCACGCGTCATGTCGAGCAGGAACTGATGCCGTGAGACAAGAGGCTTGCGCCCTGGAATGGAGACCATCCAGTCAGGATGCATCCTGTACAGCTCAGAATCCATATTCACCATCTCAGGCTCGACCCATAGACCGAACATAAGCCCCATCTGCTTTATCTTTGAGGAGAAACCTTCAAGCCCTTCCGGAAACAATTCCTTTGATGCGAACCAGTCTCCAAGTCCTTTGGTATCATCACGTCTTGATGCGAACCAGCCATCATCAAGCACAAAGAGTTCAAACCCCAGATCAGATGCGCTTTTTGCCAGGGACAAAAGCTTTTTCTCAGAGAAATTGTAATAAACAGCCTCCCAGCTGTTTATCAGCACAGGCCTCTCCCTTCCCTTCCAGTAGCCACGGACAATGAATCTGTTGATGAAATCATGGAAGTTGGCTGCGGCATCATCAAGACTGGTCGAATATGTCATTACCGCTTCTGGAGTCGAAAAAGACTTTCCTGGATGAAGTATCCATTCAAATGCATATGGGTTTATTCCTGTTATGACCCTTGTCTTTCCGAATGGGGAGACCTCGACAATCTCCCTGTGGTTCCCTGAGTATATGAGATTGAATCCATACACCTCACCGCTGCTCTCCCTTCTCAGGTATATAAGGGGATTATGCTCATTTGAGCTCGTTCCCAGTTTGCTGTCTATCACAACGATGCCGGGCAGGAGCTTACGCTCATTCTCATTTCTCTCCCTTGCCCATGCACCATCAAATGAGATAAGGGAGAAATCATCAAAGGGGAAATCCAGGGAAAGGGAGGATGCCGTCCTGAGCCTTATCGGACGCTCCAGTCCATTGACTATCCTTGCAGAGCGGAGAACAACATCCTCCTCGAAGTATATCGTGTAATACAGATACACACTGATTGGAAGTACGGAATCGGTCAGCCTGATTTCAAGAGTCTCTGTACTCCCATCCCACGTTGCGTGTGCCGGGAATGAATCATTCTTGCCTTTGAAAACCCTGTAGGAATGGAAGAGAAGGGAAAGGGCTGTCTCTCCATTGTCATAATCGATAATAAGAGCACTCTCCCTGCTGTCCCCTGTTGCAGGAGTCGAGTACTCACAGAGAAACCTTGATGGGAAATGATAGGGATGCTCCTCATCGATATAAGGTACGGCTGAAATATTCAGCGAAAACGGTTCCGCGATGTTCTCTACCCCGAATAGATCATCCAGGCGTGCACCATAGTAGACATGGTCGAGCTGCCCGGTATCGAGAATACGCATCAGATATGAGCTATGTGATGTCGTCATATGGAAGAATTGCTTTTCTTTTCTTATCATCTTTCCGTCCTGAAAAAAACAAAGGCAGTACATAGGGATCCTACATACTGCCATTATTCTACCATATTGAATCGGGTTTAGAACGTCAGACCCATGTGAATACCTACATTATGTGTATTGAGCCCTTGAGTACCCTTCTCAAAGAAATGTTTGAAGCTATAGGAAAGTCCGAGATGGAACATCTGTCCGAAATACCTGTCGAGTGAAGCACCTGCAACGACATAAGTTCCAAAGACCGTGTCCTTGATGGAGAAAAGGGATGGAACGGTATCATTGAGCATCGTCAGCCCTCCTCCTGCGCTCAGAGTGAGATCCACCGAGTCGGCGACTATGAAACTCAGGCCGAGGGATGCATCAAGATATCCACCGATATTGAAGTCTGCAAAGCCTCTTCCATCGACGAATGCCGTGATAATGTTCTTTCCCTCCACAGGGTTGAAGGAAGCACCACCCTTCACACGTACTCCAAGACCGAACCAGTGGCAGGGAGAGTAGATGTTCTTGAAATCAAGGACAGCACCGAGATACGGGCTGACGCTCAGTCCCTCCTCATAATACATGTCCGTACCGAAATCAAGGTCGAATGCGAATTCAAATCTCCTGTTGAGTCTCTCATCTTCGGCTGCCGTAATACTTGCTTCCCTTATTTCAGGCACATCTGGGACCTCTTCCTCCTTCTCCATTATATATGTCGCCTCACCTGATGGGCTCCAAGTCTCACCATCAAGAGAGAGCTGCACATAAAGGGTTGTCCCATCGGGGACATCGTCAAGAGTAAGACTCGTGACATCTGGAGAGACATACGTCCAGTTATCCGCCTCATCGGTATTCAGCTGATAGCGGAAGCCATATGTATGCCTGTATGGACTGGACCATGTCCAACTCGTCGTACAGAAAACAGAAAAGACACAAAACAGAACAACAAGAAAAACAAAGAATTTTTTCATTCTTCCTCCCCGTTAACATTTTTCTTCACCGGCATGAATCTCCTGAGGAACGAGCCGTCCGACTTTCCCATAAGATAGAAGAAACCGAAAAACGAATAGATGACAGAACCCAAGAAAGTGACCGCCAGGTCCTTAATTGTATCATACAACCCTATATCTAGGTAACCACCAAGCCCAAGAGAGACGCCATTTACATCAACTTCGCTTATGTCCCATATATGAACCACCCTGTTAAGGGACTCGGAATCCAGGGATACGGAATGTATTGAGTTGATGATGCTGTCTTTCTGCATATCCGTAAGGAAAAAATAGTCCATGGCGGATTCGAAGAACTCCCAGAGCACCCCTATGGTCATGGAAAAACATACGGAGAACAGACAGACGAATAATGGAGAGAGCCTTACACTGCTTGAACTCCTGTTAAGCAGATCCACAAGAGAAAAGCCGACAGTAGCGGTAAGAAATCCCGTAACAGTATGCAGTGCAGTGTCCCATCCCTTGTATAGTGTATAATACGACCAGATCTCGCCAAGGATCTCCGCAGAGAAGATGAATATAAGGACGATGATCTCAAGTGTGTTCGGGATATAAAACTACCGCAGATAACTCCTATGCTTGCATAGGGGCTGAATGCGGGATTATCAGTTTTTTCATATAGCAAAGCTATATGAAATCTTAACTTCATGGTATAATACACATATGCAGAAGGCGTACCGTTACAGACTTTATCCCACAGACGAGCAGACCCAGATGATGACCCGCATC
>DVIF01000019.1 GCA_018711525.1 Candidatus Ornithospirochaeta stercorigallinarum
ACTCATCAAGCTTGAACTCCACTTCCTCTATGAGGTTTCCACTGCTGAGGATGACGAAGATCTCGGCATCTTTTAGAGAGACGCTCTCATAGGAGAAATCGAGGGAATGGAAATGAAGGTTGAACCGGTAATCTGCAGATTCCCCTTTTTCCCCGGATGGAGGATCCTCTTTTGAGGGAAATAGAGAGGAGATGAACGCAATATCATCCTCATCAAGTTCTATAATCGGATCGTAGAATTCTATATCAAATGTACCATTTCTGCCGAAAATGGATTTTATCAGGGAGAAAAGGGAGCTGGAGAATCTTACTCTCTCTATTTGCACGACATCTTTTCCTCTTAAACTGAGGCTGACATCATCCAAGGTTATGTTTCCCATCATATTCTTCTCAAGGGAGGAAAAAGAGAAAGAGAGGTCATCTCCCCTGTCAAGTTCTGCAATCGCTCTTTTTACAAGTAGTTCTGTCGGGGAATATGCACCAAGAAAGAATACAGAACAGATCGAGACTGCGATGAATACCAGAGAGGTGATTAATGCAATAAATACTATCCTAAGCGGTGAGTGGTATTTCATTTTCCTCCCTGTACCAATATAATCAAATAATATTACAATATTATAAAAAAATAAGCATTAGGATTTTAGATGAAGAAAGTTATTGACGGTTTTCTTGTTCTTGAAGGGCTTGATGGTGCCGGTACGACGACACAGAAAGAGAGGATTGAAAAAGAACTGACCAAACGTGGATTCAGTGTCATGACAACCAATGAGCCGACATCGGGAGAGATCGGCAGACTGATCCGACGTGTACTCAAAGGAGAAGTCGAACTCTCAGAGATCTCTGTTGCATATCTTTTCGCAGCCGACAGGGCCGAGCATATCTATGGCAAAGACGGGATAATCGAGAATATAGAGAAGTCTAGGATTGTGGTTTCCGACAGGTATTTCTATTCCACTCTCGCCTATCAGAGCTTCGAGCTTGATATAAGTAAGATCAGAGAGATAAACAACTTCCCCCATCCCAAGGACCTTGTATTCATCGATGTCGAGCCCAGGATCTGCATAGAGAGAATTGACAAGAGGGGTGGGGAAAAGGAGATATTCGAAAAGGAATCCCTTCTTGAGAGAATAAGGCTGAACTACCTTAAAGCATTCGAGAATCTGCCGGAGGATGTGAATTTCATCAGGATAGAAGGAGATCTCTCCATCGAAGAGACGACGGAGAGAATCCTTGAGCGCCTCAGCTTCTTATGAACATTGCATCCCCATAGCTGAAGAAATGATACCTTTTCTCTATGGCATGCTCATATGCCCTGAAGATGTTTTCCTTCCCTGCAAGTGCGGATACAAGCATCAGAAGAGTCGATTCGGGTGTATGGAAATTAGTGAACAGGGAATCGACGAATTTGAATTTATATCCAGGATGGATGAATATATCGGTATTGCCTTCCTTCTGGCACAGGAATCCGCTCTCATCTGCACTGCTTTCAAGGGTCCTGAGGCTTGTGGTTCCAATGCTGACAATCTGCTTTCCATCGGCTTTCGCCTTGTTCAGTGCATCAAAGACATCATCTGAAATCTCGAAATGCTCGGTATGCATATGATGGTCTTCTATGTTCTCCGTCCTAACAGGAAGGAATGTCCCCGCCCCTACATGGAGGGTGACTTCGTAGATTTCAATCCCCCTCTCCTTTATCTTCTCTAGAAGCTCTGATGTGAAATGCAGTCCTGCAGTCGGAGATGCCACAGAGCCCTCTTTCTTCGCATATATCGTCTGGTACCTCTTCTCATCAGAGAACTCATCCTCCCTCTTTATATATGGAGGAAGAGGTACATGGCCGAGGAGAGTGAAGAACTCGTTCTTTATAGGTCTGTCGAAACCTACCCTCTTCGTCCCGTCCGGATTGTCTGCAAGGATGACGGCATTGACATATGCTCTTCCATCCTCAAGGAGGAACGAGTATCTCTTGCCTACCCTCTGCCTCTTTGCTTTTGAGACCATGCAGTTCCATGAGGAGTCGGCATTTTCAGAAAGGAAGAGGAATTCAACCGTCCCTCCACTCTCGCTTACTGCGTATGTCCTTGCCTTGCGGACCTTGCTGTTGTTTACGACGATGACGGATTCTGGAGTAAGAAGCGATGGGAAATCAGAGACCATGCAGTCCTTGTATTCTCCGCTGAATCTATCTAGAAGCATCAGCCGGTCGTTTCCGCGCTCTGAGCTAGGATATTGGGCGATAAGCTCATCCGGCAGTTCAAAATAATAATCCTTCGTCAGCATATGCCCCTCCTTTGATGTTCAACAGTTTGTATGCCTTCTCTGTCACACAGCGTCCTCGCGGCGTCCTCTTGAGATAACCCTGCTGTATCAGGTAAGGCTCATAGAAATCCTCCAGGGATTCCACAGCCTCTCCCACACTTATGCTCAGGGTGTCCGCTCCGACAGGTCCGCCGTTGTAGTATTCGATGATAGTCTTGAGAATCTGCCTGTCCATCTTCTCAAGTCCGTTCCCATCTATTCCAAGACGCTCAAGTCCTTTCTCCACTGTATCCTTTGTGATTGTCCCGTCAGAGAGTACGAGAGCAAAATCCCTGAGTCGTCTCAGCAGCCTGTTTGCAATCCTCGGGGTTCCCCTGGAGCAGTGCGAGAGAAGAAGCAAGGCATCATCATCTATATCGGTCTTAAGTATATGCGCACTTCTTTTTATGATTTTTGCAAGTTCATCATCATTATAGAAATCGATATGTATGTTGATGCCAAAGCGGGATGCAAGAGGAGATGAGACGTTTCCCGCCTTCGTAGTTGCTCCGATAAGTGTGAAATGCGGCAGAGGTATCCTCATCGTCCTTGCAGCCGGCCCCTGCCCGATCACCCAGTCTATCTCATAGTCTTCCATCGCGATATACAGCATCTCCTCGATGACCGGTTTGAGACGGTGGATCTCATCGATGAAGAAGATAGAGTTCTCACTTAAATTCGTCAGGATTCCGGCAAGGTCCTTCGGCTTGTCCAGTGCAGGTGCGCTTGTCATGCGGATGTCGGCATTCATCTCATTTGCAATGATGCTTGCAAGCGTAGTCTTTCCCAGTCCCGGAGGACCTACGATGAAAGTATGGTCAAGGGCCTCGTTTCTCTTCCTTGCGGCCTTGATGAAGATGTCAAGATTATCCTTTATCTCCTGCTGTCCTTGGAAATCCTCGAGATGCTGCGGCCTGAGTATGTTCTCCTGTCTGTCCTCGGTCTCGGAGTATTCCCTTCTCATGAGGCTTTCAGGATTGAAATCATCTAGTTCCTTTATCTGCGATTCAAAATCAACAACCATCAGTTACCCTTTATGAGAGTCTGGAAAAGGAAGGTCTCCTTCTCGCTCCTGCTCTTTCCATATAATAATAGCTCATTTTCCTTTAAAAGGCGCTCGATCCTCTCTTTCACCTGCCTTCTGTCATGTCCCATCTCGACAAAAGCATCGATGAGGTCCTGGTATTCATTCACACTCTTTTTGGTTCCTGGTGCCTTCTCATCATTCCCACTGCTTTCAAGGATAAGGACATTCCTCAGCTGCAGTATGAGCTTCTGAGCAGTCTTGGGGCCCATTCCTGGGATTTTCGAAAGCTTCTTGACATCACTTTTATCAAGTGCCAAGAGGAAATCCTCCACCTTCATCGAAGAAAGGACCTTAAGTGCCTGTTTCGCTCCGATTCCATTTACTGTAAGAAGTTCAATGAAACACTTCCTCTCCTCTTCCCTTAAAAAACCATAGAGAAGCATCGCATCCTCACGATGAATCAGGTATGTAAGGATCTTCAGGTTCTTCCTCTCTTCCTCGCTTTTACTAAGGATCTCCTCCAGATCAAGCAGACTGATTTCAATGGAGTACTCAACTCCACCGCTTGTAAGAATGTAGATGAAATTTTCAGAAAATCCGGCGAAAGAGCCGTGAACAGCGTTTATCAAATCAGTTTCTCCTCAGGCGGATGTCACCTGAATTATATGAAATGTAGCAGATGCAGTCGGCAAGCGCATCTGCGGCATGGTCGGGTTTTGGAATCTTATCAAGCTTCAGGTGCAGCCTCACCATCTCCTGTATCTGATGCTTGTCTGCAGTACCCGTTCCTGTGACAGCCATCTTGATCTGCAGCGGGGAATAGAAGCTGACAGGAATCTCCATCTGCATCAGCTTATATGTGAGCGCACCGATCACCTTTGCAACAGGGACTGCAGATGTGATGTTGCGTGCAAAATAGATGTCCTCCATCGAGCAGGCATCGATCTTGTATTTCTCTGCAACGGAAGCTACATCCTCTGCAAGGGTGTATATCCTGTCCTGAAGACGCTCCTTGCTATCTGTCTTTATTATCCCAAAAGAAACAGGCCAGAAGCCTTGTTTCGTATACTCAACAACGCCCCAGCCTGTCGTAGCTAGTCCTGGATCTATTCCAAGGATAAACAATTATCACTCCTCTTCGAAGTCATCAGGAAGTTCAAGGTTTGTAGATACCTGCTGGACATCGTCAAGCTCCTCAAGGCGCTCGACAATCTTAAGGACCTTGTTGGCCTTTTCGTTATCAAGGGTTACAGTCTGATCTGCAATCTTGTTGATATCGGCACTATCCTGCTCGAATCCAGCCTTCTGCATTGCTTCAAGAACAGTTGCGAAATCATTTGGAGTTGTTGTGACCTCGATGATTCCATCCTCAGTGGAGACATCCTCCGCACCGTTTTCAAGAGCGGCATCGAAAATCTCCTCCTCACTGTACTTTGAAGCATCATATGTGATCACACCCTTTGTCTGGAACATGTAGCTTACACAACCTGTGGAACCGAGGGAACCGCCGAGCTTGCTCAATGTGGAGCGGACATCTGCTGCAGTCCTGTTCTTGTTATCTGTCAGAGTATCCACGATGATTGCAACTCCACCTGGAGCATAGCCTTCATAAGTAAGTTCATAGAAGCTTGTCTGTCCGAGCTCTCCTGTACCCTTCTTGATAGCCCTGTCGATATTGTCCTTCGGCATGTTCTCAGCTCTTGCCTTCAAGATGGCAGTCCTGAGTCTTGCATTCGAATCCGGATCCCCTCCTCCCATCTTAGCAGCTACTGAGATCTCTTTGATGAGTTTTGTGAATTTCTGACCGCGCTTTGCATCCAATGCGCCTTTCTTGTGCTTAATAGTTGCCCATTTGCTGTGGCCTGACATATAAACCTCTTTATTAATATTAGAATTACTTGAACCTATGAAAATTTACCACATTGTATTTTTAAGCGTCAATATGTGTTGACCTTTTAGGAAAAAGTAAACCCATATAGCTTTGCAATATTGTAATTTAGTTGAAAATTCCTTAAGTTTATAAGTAATTTTTTGAGGAGGATATATGACTTCTAGTTCAATACAGATGCTTATTTCCATGGTTCTCTATATTGCAGTTGTCCTTTTTATCGGATTCTATTTCGCAAAAAGAGCAAATGCAAATAGTGAGAATTATTATATTGGTGGACGTAGTTTAGGTCCGTGGGTTGCTGCTTTCTCGGCAGAGGCGAGCGACATGTCCGGCTGGCTTTTGATGGGACTGCCCGGTCTTGCATACTGGACGGGTCTTGCGGACGCGTTCTGGACGGCACTTGGACTTTTAATCGGTACATATATAAACTGGCTGCTTGTTGCAAAGAGGCTCAGACGCTATTCACATGTTGCAAACAACGCCATAACGATTCCTGATTTCTTCTCCAACCGCTTCCATGAGAAGAAGAAGGTCATCATGATGATCTCCTCCCTTCTCATCCTCATATTCTTCTGCGTCTATGCATCAAGCTGTTTCGTCACCTGTGGAAAACTCTTTTCCGCGATGTTCGGCCTTGATTATCATGCGATGATGATTGTCGGTGTGGTCCTCGTCCTCACCTATACTTTCATCGGAGGATTCCTCGCAGAGAGCGCATCGGACTTTATGCAGGCGATCGTAATGGTATTTGCACTTGTCGTAATCCTCGTCTTCGGTACGATCAACGCAGGTGGGCTTGGTGCCGTATTCGAGAACATCAACAACATCCCTGGATTCCTTGAATTCTTCTCTCTTGGAAACCCTGCACTGGATGAGACCGGGGCCCAGATAGTACAGAACGGTTCTGCAGTCTTTGGAGACCCTGCTCCATATTCGATTCTATCAGCAGTCTCCATGCTCGCATGGGGCCTCGGTTATTTCGGAGTTCCTCAGGTGCTGTTGCGTTTCATGGCCATAAGAAAGGCCGATGAGCTTACAAAGAGCAGGAGGATCGGTACAATCTGGGTCCTCATCTCCCTTGCCGCTTCTGTTACAATCGGTCTCATCGGAAGGGCGCTCTACCCTACAGCACTTACCACGGCAAGCGATAGTGAGAACATCTTCTCCCTCATGGCTTCCAGCATGCTTCATCCGCTCTTTGCTGGACTTGTCATGGCTGGCATTTTTGCCGCTACGATCTCAAGTTCAGACAGCTATCTCCTAATTGCAGCCAGCGCTGTTGCAAAGAACATCTATCAGGGGATATTCAAAAAGGATGCAGAGGATAAGAGCGTCATGAAGGTAAGCCGCATAACACTTATTCTTATCGCACTCTTTGGAGCGATCATTGCACTTGATGAGGAAAGTGTCATCTTTACCATAGTAAGTTTCGCATGGGCAGGTTTCGGTGCAGCATTCGGACCTCTGATGCTCTTTTCACTCTTCTGGAAGAGGACGACAAGGGAAGGTGCGATTGCAGGAATGGTCTCTGGAGCGGCGATGGTCTTCATCTGGAACCTCTTCATCAAACCCCTTGGTGGAATCTTCGGTATCTACGAACTTCTTCCAGCGTTCATCATCTCATGTGTCGTGATAGTAGTCGTCTCCCTTCTTACACCTGATGTCTCTGATGAGATCAAGGAGGAGTTCGAGAAGGCAAAGACATTCGAGTGCTAAAGAGCAAGAGAAAGGGAAAGGATGATTGAATCAAGTATCATCCAGCCTTCCTCTGTAAGTGAGAAACTGTTTTCACTATTGATATAGCACTTATCATCAAGCTCCTTGACTGCTTTTGAAAAGGTCGTATCAAAATCGACTCTGAAGCGCTCAAGGAGCTCTTTTTTATCCAGTCCCCATTTCGTTCTCAGCGATACAAGCAGATATTCGAGGACTCCTTCAGTACCTGTGAGAGCTTCTATTTCCGAAGATTCGCCATTAAGATAGGATTTAATATCCTCTTTCTCATGATATGAGAAGATCCTCTCATAGCCGAGGCTGCTCTCACTGCCCGGCCCGAGTCCTATGTACTGACCTAGCCTCCAGTAGTTGAGATTATGCATGCTGTATCTTTTGTTCCTTGCGAAATTCGATATCTCATAATGCTCATATCCAAGCTTTTCAAGCTCTTTCCATCCGTATAGAAGTGCATCATACTCAAGATTCTCATCTCTTCTTCCCCTCATCTTATAAAGCGGTGTATTTTCTTCGAAACTCAGGCAATAGAAAGAGATATGATCGGGATTATATTCAGAGAGCTCCCTGATGTCTGAAACCGTGTCCTCCACCTTCTGCCCCGGCACTGCTGTTATAAGGTCGGCGTTATAGTTGATACCGCTCTTAAGTAGTATTTCAAGTGCATCAATGTTCTCTTTTCTGCTGCTGTTCCTTCCAAGGGTGTCGAGAGTATCCTGATTCAAAGACTGGATTCCCACCGAGAGCCTTGTTATATAAGGCTGAAGATTCTTTATCCTCTCTTCTGTTATCTCTTCTGGATTCATCTCTATGGTTATCTCTTCTGTGCTTGCAGAAGATGCTTTTTTAATGATTTCAATGATCATCTCATCCGAGATGAGTCCCGGGTTCCCTCCTCCTAGGTAGATGGTTGAGAAATCCAAGGATGGGAGTTCATCCAGTTTTCTTAAGATGAATGCACCATACTCATCGGGGGAAAGAGGCCACATGCCCCGAGGTAACGAGTAGAAGGCGCAGTACGAGCATTTCCTTGTGCAGAAAGGGATATGGACATATAGTGATAATGGCTTTTCAGAAGCTATTAATTTCATTTGTCTGAAAGGATGGTGAAAGCAGAGAGCGGCCAGAACCTGAGAACCACCCTTCCGTTTATGTCGCTTTCCCCTACAGGTCCGAAATATCTTCCGTCCCTTGAATTATCCCTGTTGTCTCCCAGGGGGAGGATATGGTCTTCAGGTACGTAGATTCCATTCTCATAGCTGTTTAGCGCACTCCTGTAGTCCATATCCATTGGATCGAGCTTGGTATTCGCAAGCGCCTTCTGATGCTCGATTTCATAGAAGTCGGAGATGTTGGAGCTCTGGTCGATCTGTGAGTATGCCCTTCTCAGATAGGTGGGGGCGCTTTCCAGTATTCCCCTCTCATCATAGGCTAGGAGATTTCCATATGCCCTGAGCCAGAGATAGTCATCCATATCCACGCTTCTGTGCGGCCCGGATGAAAGGTTGTTGGCAGAGCGGAACTCATCCTCCGCAACGAACTCATTCTCTCCGTTTACCTTGATCATGACATCACCGTTCTCGAATTTTATGGTATCTCCCGGGAAGCCGACGGCACGCTTCACATACAGCCTCTCTGCAACACTTCCATCGGGATTCTTATCTATGTTCACAAGGGAAAGCGTCCCCATGAAGACAACCTGGGATAGGATGTCGAAGGCAGGACCTTTCGAGTCGTATTCGGGATTATAGAATGTTATGATGTCATCACGCTCCACCCTCCTGTTTGAGGATGCAATCTTCGGTCCTGCCGGATAAAGCTCGGTACCGTAGGCGTTCTTTATCACGGCAACCCTGTCTCCAACATTGAGTGTCGAGACCATGCTCGGGGATGGGATCAAGAAGAACTGGAAAAGATATTGGTTGATTATTATGACCCAGAAGACTGCGAAGATGAGGGCATCGATCCATGACCAGATCTCTCCAAGAAGGGTTTTCTTCTTGTTCCTGTTGTATTCCTTGACCTGTTTTCTCTTCGTCAGGTATCTTTCGGTACGCCGCTCAAGGGCGCAAAGCAATCTTTCCATATGTTTTGAAATTACACCAATTGATTTAAGTTGACAAGTAACGGCTTAGATTATTATGTTTAGCCTATGAGAAAAAAAAGAGAACTGCCCGAGGTCGAACCTGTAGAACTCAAACCGATATTCGGTATCAGGCCGGGCATCGTCATATTATCATCGATTGTTTTATTCATCTTGATTGTCTTCTTCCTCCTATTCATGCTTCCAGGCATTGTCAAGGGTGGAAAATATGTATCCTTTGAATCAGAACTTACGGATGTCGGAATCTATCTGGACGATCAGTAT
>DVIF01000020.1 GCA_018711525.1 Candidatus Ornithospirochaeta stercorigallinarum
AGACCGCGATCCATGAATCAAGACCTTTTATCGCATCCTCCTGCTTCCTCCTCAGCTCCTCCATCTCAGCTTCAACCTCCCTTATGACGCTTTGAAGCTGTGATTTCTTGAGCTGAAGTGTCGGAAGATACCTCTGGAACTGCTTGAGCTGGTCCTTCTGTTTCTTCTGCTCGTTCTTCGTCAACTTTACAGCCAAAGAGAACCTCCTTACTTAGGCCAGTACTTCTCTATGAGGTCGCTCTTTAGAAGCGTCTCATTGGGCTCGAAGCACTCACTAAGTATCCTCCACCCCTCATCAAGAGCCTCTTCCAGGGGGATGTTCACCGAGAGATCCATCAGCCTTGATTCAAACAGGCGTCCGTATTTGAGCAGCTTCTCATCCCAGTCGCTCATCATAAATCCCATGCTCTTCTTCTCAAGGCTGTCCTTGTACGCCGAATAGAGTTTGATCATGCCGTCCATCAGAGGCCTGTGGTCCTCACGGGTCGCTTTGTTTACATTCTGCTTCAGCCTTGAAAGTGATCCGAAAGGCTCAATCCAGCCGTTCCTCAGATAATACTGTCCCTCGGTGATGTAACCCGTGTTATCCGGGACTGGATGGGTGACATCATCGCCAGGCATCGTGGTGACGGCAAGGATTGTCACTGATCCTGCTCCTTCGAAATCGACAGCCTTCTCATAACGGCTGGCAAGGGCACTGTAGAGGTCTCCCGGATATCCACGGTTCGAAGGAACCTGCTCCATTGTGATTGCAGTCTCCTTGAGGGAATCACAGAAGTTGGTCATATCTGTAAGAAGCACAAGCACCTTCTTCCCCTGGAGTGCGAACTGCTCTGCAACAGCAAGGGAGAGGTCCGGGACAAGGGTACATTCGACAGTAGGGTCGCTTGCGGTGTGTATGAACATTATCGTATGACTGAGGGCTCCCGACTTCTCGAGGGTATCCCTGAAATAGAGGTAGTCGTCATACTTGAGGCCCATACCTCCCAGGATGATGATATCCACCTCAGCCTGCATGGCAATGCGTGCAAGCAGCTGATTGTACGGCTCACCGGAGACACTGAAGATAGGAAGCTTCTGGGATTCCACCAATGAATTGAAGACATCGATCATCGGGATTCCAGTCCTGATCATGTTCTTCGCCATGATCCTCTTTGAAGGATTGACTGAAGGACCTCCGATGTCTATCATGTTCTCCTTCAGCTCAGGACCATTGTCCCTGGGGCGTCCCGCACCATCGAAAATACGACCAAGGAGGTTCTCGGAGAAACTCACCCTCATGGGGTATCCGAGGAATCTCACGCTGTCACCTGTACTTACTCCCTGTGCTCCGGAGAAGACCTCGAGGGATACCTTGTCCCTGTCGAGTTTGATTACACGTGCCAGGGATACTCCCGTAGAGGAGGTAATCTCCGCTAGATCACTGTTCTTAACCCCTTCAGCCTTCACCGTTATGACGTTACCGACGATCGAGTCGATCTTTGTATATACTTTCTGCATGGCTTATCTCTTCCTCTCCTCTACCTTATCTAAGAGTCTCTTCTTCCTCTGTGCAAATTCAGGAGCATCCTCTGCTGTCGAATTATAATCAAGGAACAGCTGCCTTATCTCGTTGAAGAACTGTCTGACATCCTTCTTGTCCTTCAGGTTATAAGAGCCGAGGACGATATTTGAAAGCATCTCAAAAGAGGCCTTCTGCCTCTCTACAGAGACCGATGCATCCACAGGGTCGAAGGAATCCTGCTGCATGTAGACATAATCGACAAGCTCTCCCTTCTGATATGAGATGTAGTCGTCAAGGCTTGTACCCTCCTCTCCTACGACCTTCATCATCTGAGAGACCTCATTGCTCTTGCTTATGAAGGAATACACCTTCTCCACATCACTTCTAGGGATGATGCCATCATATTTGCTCCAGCTGTCAAGCGGATCTATAGCCGGGTATTTCCTTGCATCACTGCGCTCCCTTGACAGTCCATGGAATGCTCCGACGACCTTGAGCGTCGCCTGGGTCACAGGCTCTTCGAAGTTGCCGCCTGCAGGAGAGACCGTTCCTCCAATCGTAACAGATCCGTATGTGCCGTCCTTGAGCCTGACCTTACCTGCCCTCTCATAGAACTCGGCGATCCTGCTTTCCAGATATGCAGGGAATGCCTCATCCCCGGGGATCTCCTCAAGTCTTCCGCTCATCTCCCTCATTGCCTGAGCCCAGCGGGAAGTACTGTCTGCAAGAAGAAGTACATCAAGCCCCATGTTCCTGTAATATTCGGCCATCGTGACAGCCGTATATACAGATGCCTCCCTCGCTGCTACAGGCATGCTCGATGTGTTGCAGATTATGATTGTCCTCTCCATAAGCGAGCGCCCTGTCTTCGGGTCTATTAGCTCTGGGAACTCCTTGAGGATCTCAACGACCTCTCCGGCCCTCTCACCACATGCGGCTATGATTACGATATCGACATCGGCATTGCGGCTTGTAAGGTGCTGAAGAACGGTCTTGCCCGCGCCGAAAGGACCCGGGGTGCAGTATGTCCCTCCTTTCGCAACAGGAAGGAATGTATCGATGAGACGGATTTTAGTCACCATCGGTTCTGTCGGACGTAAACGCTCCTCATACCCTTTTATAGCCCTCTTCACAGGCTGGGTGATGATCATTGTAAGATCCTTTATCTCACCTTTCGAGTTCTCTATTCGGCAGATCACATCATGGCTTCTGTATCTGCCTTTCTCCTTTATGCTTATAATCCTCCATTCTCCTGTGATTGTGAACGGAACCATTATCCTATGTGTGAATATACCCTCTGGAACAGTACCGAACGAGTCACCTGCAGATACAGTCTCCCCCTCTTTTCTGCTGGGAGTGAAATTCCATTCCTTGTCGGGAATAGGATCGAGATACACTCCCCTCTGGAGGAAGAACCCGCATTTCTCTGCAAGGATCGGCAGAGGATTCTGGAGGCCGTCGAAGACCTGTGTCAGAAGACCGGGACCGAGCTCTACGGAAAGGAGCTCTCCCGTGAAATCGACCTCATCCCCGACCTTTATGCCTTCCGTCATCTCATATACCTGGAGGGATGCGACCCCATCGGTGATTCTGATTACTTCCCCCTTGAGCCTGGTATCGCCTACCAGGATATATCCAACCTCATTCTTTATTACGCTCTCATCGAACTGAACGTTGACAAGGTTTCCATTAACACCTACAACGCGACCCGTCTTCAATGACATATCCACCATCCTTTTATTCAAATTGTTTCTGTATGCTGCTAAAGAGCCTTCTGAACTCTCTCCTACCCTTCTCCATGTCGAAGGCATTCATACGCTCTATTATCTGAATCTTGAGAGCATAGATCATGAGAGCCTCGACATCAAAGGGATCGGATGAGCCGCAGGAATCAAGGAAATCGAAATATATGGCCAGTATCTCCTTCTCGCCTTCAAGAGGATTCATGCTGAAAGATGCCCTGTGTATCCTATCCCTGAGGGCTGGATTGTCAACATTGCTGAAACCCTCCGTCTCCCAGCCGAGCTTCCTGCTCCTCTCATCCTTCAATATCGAGTTCACATCATTGATATAGTGCTCCCATCTCCTCATAAGGGGATGTCTTGCACCGTCTGTCTTGGAAAAGACGGCCTTCTCAAGCTCCTTGAAATCAGAATCTGAAAGCTGCTCCCTGCATCGTGCAAGGAAATCCTGATAGCTTATTGCCGGCTCATTTTCAAGAGAGAGCATCGGAAGGCTTGATATCAGATAGTAATACTTAGCCAAGACTTCCTCCTATAAAAGCTTCCTCAGGTTCTCAGAAAGGAATGGATAGAGCATCTTCGCAATCTCTTCAGCACTGAAATCGAAATATCCTGAACCGTCCGAGGCCTTGACAAGGAATCCAGAGCCGGTTGATGAACTCGTCTTGAGAGTCAGACCTTTCTTCAACTTCTCAGACAGTCCTTTGATGAAGGAAAGGGAGACCTTGTCCTTATCGCTCTCGCTGATCTGTATCGAAGAACCATCAGATACGAGAGAGGAGGATACGACGGTTTCTATTAAAGAAGTCAATGCAGAGGAATCGAGAGTGGCATCGACCGATTCCTCCATGATCTTCTCAAGCTCATCCTCGATGCTTTTCTTGAGTGAAAGTGATGCATCACGTGCGGCCTGTCTGAGCTTTTCCTCCGCACTCTTCTTCTCCAGCTCGATATCGCGCTTAGCGGCAGCAAGGATCCTCTCCTTCTCCTCATTAGCACTTTTAATGATGGCTTGAGCTTCAGCATCTGCCTTGTTGATAATCTCCTCAGCTTCCTTCTTTGCTTTGTCTATGCCGTCATTTTTAATGGAGGTGATCAAATCCTGAATCTGAATTTCCATATAAACAACCACCTTTTTATTTATTTTAATCAAAGAAAATGATAGCAAATGAAATTTCAATTAGCAAAGAAAAACAAAAAAAAATTAAATTTTTCCAAAATTTTTAGACAAGAAAATACCAGATGTAGATAATTAGTACTCAAAGTGCATTGTATCTAAACCTTATTTGTTGTATTGATATGCGTATGGTAAAGAACGAAGAGTTCCTCAGAAAAGACAAAGTCATCGGTATAATAAAGATCGAGAACATGCTCTCCGGAAGGATATTTCTCGTCAAAAGCACAGATGTGGTGAAAGACTACTCCAGGATAAGGTTCTCCCTCGACCTCGGGACATTTGAGAACAGCAGTCTCGAGGAGGATTATACAAAAACAGGACTCGAGCTCTTCGACATAGCACTTGACGCGGAAGCGGATGACGAGAAGTCCCTCGATGCCCTGCTTGAAGAGAGGAAGAAGCACTACAGCTTTCTCAGGAAAGATTTCTATCTCTGATTATCAGCTCCTTTATCGATTCCACCGCAAGTCTGATCGCGGCATCCGTATCATGGAACTTCGGATTATCTAGCCCGCTTTTCTCCCTCTCCTGGTTTGCAACGACAAAGAAGCATGAGCCTGCACGGGCCCCAAGATAGGATGAGACGGTGAAGATCGTCGAACTCTCCATCTCACTTGCAAGCACTCCAAGGCGCTTCCATGCCTCCCATCTGTTGTTAAGCTCATATGAGACAGGCATGATGTCTGGATCGTGCTGACCATAGAAACTGTCCTTGCACTGTACGACACCGATGTGGGATCTCACATTCATCTTCTCTGCAGCGCTCTTCATCGCAGAGACGACATCAAAATCCGCAACAGCAGGGAACTCGATAGGCGCATATTCCCTGCTTGTACCCTCCGCCCTCACGGCGGCAGTTGCGATGACCACGTCCCCTCCTTTGACAGAGAGCTTGATACCTCCGCAGGTTCCCATGCGGATGAAAGTATCCGCACCTACCTTATATAGCTCCTCAACCGCTATAGCAGCACTCGGACCTCCGATTCCCGTACTTGTGACACTGACCTTCTCTCCCAGCAGTGTTCCGGTGTATGTGACATATTCCCTGTTGTCTGCTACCAAGACAGCATCATCAAGATGTTTTGCAATAAGCGGCACCCTCTTCGGGTCTCCGGGAAGGATGACATACCGTCCGACATCACCTTTCTTAAGATGAAGATGATACTGTATTCCCGTTCCATCCATATAATCAGTCATAAAACCTCCAGAAGACATAAAAAAAACAGAGGAGTTTTTCATAGCTCTCAGAGCCTCTCCTCTGCTCTCACGGCTTAATTCTTTAAGCCAGATACGATAGGATGTACTTTTCTTTCCTGTCTATTACTCATACAGGTTATCTTCTAGGATTTGTTCTTTACTGGTGTTTTTCTTTCCGACCAGATCCTAAAAGCGGATTTCCTTTTCCTATCTACTTATTTTATCGCATGGTTTTTCCGATTTGTAAAGAAAAATTTTTCCTATTTCAGATTGACATAGGTCTTTCCCATTCCGCCATCTTCAGGACGTGCGAAATAATATGAGTCGACCTCGCTTCTTTTCTTCAGATACTCATGCACTCGACGCATCAATATGCCATCCCCAAGCCCATGGATGATGGAAAAGCTCTTGAGCCCTGATAGGATAGCCGCCTCCATCTGGTCCTCAAGACGGTCTACCGCCTCATCCCCCGTCAGCCCTCTGAGGTCCATCTCATACTCTGCCTTCCTGCTCGATCTGGAGAACGAAGGAAGGATCTGCTCCTTTATCTCTGAGAAACCTTCAAGGTCCGAGGATTTAAGTGTGAGCTTGAGACCGCTGTCAAGGAGGACAAGATAGCTTTTGCCTTTCTTCTCGATTACCTTGCCCTTCACACGGCTCTTTCCGCAAAGGACGGCATCTCCTCTATTGAAGAAGCGTTCATCCTCCTCTTCCTCCTCCGCCCTTGCGACACTCTCCCTTATGCTCTCCTCCTTCCGCTTTATCTCATCCATGAAATCCTTTGCCCTCTTTATCTTCACCCTCTCGAGCTTTCCAGTCTGTATGTCGCTTATAAGATTCTCAAGAGTACTGCGGGACTCGGTAAGGAAGGAATTGATCTCCTTCAGTCCGCTCTTCTCCAGCTCCCTGACTTTCTTCTGCTCTTCTGCAAGCTTCTCTTCAAGCTCCTTCTCCCTTCTCTCTGCACTTCTACGTCTGGATTCCGCCTCGGAGATCTTCCTGTCGAGCGTCCTGCTCTTCTTTATCAGGGAAGAGATGAGAGATGCTGCACTCTCGTTCCTGTCGGAGAGTATCAGTCGTGCATTATCGATTATCTCCTTTGGAAGATGCATCCTTTTTGCAGCATCGATTGCGTGGCTGTCGCCCGGTATGTTCTCTATGACTTTGTAAAGGGGCATCGATGTGTCATCGCTGAAAGCCATTGAGGCATTCATCATCCCCTCTGCGGTATATGCATGCGTCTTGACCTTTGAATAGTGCGATGAGGAGAGTGTCAAGCGTGCCTTGTCCTTGAGGTAGTCAAGGACTGCAAGGGCAAGGGCCGCTCCCTCTTCGGGGTCTGTTCCGCTTCCAAGCTCATCAAGAAGAATAAGGCTCTCTTCCGTGGTGTTCCTTATTACATATGATATGTTTGCAAGATGGGAGGAGAAGGTTGATTCATCGCTTAAGATGCTCTGACCGTCTCCGATATCTGTAAGGATGTTGTCGAAATATGGCAGCTCTGAGTTCTCTTTTGCAGGTATGAATGATGATATCTGATTAAGGGCGGCAAGAAGTGCTATGGTCTTCATCGTGACTGTCTTGCCTCCTGCATTCGCACCCGAGAAGACGACGCACTTCTTATTCTCAGCGATTGTGATTGAAATCGGAACAGCCTTCTTCAGGAGGGGATGCACAGCATCCACAAGCTTTATCCTCATGCCTCTCCTGACATGCTTTGCCCCTGTTTTTTTATTCCAGACGGCAAAAGAGTAATGGAAATCAAAATCCATAGCCTCTTGTCGCATCCTCTCAAGATCCCCTATCCTCTCCCTCGCCTTGAGTGCAAGCTCATGTTTTATCAGACGGATCTCATCCTTGATCCTCTCTTCTGCCAGGACGACATCGTTGTTGTATGAAATCAGCTCAAGCGGTTCCATATACAGTGTCTGTCCTGATGCGGATGCTCCCTGGAGATAACCGTTGACCTTGCTCTTTTCAAAGGCCTTTACGGGAATCACGATCCTCTGGTCCCTGTACAGGGGGTTGTCCCCCTGGAGAATAGCCTGGTTGTCATGCATGAATGAAAAGGCATAGCTCTGTCTTCTGTTCTTCGCACTCTCAAGCTCCCTGCGGAGAGGAAGGAGCCTCTTATGGTCCTCGAATACATTCCCATCCATATCCAGAGAAGAGAGTATCTCATCCTTAAGGGCAATGAGAGCATCATCAGCATCCTCCGCCCTGGAGAGGAATGAGAGCATCTTCAGATATGAAGAGATGAAGAGCCCGATAAGGTACACATCCCTGCTCTCAATATCCTGATGGCTTTTCCTGACGAAGGAAAATATGTGCGAGATGGAAGGAAAATGATCCAAATCGACCTCTGAGGAGAGGAGATTCATATAGTTCTCGATCTTCTCATATCGTCTTTGAAGCACTTCTTCATCAAATGTGAAGGCATCATAGTTTATGTATTCCCCGCTTTCAGGGAAAAGCGAATATCTTCTGACCATGTCCAGGACAAGATCCAGTTCTATATCATCAAAACCCTTCTTATTCACCATTTGTTCCTTACAATCCTCAAGTGAACGTCCTTAAGATCATGAAGCATCGTCAGATACCCTGAATACCTGCCCTCATCGATCCGGCCCTCTTCAACCAGAGCTGGGACAATGCATCCGTCCTCACCATCATGAAGACAGTCTGCGTACTTGCAGCTAAGCCCTCTCAGTTCAGGAAACGACGCCCTGAGTTCCGTCAGGTCCTCAAGAGGCGGCAGTATCTCCCTTATGCCCGGAGTGTCTATGATGTCGATATCATCCTTGCTTATCCAGAGAGCATGATTGGTAGTATGCTTTCCCCTGTTGTACTTGTCACTCACCTCTCCGACTCTCTGATTCGAGCCTGTGATTAGATTGACAAGGGACGACTTTCCAACCCCGCTCGGACCGATGAACGCAGTTACCTTCCCTTTCAAAAGCGGAATAAGCTCGGAGACGTCCCCTTCCTCCACACTCACCTCTACGATTCGATAGCCGAGAGCCTTATAGAGCTCTATATCATCCCTTTCCATATCGATTCCAAGGTCTCTCTTGTTAACTGCAATGATGACATCGCAACCGTGGATGGCTGCAATCGCCCTGTCTATGAACCGGGGATGGAACGATGGGGATTTCACAGAAGAGACGATCAGGGCCTGATCCATGTTGGCAGCAATGGTCTGGTTCAACGAGACCTTGTTCAGAAAGCGTGTGAAAGTGCTTCTTCTCTCATACCGCTCTGTAAGCAGCCCCTCACTTTCGCTATGCGGTTTGAACTCGACCTCATCCCCGACTGCAATAGGATTGTACTCCCACCTCGGCACAGAGAGTGTCTTACCTTTTATCTTCAGGCTGTACATCCTCCCGTCCTCTGCAAATGCCTCATAGCTGTTGTTTATGCTGCGTCTGATCGTTGCTCTCATGAGAGCTATATTAACACAACTGGAAGCTTAACAACAGAGATGAAAAACTGTAGAATGTAGCCATGTTTTCATTCAGGAAATGCAAAGTTGAGAACTGCCATACATATGCACTATGGGACAGCGACTACTGCTATCATCATACAGATGACAAGAAGAGTGTCATCGCATCCATAATGGATAAAGTTGAGAGAGAAAAAAGAATCGAAAACATAAGCATTGTGAATGCCGAATTCGAGGACAAGGATTTCTCTACCTGTTTCATCGGCTTTTCGAATTTCGCATTCTGCACATTCCGCAACTGCACATTCTCCTCCTCCCGCCTTATATCGAACTTCTTCGACTACGCGGTATTCGAGAGCTGTACATTCAAAGACCTTGAGGCACGATACAACGTCTTCTCAGGGGCAATGATAATAAAATCAGATTTCTCCGGCTCGAACCTAATCCTCTCCTCTTTCATGGGTGTCGACTGCTATCAGAGCTGCTTCGACAATACAGACCTATATTATTCGAACTTCTCCCTATCGAAGCTTATTAACTCATCCTTCGAGGACTCCAACCTGAAGCGCTGCTCATTCCGCTCGGCTTTGCTCAGGTCGGTCTCTTTCAAGTATTCGAATCCGGAGGAGGCTTTCTTCAGGAACGTAAAGCTATGAGGATATATTCACACTTTGCCGGCGAACATCTGATAAACCAGTTCCTTATCGTCAATGACGAGACGATGGAGGCCGTCATGATAGATGCATCCGACCTCGATGGAAGGATCATTGACATCATCGAAAAGAATAAGATAAGACTCAATGCCCTCCTGATAACCCACTCCCATAGGGAGCATGTGAGAAGCCTTGGGACGATCTGCAAGATATATAATCCGAAACTATATGCCTACATGGATAGGATCGAGGGCTTTGAAACCATAACGATAAAGGACGGCGATGTGATCAGGGAAGCAGGACTCGATATCGAATGCCTCCATGTCCCGGGACACAGCCTCGACTCGATATGCTATAAAATCGGCTCTGCTCTTTTCACAGGGGATACCCTTCAGTCCGGGTATATCAGCCAGACGAACGCCCTGATAGAAAAAGAACTTCTCATAAGCGGAATAAAGGAGAAGCTTCTGACGCTGGACGACAACACACTCGTATTCCCAGGTCACGGCCCCATAAGCAAAATCAGGATCGAAAAGATGTTCAATCAGGATATACTGGAAGCGAACAGGCTTTTGAATCTCTGAAAGAACCACATCAGGAATCTAGAGAAAAATCCTCTCCAAGAAAAGATGTAAAGCGCTCAGGTAAAGGCGTTCTGAAATCCATGAGCTCATTGCTTCTCGGATGGTGGAACATCAGACGATAAGAATGAAGCATAAGTGGGATGTCCTTATCAGAAGAATATAGCACATCCCCTGCTACCGGGTGACCTATGCTCTTCAAATGGACCCTTATCTGATGAGTCCTTCCCGTATAGATCCGTATCAAGAGAAGTGCGTGTTTCCCATATTGCTTCAAGACTTTATACTCTGTCTTCGCACTCTTTCCTTTCATCGGATTGTCGGTGACGGAAAAGAGCTTCCTGTTTTTCATATCACGTGTGATGTTCTTCTCTATTACAGCTGTTGGGGATGTAAAGAATCCTTTTGCGATTGCAAGGTACCACTTCTTCGTCTGTCTATCCTTGAACTGCTCTGCTAGCGATGCAAGAGAGAAATCATTCTTCGCAACCACCATGATTCCACTTGTATCCTTGTCAAGGCGGTGGACAATCCCCGGCCTTGTCTCATCCATGTCTGAGATGAAATCATCCCCGTAGCGGTATAAAAGTGCGTTTGCAAGCGTTCCTCCGCTCACCCCTGCCCCGGGATGGACGACAAGCCCCTGTGGTTTGTTTAAGACCAGGACATCATCATCCTCATAGAGCACATCAAGAGGGATGTCCTCTTTCTCAAGACCTTCGAAGACATCCTCACTATAGCTGAGCGTTATCTCATCCCCCTCTTTTACCTTCGTACTCTTCTTTGCAGGATTTCCATTTAAAAGGATCTTCGTGTCAGGGCGGGAGAATATGCTTCTTTTTATCTCAGGATTGATGGATGCAGCCTTATCGAGCCTATCGGAGATAGATGATAAGAAAGTGAAAGATTTCTCCTTAATCACTGAGATACCCTATAAGCCAGTCTATTCCCACAATTGCCAATGAAAGGCATGAGGCAACCCCAAGCTGCTCCCAGAAGAGCTGGAACTGATTGTCGTTTATATCTGCACCAAGCCCGGATGCGATAGAGTATCCTGCAGCAGTAAGGGGGAATGTTATTACCAAAGAGCCGAAAAAGATGCTCTCCGCCCTTCTGATCTCACTCAGCCACACGGGAAACTCATCCTCCTCATACGGCTCGTAGTCGAACTCTATCGGGTCTGCAAAAAGGGAGAAGGAGAGGATCATGATCATCAGAACGGCAACAACTCTCCTCATCTACGCTCCCCGAATATTGCACTGCCGATCCTCACTTCAGTCGAGCCTTCTTCAATGGCTATCAAGTAATCTGAACTCATCCCCATGGAAAGAACACTCAGATCCTTGATTGCAGATGCCTTCCCAAATAGTGCTTTGGTATCTTTGAAAGCATTTCTGATTAATTGAGGGTCATCAGTAAGCGGTCCGATTGTCATTATCCCGATGACGGAGATGTTCTCCATCTTTACTGATTCTCTAAGAGCTAAGAGAAGTTCATCAGAGCTTCTGAAACCGCTCTTATTCTCCTCCTTGCTGCTGTTGTACTCAAGAAGAACATCCATCTTCTTCCCAATCTTTGCAGATTCCTTATCAATAAGAGAGAGAAGTTCAAGGCTGTCAACCGACTCTATCCTATCGAAAAGATAGACAGCCTTCCTGACCTTGTTCTTCTGAAGCTGTCCTATGAGATAGACCTTCATCCCATCCGGTCTCTCTTCAGGGGAAGGGAACTTCCTCTCTACCTCCTGCACCCTGTTCTCTCCGAATACACGCGCCCCCTCTGAGTAGACACTCATTATCGCATCGTAGCTCTTGGTCTTTGATACAGGAAGGAGAAAAACATTGTCATCTA